>NC_013947.1:5820778-6161038 GCF_000024545.1 Stackebrandtia nassauensis DSM 44728
TCGCGCAGCCGCAGCTGCCGGACGATCTCCTCGGCCGCCTCCAGGTTGTTGCGGGTGACGGTCTCCTCGAGGTTGCCGCCCGCGCCGGTGAACTTGCCGGTGTTGACGTCGATGACCGTCATCGCCTCGGTGCGGTCGATGACGAGGCTACCGCCCGAGGGCAGGAACACCTTGCGGTCCAGCGCCTTGAGCAGTTGTTCGTCGACGCGCTGTTCGGCGAAGATGTCGCCGGTGCCGGTGTGCCGTTTCAGCCGGGACACCAGGTCGGGCGAGACGGAGCTGAGGTACTTCTCGACCTCGGCGTAGGCGGCGTCGTCGTCGACGATGACCTCGTTGAAGTCCTCGTTGAAGACGTCGCGGACGACGCGGACGAGCAGGTCGGGTTCGGCGTGCAGCAATGCCGGGGCGCCGCCCTTCGCCGCTTTGGCCTCGATGGCCTCCCACTCGCTCTGCAACCTGGCGATGTCGCGTTCGAGGTCGTCGGTGTCGGCGCCCTCGGCCGCGGTGCGGACGATGACGCCCGCGCCCTCGGGGACGAGCTTCTTGAGCGTGCTGCGCAGCCGTCGGCGCTCGGAGTCCGGGAGCTTGCGCGAGATGCCCGAGGCGTTGCCGTGCGGCACGTAGACGAGGTGGCGGCCGGACAGCGCGATGTGGCTGGTCAGGCGGGCGCCCTTGTGGCCGACCGGGTCCTTGGTGACCTGGACCAGCACCGAGTCGCCGGCGTTCATGGCCTGCTCGATGGTGCGGGTGCGTCCCGACAGGCCGGTGCGGTCCCAGTTGACCTCGCCCGCGTACAGGACGGCGTTGCGGCCCCGGCCGATGTCGATGAACGCGGCCTCCATGCTGGGCAGGATGTTCTGGACCTTGCCCAGGTAGACGTTGCCCGCCATGCCCTGGCCGCCCGCGCGGGTGACGAAGTGCTCGACGAGCAGGTCGTCCTCCAGGACCGCGATCTGGGTGCGGTCGCCGTGTCCGCGCACCACCAGGGTGCGGGCCACGGATTCGCGGCGGGCCAGGAACTCGGATTCGCTGATGACCTGCGGGCGGGTGCGGCGCTGGCCACGGCCTTCGCGACGGCGCTGCCGTTTGGCCTCCAGCCGGGTGGAGCCGGACAGGCCCTGGACGTCGTCGCCGGAGACCTCGCGGGCCTTGCGGACCTTGACCACGACCTCGGTCTTGCCGTCGCTGTCGGCGGCGCTCTTGTCGCTCGCGCTGCCCGCGCGTTTGCGCTGGCGGCGACGTCGGCGTGTCACCCCGTCGGCGTCGGTGTCGGCGGCGGGCTGCTGCTCGTCGTCGTCCTGACCCGGCGTGTCCTCGGTGTCGCCGCCGTCGGCGCCGGTGCCCTTGCCACGGCCCCGGCCGCGACGGCCCCGGCGGCCGCGTTTGCCGCGGGCGGTCTCGTCGTCGTCGCCGTCGTCCTCGGCTTCGGGCTCGGCGGCCTCGGGGGCGGCGGTCTCACGCTCGGCGCCGCGTTTGCGGGTGCGGCGCCGGGTCGGGGCCTGGGGCTCGTCGTCGGTCTGCTGGGTTTCCTCGGCCTCGGCCGCTTCGTTGCCGCCACCGCTGCGGGACCGGGAGCGGCGGCGCCGCTTCACCCCGGTCTCCTCGGTCTCGGTGGAGTCGCTCTCGGTGCGCGCCGGCGGCGGTGGGGCCGCCTGGGCTTGCGGAGCGACGAACAGAAGGGGCGCGGGCTGAACCCGCTGCCGATTGGAATCGTCGTCGTGCATGTGGAATACCACTCCGTTTTCCGCCGGACCCGGGCGCGCAACCTTTGCCATTGCGCAGCCACACGGGCTCGACTAGTCAGCTGGCGCCACCCGCGGGCGGTGCCGAAGTCTTCATCGCCCGACCCGAAACACCCCTAGGGTCGAGCCCGCTCTGGTGAGCGGCTTTCACCGGCGACGTCCCGGCTGTCGCCAGCCGCTGCGCGGGTCGGACACCGCCGCGAGGCAATCAGGCCAGCGATCACTCACCGGCGCTGACACGCGGATGTACACGATCCGCGTGGAGAGGATCGGCGATGTCACCGGACTCCGTCAGCGGCCCCTGTGCTAGCCGGGTGACTCGGGGTGGCACCGGCAGCTCCAAGTTCGCTACCAGCGACAACCCGGACAAGACGTCATCGGGCCGTACCGCAGGTGTCACCTGCCGCACGACAAGGTCGAGTATGGCACACCTGGCTGAAGCGGGCCCGGCAACCGGCTCGGTCTTGGCGCTGACCACGGCGTTTCTCGCGTCGAAGGCGCGGTTGCCCTTCTTGGTCAGCCGGGTGACGGTGACCGTCTCGGCGGCCAGGAACGCCGCGACCGCCGCGTCCAGACGCTCCGGTTCGAGCTCGGGCAGCTCGATACGCCAGTGCGAGGCCTCCATCCGGTCGGCGAAGCCGCTGGTGCGGGCCTCGACGACCTCCAGGATGTCGAGACCATCGGGCAGCGCGGCGTCCAGGGCCTTGGCCATCTCGTCGCAGTCGGCCTCGCGGCGCAGCGCCAGCTCGGCGTACTCGGCTTCGCTGGCCACGCCGGTGGGCGCCGCCGACTGGTAGGACACCCGGGGGTGCGGGTGGAAGCCGGACGAGTAGGCGATCGGGACCCCGGCGCGGCGCAGCGCCCGCTCCAGGGCGCGGGCGAAGTCGCGGTGCGAGGTGAACCGCAGCCGGCCGCGTTTGGTGTAGCGGATCCGCAGCCGCTGCACCGCCGGTTCCTGCGGTTCGGGTTGCTTCTTGGGGCTCACTGTCCGCTCACCGCCGAGACCGGACGGGAGTCGGCGCCCGCGACGCTCAACGGCAGCAGCTTCCTGCCGGTGGGGCCGATCTGGATCTCGGTGTCCATGGCGGGGCAGACGCCGCAGTCGAAGCACGGGGTCCAGCGGCAGTCGTCGAGTTCGACCTCGGAGATCGCGTCCTGCCAGTCCGACCACAGCCAGTCCTTGTCGAGGCCGGAGTCGAGGTGGTCCCAGGGCAGCACTTCGTTCTCGTCGCGTTCGCGGGTGGTGTACCAGGCGAACGAGACGCCGTGTTCGGGCAGGACGGCCTCGGCGGCGTCGTACCAGCGCTCGTAGGAGAAGTGTTCGCTCCAGCCGTCGAAGCGACCGCCCTCCTCCCACACCTTGCGAATGACGCCCGACAGGCGGCGGTCGCCGCGCGACAGCAGTCCCTCGATGAGCGAGGGGCGGCCGTCGTGGTAGCGGAAACCGATGGCGCGGCCCAGGGACTTCTCGGAGTTGATGGCGTCCTTGAGCAACTTCAGCCGCCGGTCGACGGTCTCGGCGTCGGTCTGGGCGGCCCACTGGAACGGGGTGTGCGGCTTCGGAACGAACCCTCCGATGGAGACGGTGCAGCGGATGTCGCTGCGGCCGGAGGCCGTGCGTCCGGCCTTGATCACCTTGTGCGCCATGTCGGCGATGCCGACGACGTCCTCGTCGGTCTCGGTGGGCAGGCCGCACATGAAGTACAGCTTCACCTGCCGCCAACCGTTGCCGTAGGCCGTGACGACGGTGTTGATGAGGTCTTCCTCGCTGACCATCTTGTTGATGACGCGGCGGATGCGTTCGCTGCCGCCCTCGGGGGCGAAGGTCAGGCCGGAGCGGCGTCCGTTGCGGGACAGTTCGTTGGCGAGGTCGACGTTGAAGGCGTCGACGCGGGTGGACGGCAGCGACAGCGAGACGTTCTCGCCCTCGTAGCGGTCGGCCAGGCCCGAGCACACGTCGGCGATCTCGGAGTGGTCGGCGCTGGACAGCGACAGCAGCCCGACCTCGTTGAAGCCCGACTCCTCGATGCCTTTGTGGACCATCTCGCCGATGGTGGTGATGGAGCGTTCCCGCACCGGGCGGGTGATCATGCCCGCCTGGCAGAACCGGCAGCCACGGGTACAGCCGCGGAAGATCTCCACCGCGTAGCGTTCGTGCACGCTCTCGGCCAGCGGCACCAGCGGCTTCTTCGGGTACGGCCAGGCGTCGAGGTCCATTGTGGTTCGCTTGTGGACCCGGAACGGGACGTCGGCGCGGTTGGGGACCACTCGCCGGATCCGGCCGTCGGGAAGGTAGTCGACGTCGTAGAAGCGGGGGACGTAGATGCTCTCGGTGCGGGCCAGGCGCAGCAGCAGTTCGTCGCGGCCACCGGGACGGCCCTCGTTCTTCCAGTCCCGGATGATGTCGGTGATCTCGCCGACGGCCTCCTCGCCGTCGCCCAGCACCGCGGCGTCGATGAACTCGGCGATCGGCTCCGGGTTGAAGGCCGCGTGGCCACCGGCCACCACGACCGGGTGGGATTCGTCCCGGTCGGCCGCCGACAGCGGAATGCCCGCCAGGTCCAGCGCGGTGAGCAGGTTCGTGTAGCCCATCTCGGTGGCGAACGAGACCCCGAAGGCGTCGAAGGCGCCCACCGGACGGTGCGCGTCGACGGTGAACTGCGGGACATCGTTCTCCCGCATCAGTTTCTCCAGATCCGGCCACACCGAATAGGTGCGCTCGGCCAACGCGTCGGCGCGTTCGTTGAGCACCTCGTAGAGAATCTGGATACCCTGGTTCGGAACACCGACCTCGTAAGCGTCGGGGTACATCAGCGCCCAGCGCACCGTAGCCTCGTCCCAGTCCTTGACGACAGCCCCCAGCTCACCGCCGACGTACTGGATAGGCTTGCCCACCTGAGGCAGCAGCGATTCAAGCTGCGGATATACGGAGGTTACGCTCATAACTGTTCAGAGTATCGAGCCGAATATGCCATCGAGCCCGGGTAAGGGCGGCGGGCATCACCGGGGCAGCCATCGTGGCCCGGCCCGGGGCCCGCAGCTGCTCAAGGCCGGTGGGCTGTTGCTCGCCGTCGCGCTGCTGTTGGCCGCGGTCGGTTTTGGCATCGTCTGGACGACCGACTCCCAGACCTCCGAACCGGGGAAATTCAAAGCCGATCGGGTCAAGGACCTGTGCGACGCGGTGAACGCCGAGGGGATCCAGAAGTTCGCCCCCAAGGAGGACGACCGCCAAAGCGACAGCGACAAGAAGCAGAACCCGGCGAAGTTCACCTGTGAACTGCGTTTCACCTCCGGCGAGGAATCCACCTCATACCAGGCGATCACGTTGAGTGTGGACGCCCGGGTCGCCGCGACCGTCGGGGACGCCGAGAAGGCCTTCGAGGGTGTCGTCGACTACGAGAAGTCGCGTGGGTTCGCCGTCGACAAGTCCTCCGAGGGCGACCAGGCGGCGGTGGTGCCCAAGGCCAATACCGATCCGCAGGAGTGTCGGGCGCACATCCGCTCCAGCAACGCGGTACTTTCTGCCGAGTTGACGGTGTCCGGTTCCCAGTTGTCCTGCGCCAAGGAAGGTGTGGAGCTGCTGCTCGAAACCGGCACGTCCACGCTAGACGTTATGCGATCGGAATAGGCCATACCTTTCGCCGCTTGCGATCCTGAGCCATCATCGAAGGTGATCGTGTGCGAAGCATCGAGGGTGATCGTGTGACCGGCTGCGGGTGCACGCGCCATTTCCGGCACGCGGTACTGTCCCAAGCAGGTTTCCCGATAGTTACCGAGGAGAAGGCGCGATGACGGGCCCGTACCAGCCGCCCGGCGGAGACTTCAATTCGCCGTTCGGCCCGCCCGACCCGAATTCACCTTTCACACCGGCCCCCGGGTCACAGGGTGGGGATTCGCAGGGTTCCAAGGACGAGGACGAATCCTCGCCGTACGAAGGGGTCCAGTACGAACTGGAGACCCCCGGCCAACCGCCGATGACACCCCCGCCGCACAGCGGGCCACCCTCCTACGGGCCCACTCCTCCCCCGCCCCCGGCGTATGCCCCGCAACCGACGTTCATGCCGTCGGCGCCGCCCAAGAAGTCCAACAACGGTCTGCTCATCGGCGGCGTCATCGCCGGTGTCGTGGTGTTGCTGCTCCTGGTCGGCATCGTCATCTTCGCGGTGGCCCTCGGCTCGTCCGACGGCAGCGGCGACGACGCCGACAACGCGAAGTACAAGATCCCGTCCTCGCCGTGCAGCGACGTCGACCTGTCGCCGGTGACGGCCCTCGCGTCGTTCTCGACCGAACCGACGCCCAGCTCCAGTGACTACGGGTCCTACGGCTCGGCCTCGTGCAGCGGCGGCTCGCTCGGCGACTACGCGACCAGCACCTACGGCTACTTCAACATGTACATCTACACCTACGACGACGTCGCCGGCGCCGAGTCGATGTACAAGACCGACACCAGCGGACTGTCCGGCTGCGAGACCTCCGACCTCAGCGGATCCTGGGACCAGGGCACGCTCGGCAAGGGCTCCAGTTGCTACTACGGGACCTCCGGCAGCATGACCGTCCTGGTCATCCAGGACGCCAACCTCGAAGCCAAGATCTCGCTCGACGTGACCGAGGACCTGTCCTCCGGCGCGGAGGACGCGGTGAAATCGGTGGCCGACAGCCTGCTGACGGCCTCCAAAGCCTGATTCCACCGGCCGCCCCGGCGCACCGCGCACAAGCCGGGGCGGCCGGTGCGGATAATGTGCGGTATTGGCTGATGCGGGAAACCCCGTCCCGTATCGCTTGGCAGGGAGAAACGAAAGGTACTCGACGTGACTGGCCGTCATTCACAGCCGGACGACCCATACGGACGCCACTCCGCCCCCGCGCCACGCGGCCCCGAGGACCTGCCCACCGCGGGCCGTCGTCCCGCTCCGTCGCCCGGGTACCGTCCGGCCCCCGAACCGCAGCGGCAGCAACCGGCGCCGCAGTACGGCGATGCCCCACCCGAATGGGACAGCGACGAGAACACGTACATGATCAGCAAGCTCGGTTATGTGCCCAAGGAGTCGCGCGGCGACCACGCCCCGGAGTACTTCGACACCGAGACGGTGACCGCCGCCGACCGCTCCAAGTTCCGCACCCGCAAACGGGCCAAGAAGGCCTCGGTGGTGTCGCGGATCCTGGCCGGGGTCGTGGCGCTGGTCGTCCTGGGCGGCATCGGGTTCGGCATCTGGTTCCTGGCCGGCAGCGGCGCCGACGACAAGGGGAACGGGCTCACCTACGCCGCGCTGTCCAAGCCGTGCGACAAGCTCGACCCCGCGCCGATGAAGGACATCACCGGGGGCTCCGACGTCAAGGCCACCAAGGACGAGGTCGAGAAGCACGCGCACTCGACCGAGCAGTTCTGTGAGGCGTCGTTCGGCAAGCCCGGCGAGGGCGGCAGCGTCGCGGTGAACACGCAGGTGTTCAAGCGCGACGCCGGAGCCAAGAACGCCTATGAGGACGCGCTGGACGAGGCCGAGCTGAACGCCGAGGAGGCCACCGAGACCGGCGGCGGCGAGCAGCTCATCGAAACCGTCGACGGCGTCGGCACCAAGGCGTACTCGAACACCCGCAAGGCCGCCAAGGGCAGCAAGACCGTCGACTACACGCTGGTCTACTACCAGGACAACGCCTTCATCGAGACCCGGCTGTCGGTGTACAACGGCGCCGCCTCGCTGTCGGAGGTCAAGGGCTACACCAAGGCCGTCGCGCAGAAGTACATGGAGAACTGGGCCGCGGCCTAGGTTCGCCGACGGCGACGTGACACGCGTGAGGGGCCCGGCTCTTTCGAGCCGGGCCCCTCGTCGTCGTTGTCAGTGATCGCGGGTGGGTTCGCCGAACATCTGCTTCTCGATCGAGGTCGCGTTGGCCCACACGTAGCGCTCCTTGGCGCCGACGCGCAGCATCGCGAACATGTCGTCGTAGAGCATCTGCAGCAGCCCCACCGTCTCGGCGTTGACGCGCAGCGCCGCCTGGGCGGCCGCGGCCTCGTCGGGGTTGATGCGTTGCAGCACCGTCAGATGGGCCTCCTCGACGGCCTGCGAGCCGTAGAGGGTGAGCCGGGGCAGGATGGTCAGCTGGGTGCGCCACGGGCCCAGGATCGGCGTCGTGGAGGTGCCCTGTTCGCCGACGTCGTAGACGTACAGCGCCGGGGAGTGCGGGTTCGCGTCCACGGTGACGGGACGGTCGCCGTGCAGCACGGCGAGCCGGTCCTCGCGGCCGGTGGCCGTGGGGCCCAAGCCTTCCCACACCTGCGGGCGGGTGGTGCACACCGCGACCCGGGCGCCGACGGCCAGGGCGCGGAACACGACCAGCCGGGCGGCGAAGGCGCCGCCGACGACGGCCGCCTTGACGGCCTCGGGGCGGAACAGCGGTGCCACCACGGGCTTCTGCTCGGCGTCGCGGCCCAGCACCAGCCCCGAGGGCGGCGCCGGGGTCACCATGAGTTCCAGCGCCTTGCTGCTGGCGTGGAAACCCTTGGGACGCAACGGGTCGACGGGACGTCCGATGGTGGGGACGACCGTGGGGGCGTCATCCAGGGACGGCAGACCGTACACGGTGCCCGAGGTCGGGGCGCCCGACAGCGGCCGCCCCATGGGGCCGCCGGAGAACGGTGAACCGGACACGGGTGGGCCGGAGAACGGGTTGCCCGACATGGGGACACCGGAGACCGGCGGACCCGAGAACGGGCTGCCGGAGATCGGTGGTCCCGAGATCGGCGGGCCGGAGACCGGACGGCCCGAGGGCGGCCCGGAGATCGGAGGGCCGGACACGGGACGGCCGGACGGCGGGCCGGAGATCGGGGCCCGGTTGCCGGTGGGCGGCAGCGCGGGGGTGCCGCCGGGGATCTTCCCGGTCGGACCCTCGCCGGCGCTGGCGGCCGGGGTGAACTGCGGCGGGCCCGACGGCGTCGAGGGCGGCACGCTCATGGGCGGCGGTGCCGGCCGCGCCGGGGGCTGCGGGGTGCCGGAGGTCGGGCTCGACGGCGGTGGTGGCGGGAACTGCGGGGCGCCCGAGGTCGGGGAGCTCGGCGCGACCGGCGGTGAGGTCGGTGCGGCCGGTGGGGGTGGCGCCTGCGACGCCGCCGGGGAGCTCGGTGCGGCCGCCGGGGAACTCGGAGCCGCGGCGGGCGGCGAGGTCGGGATCGCGGTCGTCGGCGGGGCCTGTGACGCCGCAGGAGAGCTCGGCGCGGCGGGCGGCGGTGCCTGCGGCGCGGCCGGGGAGCTGGGTGCCGCAGCGGGTGAGGTCGGGGTGGCGGAGCCCTGCGGCCGCTGCGGAGGCGGCGGTGGGGTCGCGGGCTTGGCGCCGCCCAACTTGCGCGTCTGCGCGCCGGGGACGTTCGCCGAGGGCGTGCGGGTGTCGGCGGGCGGCTGCTGCGGCTGCGCCGCCGGAGGCGGCGGGCTGGTGGGCTGGTTCGCGGGCGGCTGTCCGGCGGACGGCTGCTGACCCTGTGAGGGCGGCGGCACCGAGGCACTGGAGCGGTACGAGGTCGACGAACGCTGCCCCGAAGCGGGCGGCTGCCCCGCCGACGGCGGCGGCTGCTGACCCTGCGAAGGCGGCGGCACCGAAGCGCTGGAGCGGTAGGACGTCGACGAACGCTGCCCAGGAGACGATGGCGCCTGCGGCGGGGCCTGGCCCTGCGAGGGTGGCGGCACGGAAGCGCTGGAACGGTACGAGGTCGACGAACGCTGCCCCGAAGCGGGCGGCTGCCCCGCCGACGGCGGCGGCTGCTGACCCTGCGAAGGCGGCGGCACCGAAGCCGAGCCACGGGTCGCGGGACGCTGACCGGCCTGCGGGTACTGCTGCGTCGGCCCCTGGCCGGACGCCTGCGGGTTCGGTTGGGTCGGCTGCCCGGCGGCGGGCGGCGACTGCGGCGGCTGTCCCGGCGGCGGCACCGCGGCGCTGGAGCGGTACGGCGACTGGGGCGGCCGGGGCCCGCGGGGCGGGAACGGTCCGGGCGGCGGTGGCTTCGGCTGGTCGCCGCTCGGCGACTGCGGCCGGGCCGAACCTCGGTAGGAGGTGCGCGGTTCGCCGTTCTCGTCGCGCTCCTCGCCGTTGCCGCGCTGCTCGTCGTTGCCCTGCTGGCTCATCGCGCGCCTCCTGTAGTCCGGACGGAGGCCGCGGCCTCGACGTCGCATTGCTGGCTTCGGGCCCGCTCGCCGACCGGGGTGAGGGCGGGGGCCGCGAAGCGCGGGGCATCGTGGAATCGCGCCGGGGCCGAAGCGACGGCGGCGCCACTGTGGTGGGTCATTGCGCCCCTCCCCCGGTGGGGGCGGAGGCGTAGGTCGCGGGGCCCTGCTCACCGTCGAGCCGCTCCAGCTTGGCGCCCAAAGATTCGGCGGCGCCTCGCACCCGCGCCTGTCCGGCGGCTGAGGTCTGGGCGTCACCGGTGATGCGGATCAGGCACTCGACCTCGACGCGGCGGCCGGTGGGGCGGCCGTCGGGGTCACGGGCCTCGACGACGCCGGGCCGCAGGATGACCGAGGCGGTGTTGAACACGGCCGGGACCGCGGCGAGCACGTCGATGAGGTGGCGCAGCGTCCCCTCGTCGGTCGGGAAGCGCACCACCCGGTAGGTGACGTGCTGGAGGCCGTCGCCCTGCCACTGCGACCAGGATTCGCCGCAGCGGATCTGACCGGCCGGGATGTCGGTGCGCGACAGGCCCAGCGACTCGCGCAGCGTGTCGCGCAGACCGTCGGCGTCCAGGACCCGGTTCTCGACGCCCGCGTTGCGCAGCAGCTTGCCGACCCGGCTGACGGTGACGGCCAGCGCCTTGTGGACGCCCTCGACGTCACCGCCGCGGTCGGCGGCGGCGTCCATCGCGTCCTCGGTGTTCATCCGGACCGCCAGCCAGCTGGTGTGGTGCACCACGGCGGGCAGTCCGCCCAGCAGTTCCTGGTACGACATGGAGGCGGGGCTGCCGTCGTGTCCGACCAGCCCGATCGGCACCGTGTGCCCGACGACCTGGATGGCCGAGACCGGCACGCCGGACTCGGTGAACAGCCGCGCCAGCCGGTCCAGCGGGACCGGTTCGGTGACGCCGTCGACGCCGCCCATGGCCAGGGCCGCGAACCAGCCGCCCTCGTCGTGGCCGATGCCGATGTCGGTGTCGCGCTCGACGATGCCGACGATGCCCAGGTCGGGGGCGATGCCGTGCAGCGGCTCCTTGGACAGCCCGGCCTGACGCCGCCGTCCCGCCAGCCTGCGGCGCATCGGGATCGCCTGGTACAGCCAGACTCCACCGCCGCGCAGGAACGTCGGAATCAACAGCAGCAGGATGACGACGCCGCCGCCGATGTACCACGGCAGCGCCTGCTGCATCGTTTTGCCCATGTTGGCCGTGTACACCCCGGCGCCGACGCCGATGGCGGCCTCGATCGCGAACAGGTGCAGAAGCGTGAACGGGCCCAGTCGGCCGTTGTTGCGGGCCGAGAAGGCCACCGGTTCCTCGGGACGCCGCCGTCTCTCGGCGACGACGGCGGTGCCGCGTGCCGGCGCTTGGTGCTGCACCATCGTCATGTGGGTGTGGCCTCCTGGCTGCGCGTCTGGTCGCCTGCGGCGCTGTGCCTTCAGTCGGACGGGGGTGTGTCGCGGTTAATCGTATGCGGACGATGCACCAAAAGCCAGCGGGGGAAACCCGCTGCCTACCGGCCGGGACGGTTTTGACCGTAAGGCGGCGTTTGTGGCGTGGGAGTGCCGCCCGGCGGCGTGTCCGTGACCCTCGGGAAGGTTCCGGTATCAGAAATCCGGGGCATGTTGCCGGTGTCGCCGGAGGCGACTGGAGGTGCTGTCGATATGCGCGGCATGGCTCCCGTATGGGACATTCCCGGCGCGGCGGGCGCGGCCAGCAGCGCGAGCCGGTGGGAGCGGTCGCGCAGCCGCACGATCAGCACCAGCGCCGCCAGGCCCAGGACGCCGAGAACGGCGATGAGGAGCGCCAGCGTGGTGTTGCCGCCGTCGAGGACACCACCGCTGGCGGCGCCACCCGAGGTTGTGGCGCCCGCCTTGAGCGCCTGGGTCGGGTTGACGATGCCGTAACCGAGCTCCTCGTCGAACTTTCCCCTACCGGAGGCGGTGTCCCGCACGGCGGTGATGAGCTCCTCGCCCTTGAGCTCGGGCTGCTTCTGCTTGACCAGCGCCATGGTGCCCGCGATGATCTGGGCGGCGAACGAGGTGTCGCTGCCGGTGCCGTACTCGCCGCCGGGCAGCGCCATCGGCAGGTCCTGGGACGGGGCGGCGATCGTGTCCGCGTCGCCCTCGCCGGGAACCGGGGTGTCGGTGGCCGCCGGCTTGCCGTCCTTGTCGGAGCCGACGGCGTTGACGATCCCCGCGTACGGGAGGGCGGAGTCGCCGGTGTCGCTGGCGGCGACCACGACCGGGATGCCCTTCTTGGCGGCCTTCTGCACCACGACGCGCAGCTTCTCGTCGGCTGGCGCCGACACCGCCACGGCGATGACGTCGACCTTCTTCTCGGTGAGGAACATGATGGCGTCGGCGACGAGCGCGCCCTGCCCGTCCTGCCGCGCACCGGCGATGTCGGCGGAGACGATCTCGGCCCCGGGCGCGACGCCCAGGACCCCGTCGCTCTCACCGTGGCCGCGACCTGCCAGGATCGCCGCGTCGGCGGTGCCGTTGCCGCCCTGCTCGTTCGTGGGCTGGCCGAACACCTCGCCCTCGACGACCACGTCCTCGAGGTCCGGGTGCGACGGGTCGATGCCGGAGTCCACCAGACCGATCCGCACGCCCTCGCCGGTGGCCTCCTTGTGGGCCTCGAGCAGGTCCAGTGTTGTCAGATACCACTGCCGGGCTCGGACGTCGTCCGCGTGCGCGGTGGCCGGTACGGCCAGGACGGTTCCGGACGCGACCGCGAGCGCGGCGACAGCGCGAAGCACGCGCATCGGGCTACCAACTTCCTCTTTGTGAAACGCGAAACGGCGTTGGGGCTAGACCACCTTAGCGGTTACCCCAACGCCGCACGCTGTCCTAAAACGGCCTACCAGTCGTCCCAGGAGTCGTCGATGTCCTTCTTCTTGCGCTTGACGGACTTCCCGGGACGCTCACCGAAGACCGCCGGTCCGGCGGTGTGCTCGGCGTCCGTTTCCGGGGTGTAGCCGCGGATCACACCGGGCACCACGGTCTTGTCGACGTTGAACAGGTCGTCGAGCGGGCCGTCGCTTTCGATGGTCGCGGTGCGTTCCTCGTCGCGCCGACGAACCGTGCCGCGCGCGCCGCCCGCCGTCGGGGCGACCGCGGCCGGTGCGCCCGGCTGCTTGGCGCCGAGGATGACGCCGCGGCTCAGACCTTCGGCTCCGGTGCGGACCATGGGGGTCCGCACTCCGGCGCCCTGGTTGCCCGGGAGGTTCGCCGGACCGGCCATCTTGGAAGCCCGGGTTCCGAAGACGCCACGGGTGTCCATTCCGGCCTGTCCGACCCGGGAGGTCGGGTTCAGCATCGGGTTGGCGCGGGTTCCGGCCGTGGTGGGTGGCGGAACGTTCGGTCCGGTCATCGTGCGCTGGCCGATCACCGGCGGGCTCAGCGGCCGGACCGTCGGGTTCGGACGCTGCGCGTTGGCGATGCTCGGGCCGGTCATGGTCCGGGCGTTCGGTCCCGGTCCGGGACCGACGGGTCCGCGCTGCCCGATGACCGGCGGCACGGTGCGTCCCGGCGGACGCGGCGCGGGAGGCGCCACGGTCGTCGGCGGCTTGGCCGTGATCGGCGGCCGCGTGGTGATCGGCGGCCGGGCCGTGATCGGCGGGCGCGTCGTCACCGGCGGTTTGGTGACCGGCGGCGGCGTCGGCTTGGCCGTGATCGGCGGCCGCGTGGTGATCGGCGGCTTGGCCACTGGCGGCGGCACCGGCGGCTTGGCCACCGGCGGCGGCGTCACGATCGGCGGCGGCACCACGGGGGGCGGCGTCACCGGAGGTGGCGTGACCGGCGGCGGGGTCACCGGGGGCGGCGCGACCGGCGGAGGCGGCGTCTGCAGCTCCGGCGCCGGGCGGTGCTCCGGCGGCGGAACCGGACGGGAGCCACCGGGGTCGGTACCACCGGGGTTACGGCCTCCGGAGCTGGAGTCCAGGCCCGGCCACGGCGGGGCCTCGCCCGGGTCCGGCACCGGCTCGTACTGGCTGAAGTCCTTCGGGTTCCACAGCTCCTTGAGGTACGTGTCCTCCATGTTCTGGCCGTGCGTGTTGGCGGCCGCGCGGGCCGCCTCGTCGAAGGGCTTGCGCTTCTCGTTGTAGTCCTCGGCGGTGACGTTGTTGCCCTTGCCGAAGATCTGGCCGAGGTCGCCCAGGTCCTTGCTGTCGGCGTCCTCTTGCTTCTTCTGGTCCAGGCCGCCCTTGGCGGACTGCCACTTGGTGTTCTCGATGTCGACCAGGCGGCGGGTCTCGGTGGCGTCCTTGTGGATCTTGCGCCACGCGACGTCGTTTCCACTGGCGATCCGCTGAGCGTTCTCCATCGAGGCGATGGTGTTCTGCACCTCGAGGAAGTAACGGTCGGCGGCCTCGCCCTTCCAGGTCTTGCGGGCGGTCTCGAGGTCGGCCTTGAGGCCCTTGATCTGCTGGTCGAACAGCGACGCGGTCAGCTTCCAGCCGTCGGCCTGCTGATTCATCGTGTCGAGATGGTCGACACTCACCATGTCGTGGAGGTCTTCCACGTTCATGGATTGGTAGTCGTTCATGTCTCTCCTCCTCTTCCCGACTCGATTAGATGTTGGGCCGGTTCGAACCAGGGCCGGTGTTGTACGTGGGCGACCCCGGGGAATAGGTGTGGTCCACCGTGGTGGCGTTGTTCTTGTTCAGACCGGTCTTGGCTTCCAGGTCTTCGAGCGTCATCTTGTTCTGCGCGTCGATGCCGCCGACCTCGTTGACGATGATGCGGGTCAGGCGGGACAGGCGGTCCATTCCGTCGCGGAAGGTCTTGAGCAGCTCGGCGTTGCCCTTCATCGACTCGGTGTGGTAGTTCGCGGCGTTGACCGCGTGCACCCAGCGCTTGTCGCGCGCGATGGGGTTGACCTCACCCTGCGCGGCGTCGTACTCGGTGTTGTTGGTCAACTGGCCTTTGATCAGTTCCACGTTCCGGTCGTAGTCACCGAGACGGCCCGCGAGGTTGTAACCCAGCGAGTAGATCGACGCCGACTCCATTTCCACGAACGTCGCCGCGTGCAGACTCGGGGTCGCACGGGGTCCGTAGACCGGGGCCTCGTAAGGCGCGCAGTCGTTGACATTGGTGTTGCAGGTCGGTGTCTCGTTGTTCGAGTCGTTCATCGTCAAAACGCTCCACGAAAGTTATGGCACGGCACGCCAGCGCCGTGAGGGAGTCCATCAGTGGTGCGCCTAGGCTAACCCAATTCGGGACTTTCGTCTCTCCCCGATTCGTGCCACAGGGGATATTTCGTTACGGAACCGCAACGGCACGCGTGGCATTCGGCCACATTGGGCCGGAGATCGCCTTCGCTTCGTGTGCGATGAGTCCGGCATGTAGTACTTGTGCGATATCCGATGATTGGCACTGAACGTCCCGTTATGACCGAAACGCGATCCGCCACGCCGACGCTGAACCGTTGGCGCCGACTGTCCCGGCGAGTGCTGCTGCCGCTGGCGGTGTTGGTGTTGCTCGCCGCCCTCGCGGTCACCGGATATGCCCGGTTCGCGGGCTCTCCGGCTTCGGCCGAGCGGCCGTTCCACTGGGACGGATCCACGGCCTACGTCGCCGGTGGACACACGCCCGGAACCTACACGACCTGCGAAATCACCCCGAACAACGGCAAACCCCGGATCCTGAAGGTGCCCGGATCCTCCGGTGGCGTTTCGCTGGAGCCGTGGTTCAAGGGCACGGCCGAGATCACCTGTGGACGATCGGTCTTGGTAACGACCGGTATGCCTTCCAGTCTTTACCCGGTCGTCTCGCAGCAGGCATTCCTGGTGGGCATCGCGGCACTCGCGGTGTTGGCGTGGTGGTGCGGACGGATGCCCCGAGCCCGGTTATCCGCCGATGATCCCTTTTGTAGGAAATCTGTGGAGTGATTGGGCACAGCGTCGATCCACCAGTCACTGTCCGTTGTCGACAACACACTCGTGCCGGGGTTCGCGGACGGGCAGGTCGTCGCGAACCCCGGCACGGTGAGGGGTGCCGAGAGTGGTCTCAGAACCAATCCGGGTCGGGTCGGCGGCGGGCGCCGAAGGCCACCGGGCCCGGATCGTGCGGGTGGTCGTCGGGATCGGGGTCGCGTGAGGTGACGACGGCCGGTCCGGGGTCGTGCACCGGCGGCGGTTTCGGCTCGCCGGTCAGCGGGACGACCGGGCCGGGATCGTGCACGGGTTCGGCGCCGGTGTAGCCGTTGGTGATGACGCCGCGGGTGGTGCCCTCGACGCTCCAGAACTCCACCAGCGGCCCGTCGCCGTACACCGGCTTTTCGTCGTCCTCGTCGCGCTTGCGTCCGGTCCGGGGCGGCAGGCCCGGTGCGCCCTTGGCGCCGCGGATCACGGCCCGGTTCAGCGCCTCGCCGCCGGACTTGGGACGGGCTATGCGCACGCCCGGCTGGCCCGGTTTGGCGGCGCTGGCGCGGCGGCCGAAGACGCCGTCCTCGCCGATGCCGGAGCGGCGGGTCGTGGGCACGCGGTTTCGAGCGCCGGGACGGCCGCCGATGACCGGCCGGTTCAGGCCGTTGACGGTGCGCGGAGCCGTGGACTTGGGCAGGTTGCCGGTCTTGCCGGAGCGCTGACCGATGACCGGCGGTACGGTGCGGCCCGGCATCCGGGGTCCGCCACCTCCGGACGGGGGCAACGGCGGTTTGGGCATCGGGACGCGCGGCGGTGCCGGTGGCAGCGGTGTCGGCAGCGGCGGAGCCGGGGTCGGTGTGGGTGGGCCGCCGGGGCCGGGGCCGGGACCGGGGACGGGTGTCGGCGCGGGTCCTGGGCTGGGGCCGGTCAGGATCGGTCCGTCGTCGTCCTCGTCGTCATCGGGGTCGGGCTCGGGTTCCGGGTGAGGATCAGGTCCAGGTCCAGGGCCCGGTCCAGGACCGGGTCCGGGGTCAGGCCCGGGGCCAGGCCCAGGTCCGGGCTCGGGGTTCGGCTCGGGCTCGGGTTCCGGACTGGGGCTCGGATCGGAGTCGGTGTCGGTTCCGGGGCCGGGATCCGGCCCGGGGTCCGTGCCACCGCCGTCGCGCTCACCACTGAGGTCGGTGACCGTGGGGGCGGGCGTGGGTTCGGGCGGCATCTCCATACCGGCGAAGGCGATCTCGCAGACGTCCATCATGCTCGAGATCTCCTGGCGCGCCTCCTCGTCGAAGGGTTGCCGCAGTTCGGCTTCCGCGGGTGCCTCGCCCGGATCGGGGCCGTCGCCGTCGGAGTGGGCGTCGACCTTCTTCGCGTGGGCGGCCAGCGCGATCTCGCGCGCCGCGAGCCAGCGGTCGTGGATGTTGTCCACATTGATCTGCGTGATCGTCACGTAGTCGGCCATCGAGTCCCAGGCGGCGGCGTTGTTCCTCATGACCCGCGCCGCCTCGGCGAAGTTCTGTTTGCGGGACCCGAGTGCCGTCGCCGCCGCGGTGGCGGTCTCGGCGGTCCAGTTGTCCTCGATGTGCCGGATGTGGCCGTGCAGCCGTTCGGCCTCGTTGTCGTGCCGGTCGGCGATGCTCTGCCAGAAGTTCGCCTGGTGCCGCATCGATTCCGGGTTGTCCTTGCCGATCATCTCCCGGATCTGCTCGACGGTGCAGTTGTCGAAGCCGCCTCCGCCGCCCGCGGTGTCGTCCTTGTTCATCCCGCTAGTCCCCCTCGGAGTCGCCCGTGAACAGGTTCAGGCCGTCCCGCAGCAGCCCGCCGACGGAGTCGAGCGCTTCGGCGGCGGTCTCGTCGGCCGCGGACAGCGCCGCCCCGGCCAAACCGATCGCCCCGCCGACGGCCTCGCCCACCGCGACATGGTCGTCGGCGGCCCCGACGGCGCGCTCGAACGCAGCATTGTGGAACTTCATCATCTGCGCCGCCCGCGGGTTGCGGGGGTCGACGCCGAAGGTCGGCGCGGTGTCGAAACCCATGTCGCCGAACAACATCGCGCGCGCCTTGCCGATGTCGCCGCCGAAGGCGGTCGCGTCGGTGCGCATCGCCCGGGCCAGCTGCCGGACGTCGCCGTGGTCGAAGGCGAGGTCCCGGCCTTCCGAGACGTAGGGCGATTCCGGTGGGGTCCACCGATCCTGTTCACGCGCCTGGCTCATGTCCGTCTCCAATCGCGCCCGATGGCGTGGTCGATGCCGGAACTGTAGGAACGGCGGCGCACATGACGGCGCATACGCGGGTGCATATACGAAAAGGCCGCCGCACCAAGGAAAGTGCGGCGGCCGGATCCGAAAGGAAGGGTCGGGCGGGTGGAACCTAGGGCAGGGTTCCCAGAGCGGCGTTGATGTCGGCGTTCCAGAAGCTCACCTGGGCGTAGACGCCGGGCTTGCCCGGACGGGCGCAGCCCTCGCCCCAGCTGACGATGCCCACCTGGACGGGCTCTTCGCCCGCCATGTTGACCATCGGGCCACCGGAGTCGCCCTGGCAGGTGTCGATGCCGCCCTCGTCCATGAGGCCGGAGCAGATCTCGCCTTCGGCGTCCAGGTTGGAGTAGGCGCCCTGACAGGTCGCGTCGTCCACATAAGGTGCTTCGGCGTGCTGGAGGTAGTCGGCCTGCGGGCCGCCCTCGGAGGTGGCGCCCCAGCCCATCAGCTGGAAGTTCGGGCCCTCGTCGCTGGTGCCGTCGGTCGCGAGCTTGATGGTCTTCGCGTCGGCGATCGGTTCGGACAGCTTGATCAGGGCCCAGTCGCCACGGCCGTCGGAGGCGTAGGTCTCGGACTGGTGAATGTAGGCGGAGGTGCGTTCCTGGATGTCGGGGCTGTTGAGGTCGTTGGCGCCGTAGTAGGCGGTGACGCTCGTGTCCTCTCCGGTGCCGTCGACGCAGTGGGCGGCGGTCAGGACGACCTGGTCGGTGATCATGGAGCCGCCACAGCCCATGGACAGCCGGACCATCCACGGGTAGGCGCCTTCGGGGGCATCCTCGCCACCGACGACCTTGGTGCTGATGTCGCCTTTGTCCTCGCCGTAGGACGGTCCGTCGTCGGCCTGTGCCGGGAGCGTGGTCGCGACGATGGCGAAGGTTCCGGCCGCGAGCACGGCGCTCGCGGCTATGAGGGCTCTGGTTTTCTTGCGCACGAGAGTTCTCCTTTAGGGGTGCGCGTGAAGGGGCTCACGCGTCTCGTTACAAAGGACAACTTAATCGAAAGATGTAAGTAAAGCAATACTAAGTACGCGCTACGTTCGGCCAGTTATTCAGAGTCTTCAGACTTTACGGAACACAACGGGCGCAACGAAAAACCGCCGCGAACCTTTCGGCTCGCGGCGGCTTCGAATCCTAATGGGATAAAGCTTCGCCTGGTGGCTTAGCCTTCTTCCCCGCCACCGAACGCGTCGGCCGCGGCGTTGATGTCGGCGGCCAGGGTGCTCACCTGGGCGTAAACGCCGAACTTCTTGGGCTGCGCGCAGCCCTCGCCCCAGCTGACGATGCCGGTCTGGGTGAAGGTGCCGTCCTCAGCGACGACGCCCATCGGGCCACCGGAGTCGCCCTGGCAGGTGTCGATGCCGCCCTCGTCAAGACCGGCACACAGCATCGAGTCGGGGTCGAGCGACTCGCCGTAGGCTTCCTTGCACTTCTCGTCGTCGACGCCCGGAACCTTGGCCTTCAGCAGCTCGTTGGACTGCTCGCCGCCCTCGGAGGTGGCGCCCCATCCCATGATGGTCTGCTCTTCCAGGTCGACGCTGTCGTCCTCGGCCAGCTTGACCGGCTCGACGCCCTCGGCCGGAGCCTCGAGCTTCAGGACCGACCAGTCACCGGCCATCTCGATCGGCTTGCCGAAGTCGGGGTTCTGGGTGACCTCGGTGACCTTGATTTCCTTGATCTCAGGGTCGTCGAGCTTGTTGGTGCCGTACTTGACGGTGAAGCCCTCGCTGCCGTCGGTGCAGTGCGCCGCGGTCAGCGCGACGTCCGGACGGATCAGCGAGGCGCCACAGGCGTCCTGGCCACCGATCGTCAGCCGCATCATGAACGGGAATTCGCCTTCTTCGGCGGGCTCGCCACCGACGACCTTTTCCTCAGGACCGTTGCTCTTGTCAGTGTCGGCGGCTAGTGCCGGGAGGGAGACGCCGACGGCGAGAGCGCCCGCCGCGAGGGCAGCGCCCACCGCGGCCAGCCGCTTTGTCTTCTTCTGCACGAGAAGTTCTCCTTTGAAGGGGTGTGGCGGCGAGATGAATCGCACACCGGGGTTACCCGGCCAACATAAATGACATATCGGCGAGCGGCAATACCAGATATGTATTAATGAAGATTTATACATATGCCGCTACCGAGCGATAACCCACCGTGGCCGACAAAGGCCGCGATATCCCCACAACCCGACAAAGTGGTTCTTCCGGTATCCACAGGCGTCCCACCATCCGGGACCGTCGTGATCTACGGAGTCTCGTCTCCGCATTCCTTCAAATAGGCGCACGCGGACACGATGTGACTGACGGCCTCGTCCACGTCATCGGTCAGCAGCATCAGATCCAGGTCCTGCTCGGCGATCTTGCCGCCCTCGAGCATCCGGTCGCGCAGCCAGTCGATGAGGCCCTGCCAGTAGCTGACTCCCATGAGCACCACCGGGAACCGGGTCACCTTCTTCGTCTGCACCAGCGTCAGCGCCTCGAACAGTTCGTCCAAAGTGCCGAAACCGCCGGGCAGCACACAGAACGCCTGCGAGTACTTCACGAACATCGTCTTGCGGGCGAAGAAGTAACGGAAGTCCAGTCCGATGTCGATGTAGTCGTTGAGCTTCTGTTCAAAGGGGAGTTCGATTCCCAGTCCGATGGAGACACCACCGGCGCTGCGCGCACCCCGGTTCGCGGCCTCCATGATGCCGGGGCCACCCCCGGTGATCACACCGAAGTTGGCCTTGGCCAGCGCGGCCCCCAGCTGCTCCCCCAGCACGTACTCCTCGCTGCCGGGCTTGGTCCGGGCCGAACCGAACACCGACACCGCGGGCTCCAGATCCGACAGCGTCTCGAAGCCGTCCACGAACTCCGACAGGATGCGCAGCGCCCGCCAGGCGTCCCGCTGCTTCCACTCACCGCGGTGCACCGAGTCGAGCAGGTGGGCCTCGGAGGTGATCTTCGGGTTCGGGTTCGCGTTCGGCATCATGTCGACTCTCCTGTCAGATAATCCCGCAAAGTATCAGCACATTGGACGATACGCTCGCACGAGACGTGCTCGTCCTTGGTGTGCGCCAGGTTGGGGTCGCCGGGGCCGTAGTTCACCGCCGGGATGCCCAGGGCCGAGAACCGGGCCACGTCGGTCCAGCCCAGTTTCGCCACCGGGGGCCGACCCAGGGTGTCGAGGAAGTCGCGGGCGGCGGGCGCCGACAGTCCCGGCGGCGCGGCCGGGGCGGAATCGGTGACGTCGATGTCGAAACCGGCGAAGATCTCGGCCACGTGCGCCCGGGCCTGGTCCTCGCTGCGGTCGGGCGCGAACCGGAAGGCGACCTCCACGACGCATTCGTCGGGGATGACGTTTCCCGCCACCCCGCCCTGGATGCGCACCGCGTTGAGCCCCTCGCGGTACACGCAGCCGTCGATGTCGACGGTCCGGGCCTCGTACGCGCGCAACCGATCCAGGATGTCCCCGGCCTTGTGGACGGCGTTGTCGCCCAGCCAGCCGCGTGCCGCGTGGGCGCGTTTGCCGTGGGTGCGGACCTCGGCGCGCATCGTCCCCTGGCACCCGGCCTCCAGCTCGCCGTGGCTGGGCTCCAGCAGGAACGCCAGGTCGGCCTCGAGCAGGTGGCCGTGCGACTTCGCCAGCAGCCCCAGCCCGTTGCGGTCGCTCTCGATCTCCTCGCAGTCGTAGAAGATGAAACTCAGGTCGTGCGCGGGTTCGGTGAGGGTCGCCGCCAGATGCAGCGCGATCGCGGTGCCCGACTTCATGTCGGAGGTCCCGCAGCCGTACATGATGTCGCCCTCGGTACGGGACGGGAAGTTGTCGTGCAGCGGCACCGTGTCGGTGTGCCCGGCCAGCAGCACCCGACGGCCGCGGCCGAACTCGGTGCGGGCGCACACGACGTTGCCGATCCGCTCCACCGTCAGGTGCGCCCGGTGCCGCAGCGCGGCCTCGATGGCGTCGGTGATCTCCCGTTCGTCGCCGGAGACCGATTCGATGTCGACCAGGGCGCGGGTCAGGGCGACCGGGTCGGTGAGTTGGGCTTCAGTCAATACCACCACGATCAGCCACGATACGCGGACCTTTACGGTATTGGCATGAGCGGTTACCTCACCACCGGTGCCTGGGGATCAGGCGTGGCCACCTATTCATCCTCGGGCGTGCTGCTGGACGCCTGGTTCGACCGGCTGGGGCTGGACGAGCCGGAGTCCGGGAGCGAACTGGCCGCCTCGCGGGACGAGCTCCGGGGCGTCGACATCAAGCCGATCGAGGTCCGCGTCGCCTCGCTGGAACAGGCGCCCGCCGACGCGGCCGACGCCTATCTACGGCTGCACCTGTTGTCCACCCGGCACATCCGGCCGCACCAGGCCAACCTGGACGGCATCTTCGGACTGCTGAGCAACAACGCCTGGACCGACCTGGGTCCGGTCGCGGCCGAGAACCTAGACGCCGTGCGCCTCACCGCCCGCCGCAAGGGGCACCGGCTGCGGGTGGAGTCGGTGGACAAGTTCCCGCGCATGACCGACTACGTGATGCCCTCGGGGGTGCGCATCGCCGACGCATCCCGGGTGCGGCTGGGCGCGCACCTGGCCGAGGGCACGACGGTCATGCACGAGGGTTTCGTGAACTTCAACGCCGGAACGCTGGGCAACTCCATGGTGGAGGGACGGATCGCGGGTGGCGTCGTCGTCGGCGACGGCAGCGACATCGGCGGCGGAGCGTCCATCATGGGCACCCTGTCGGGCGGCGGCAAGGAGGTCGTGTCCATCGGCGAGCGGTGCCTGCTGGGGGCCAACGCCGGGATCGGGATCTCACTGGGCGACGACTGCGTCGTGGCCGCGGGCTGCTACGTCACCGCCGGTTCGAAGGTGACGCTGCCGGACGGAGAGATCGTCAAGGCCCGCGAGCTGTCGGGTGTGGACAATCTGATGTTCTGGCAGAACTCGGTGACCGGCGTCCTGGAGGCCAAGCAGCGCACCGGCTCCTGGGGTTCCCTGAACGCCGCGCTGCACAAGAACTAGGTCAGTTCGGCAAGGCGCGCGCAGGCCGCCTCGACGCCCGCGTCGGAGGCGGTCAGCGCGATGCGGACGTGTTCGCCGCCCGAGGGGCCGTAGAACTCGCCCGGCGCCACCACGATGCCCAGCTTCGCCAGCGCGGCCACCGTCTCCCAGCAGTCCTCGCCGCGGGTGGCCCACAGGTACAGGCCCGCGTGGGAGTGGTCGATGCGGAAACCGGCCGCGGTGAAGGCTTCCCGCAGTGACTCGCGACGACGGCGGTAGCGCTCGCGCTGTTCGGTCGCGTGGGTCTCGTCGGTCAGGGCCGCCGTCATCGCCGCCTGCACCGGGGCGGGCACGATCATTCCGGCGTGCTTGCGCAGTTGCAGCAGGCCGTCGACGAGTTCCGGGTCGCCGGCCACGAAACCGGCCCGGTATCCGGCCAGGTTGGAGCGTTTGGACAGCGAGTGCACGGCCAGCAGGTTCGAGGTGTCGTCGCCGCACACGTCCGGGTGCAGGATCGACACCGGCTGCTTGTCCCAGCCCAGCGTCAGGTAGCACTCGTCCGAGACGACGGTGATGCCGCGCGAGCGGGCCCAGCCGACGATCTTGCGCAGCCGGGCCGCCGACAGCACCTCGCCGGTCGGGTTGGACGGGTAGTTGACCCACAGCAGCCGCAGCCGCGTCTCGGCGCCGAAACCGGGTTCGTCGACCCGCACGCACCGGGCCCCGGCCAGCCGGGCCCCGATCTCGTAGGTCGGATAGGCCAGTTTCGGGATCGCCACGGTACTGCCGCCGCCCAGTCCGAGCAGTCCCGGCAGGCCCGCGACGAGTTCCTTGCTGCCGATGGTCGGCAGCACCCGGAACTCGGCGCGGGCGCCGCAATGCTCACGGACCCAGTCGCCGATCGCACCCCGCAGCGCTTCGGTGCCCGCGGTGAGCGGGTAGCCGGGGGTGTCGGCCGCGCCGGTGAGGGCGTCGCGGATCAGTTCGGGCACCGGGTCCACGGGAGTGCCCATGGACAGGTTCACGGCGCCGCCGGGGTGGGCACGGGCCTTGTCGGCGAACGGCGCCAGCCGGTCCCAGGGGAACGGCGGCAGCGACTTCATTCCGACTTGGCGGGCCGGGAGGCGACGAAGGTGGCGTCCTTCTCGATCTTGCCAACCTTGGAGGCGCCGCCGGGCGAGCCCAGCTCCTCGAAGAACTCGTAGTTGGCGCCGGTGTAGTCGCTCCACTCCTCCGGCACGTCGTCCTCGTAGAAGATCGCCTCGACAGGGCAAACCGGCTCGCACGCTCCACAGTCAACACACTCGTCCGGGTGGATGTAGAGCATCCGGTTGCCCTCATAGATGCAGTCGACGGGGCATTCCTCAATGCACGCCTTGTCGAGCAAATCCACGCACGGCTCGGCGATGATGTAGGTCACGAGTCGTCCTTCCAAAGTTTTGCCAAGTTACGGCCACGGTTGTGCCGAGCAATCAGCCTAATCTGTAGGCCGTCTCACCTAACGGCGGCCACGGCCGTAGTGCTGTTCGACGCGCTTGAGGTTCTTGCTGCGGTAGTCGACGCCGAAGGTCGTGACGATCATGAATCCGACGAAGGCGGCCACCACCCCGACACCGAAGAAGAACAGCAGTTCGGCCAGTACCAGGCCGACTCCGGACGCGAACGGGTTGGCGCCCACGCACAGCGGGCCCAGGAACACCGCGGCGAAGGTACCCACGACCACGCCCAGGCCCACGTCGGCCACGGTGCGCTGCATGGGCGTCTTGACGCTCCACCAGGCCCCGGCCACCAGCGTGGTCAACGCCATCGCGCCGGTCGCCAGCGCCCCCACCAGCGACTGGTAGTTCGCCGTCACCGAGTCGACCGCCTCGGGGCTGACCAGTCGGCCGATCACGTTGGCGGCCAACATCAGCGCGGAAACGATCGCGACCGGGATCCAGCGTTTCATTCGGGCTCCTCACGGACTTCTCGAGGCGGATTGCTTAGCCGAGTGTTTACCGGATGTGGGCAAGCCCACGCAAGCCGCTGATGGTCACGATTTCATAGCGGCTCGGGTGGGGCCGGTGACGATACGGTAACCCGATATCGCCACCGAGGCCGCGCCGCCGAGCAGCAGCGCCATACCGGGCCAGGCGTCGTGGATGACCAGATCGCCCGCCGAGGTGGGAACCGTGCCGAGGATGACGATCACGAACCAGGTCAGGCTGGGCAGCAGCGCGAGGCTGCGCAGCCGCACCAGCCACAGCGCCAGCCGGGGCAGCGACAGGTTGACGGCCACGGCGAGCACCGCCGCCACCGGCACGTAGACGCCGCCGAGGGTGAACGGCACCAGGAACGCCTCCACGACGGCGAAGACGACCGCCGCGGCGGTCACGACGACGGCACCGGCCGCGCGCACCACATACTCCAGCGGGGACGGTCCCGCCACCTCGTCGTCGGTCACCGGGCGATCGTAGTGCTTGGGGCCCACCGGGAGCACGCCCGGTCCTTCACCGACGGCCTCAGGCGAAAAGGTCGGTCTCCCAGCCGGTCTCGGGGTCGGCCGGGCCGCGCTTGCCGTCGACGAGGATGTAGTGCTCGGTGGTGGTGGCGTCCACGCCGACCTTGGCGGCCATGACGGCCAGCCAGTTGTCGGGCGGGATCTGGGTGGCGTGTGCCCGGACCGAGGCGAGTTTGGCCTCGCCGAAGCCCTTGCCCTGGATCACGGTGGTCACCTCGGAGTCGTCGACGCCGAAGGGCAGGTCGTCGACCGACGTCACGCCCTCGAAGGGATTGTCGTCCGACTGCGAGAACTCCTCGAACATGGTGGCCAGGGCGCTCTTGGGGACGGTGGTCCAGTAGAACTTGGACACCTTGTGGGCCTCGCCCAGTTCGGGACGGAAGTCGGCGTCGGCGGCCAGTTCGGCGGCCTTGACGCTCACCCGGTGCGCCTGGATGTGGTCGGGGTGGCCGTAGAAACCGTTGGGGTCGTAGGTGACCAGCACCTGCGGCCGCAGTTCCCGCAGGATCGCGACCAGGTGTGCCGCGGCCTCGGTGAGGTCGGCGCCCCAGAACGCCCGCGGGTGCTTGTTGGCGGGGGTGTCCATCATGCCGCTGTCGCGGTAGGCGCCCGGACCGCCGAGCATGCGCCGGTCGGCCACGCCCAGGGCGTCACAGGACATGTGCCATTCGTGCAGCCGCCAGCCGCCCAGCTGGTCGGCCTCGGCCGCGGCGAGCTGCGACAGTTCCGGGACGTGGATCTCGCCCTCCTCGCCGAGCGTGCAGGTCACGAGGGTGACGTGCGTGTCGGGGTCGGCGGCGTAGTAGGCCATGGTGGCGCCGGTGCCGATCGTCTCGTCGTCGGGGTGGGCGTGGACGAATACGACCCGGTTGGGCGGCAGGGTGTCGGTCATGGGGCAACGGTAGTCGCGGGTGGGGACATAAAGAGCTCCCCGTGGCGCAGGCCACGGGGAGCTCGGGTTGAGCTGGACGACTTACGACTTGACGAAGACGTCGGTGAACGAGGTGGTACCAGTGGTGTTGGTCGAGTAGAGACCGCCCACCTTGGAACCGTGCATCGCGAAGGTCTTGCTGTAGTACAGCGGGACCATCGGCATGTACTCCTCCAGGATCTTCTTGTCGAGATCCATGTAGGCCTTGTTCTGCTCCTCGGGGTCGGTCATGTTCATGACCTTGTCGATCTGGTCGTTGACCTCTTTTTCGTCGAACCAGATGTTGTTGACGTTGCCCGGGTCGTCAGTGATGGTGCGGCCGTCGTAGATCGGCTGCAGCACGCTGTAACCGGTGGGCCAGTCAGCACCCCAGTTCTTCATGTACAGGTCGTACTTGTTCTCCTGCGGGTCGCTCAGGATCGACGGAGCCTCGGTCTCGCTCAGCTCCTTGATCTTCAGCTCGATGCCGACCTCTTTGAGCTGGTCCTGCAGCGAGGAGGCGATCTTCTTGTTGGCGGGGCTGGCACGGTAGGCGTACGTCAGCGACTTGACGTCCTTGCCCTTGAGCAGCTCCTTGGCCTTCTTCTTGTCGCCCTTCGGACCCTTGTACATGTCCATCTGGTCTTCGTAACCGGCGACGGTCGGGCTCAGGGTCGTCGAGGCGGGCGTGGCCTGGCTCGATCCACCCGTGGCCTTGACGATGGCCTCCTTGTCGACCGCGTACGCCAGCGCCTTGCGGACGTCGGGGTCCTTGATCTTCATGTTGTTGATGCCCATCCAGTACACGAAGATGCCCGGGACGTTCTCGACCCGCTTCATCAGTTCCTTGTCCTTGACGATCTCAGGGACCTGGTTGATGTCGACCGTGTCGGTCATCGACGTGGCGTCCGCGCCCTTGTCGGCACGCAGCGCGTCAGTGGTGGCCTTGTGGTTGTCACCGAAGTTCACCTTGAAGGTGTCGACGTACTGGTGACGGATCGGGTCGGTCTTGGGGTCCCAGTTCTCGTTCTTGACGAGGGTGACGCCCTTGTTCTCGCTCCACTTGCCCTCGAACTTGTACGGGCCCGAGGAGAACGGCTTGAAGTCGTAGTCGGCCGGGTTCTTGGCCTCCTTCTTCTCCGGCAGCGGAGAAGTGACGCTCATGGCCGCCATGTACGGCAGGTCGCAGTGCGGGGAGCTCAGCTCGAAGGTGATCTTGTTGTCACCGTCGACCTTGATGCCCGGAGCGCGGGAACCCTTGTCCTTGAACGGGCCCTTGTACTTCTCGGCACCCTTCAGCCAGCCACGGAAGTAGGACGAGGGACCGTCCTGCAGTCGGCTGTCGAAGGTCGAGGAGATCGCGTAGGCGATGTCGTCGGCCTTGATCGGCGAACCGTCCTCGTACTTCAGGCCGTCCTTGAGCTCGTATTCCCAGGCCTTGCAGTCGCCGAGGTCCTTACCGGGACCGGTGGCGAGGTCGCCGACGACCTTGGTCTCCTCGCCCATCACCCGGTAGCTGGTCAGCTGACGGGAGAACAGGCGGCCGATCTCAAGGGTGTTGACGTAGTAGGTCTGACGAGGGTCAAGGTGGTCGAAGGTCGTGGGGGCCAGATAGGTGGCCTCCCCGCCTGTCTGGGCACCCTTGACCTCGCTGGCCGGACCCTCGGAATCCTTGGCATCCTTGCTGATGACAGCGGGCTTGACCTCGAAGTCCTTGGTGCCTTCGTCCTTCCCGCCTTCATTCGAGCTACAGGCGGCGACGGTGCTCACCATCAAGGCGAGTACACCGACTGTCGCCAGTGACTTTCTCATAGAGAACTCCTATACAGACAGTCGAGGAGCCATCGCCTCGCGGGCGTCTGGGGTAGCGACCTCGAACTAATTGGATTCATCGTAATGAACGAGATGTAGATCGCAGGCACGTTCTGATAACGGCCGTATTGCGATCTCATGCTTATTCCATTGAGCCCTCCACCGTGCCGGAGTTCGTGGATTCCGGGCCGTGTACCTCCGGGAAATGGCAGGCAGCGACGGCTCCGGTTCCTACTTTCTGCAGCGGAGGCTCAGTGGTGGCACAGATGTCCTGTGCCTTCCAGCAACGGGTCCGGAACCGGCAACCCGAGGGCGGGTTCAACGGGGTCGGGACGTCGCCGGTCAGTTTCATTCGGGTCTCACCCTTGGCGCCCAGACGGGTCACGTCCGGAACCGCCGACAGCAACGCCTTGGTGTAAGGGTGCGAGGGGGTGTCGTAGATCTGGTGGCGGTCGCCGATCTCGGCGACCTTGCCCAGGTACATCACGGCGATGCGGTCACAGAAGTGCCGCACCACGCTCAGGTCGTGGGCGATGAACACGAACGACAGGTCGAGTTCGCGCTGGAGTTCGCGCAGCAGGTTGATGACCTGCGCCTGAATCGACACGTCCAGGGCGGAGACCGGTTCGTCGGCGATGACGAGCTTGGGCTTGAGCGCCAGCGACCGGGCGATGCCGATGCGCTGCCGCTGTCCGCCGGAGAACTCGTGCGGGTAGCGGTTGTAGTGCTCGGGGTTGAGACCCACCAGCTCCATCAACTCACGCACTCGGGCCTTGATGCCGCCGGGCGGTTCGATGTTGTTGACCACCAGCGGCGTCGCGATGATCTTGCCGACGGTGTGGCGCGGGTTCAGCGACGCGTACGGGTCCTGGAAGATGATCTGGAGGTCCTGCCGCAGTTTGCGCAGGTCCTGGCCCTTGAGCTTGGTGATGTCGCGGCCCTCGAACCGCAGGCTGCCCGCGGTGGGTTCCAGCAGCCGCACCAGCATCCGACCGGTCGTGGTCTTGCCGCAACCCGACTCGCCGACCAGGCCCAGCGACTCACCCTTGTGGACAACGAAGTTGACGTCGTCGACGGCGCGTACCTTGGCCTTGGAGGCCAGCAGCCCGCGTCGCACCTCGAAGTGCTTGGTCAGGCCGGAGACCTCCATCAGCGGGGCGGAGCCACTCGCGTCGGTCGTGGCGACCGTGGGGTTCTGCATCGCGCTCATACCGCTTCCACCTTCCGAACCTCGGATTCCATGATTCTGCGCCGGGTGGCCTCCGGCAGATGGCAGGCCGACTCGTGCTCGGGCTCGCCACTGATCCCCAGCAGCTTCGGCACCTCGACCTCACAGGCGGTCTGCGGGCCGAGCGCGTACACGCAGCGGGGGTGGAAGGCGCATCCGGACGGGACGTTGAGCAGGCTCGGCGGGTTGCCGGGGATCGGCTTGAGGTCCTCACCGGCGTCGCCCTTCAGGGTGGGCACCGAGTTGAGCAGACCCCAGGTGTAGGGGTGCTGCGGCTGGGCCATGACGTTGAGGGCGGTGCCGGTCTCGACGACCTTGCCGCCGTACATGACCACGATCCGGTCGGCGATGTCGCTGATGACCCCCAGGTCGTGGGTGATCATGATGATCGCCGAGTTGAACTCCTTCTGCAGGTCCGCCAGCAGGTCCAGGATCTGTCCCTGGACGGTGACGTCCAACGCGGTGGTCGGCTCGTCGGCGATGATCAGCCGCGGGTTGTTGACCAGCGACATCGCGATCATGGCCCGCTGCCGCATACCGCCGGAGAACTCGTGCGGGTACTGCGAGAACCGCTTGTCGGGCTGCGGGATGCCGACCCGGTCGAGCATCTCGATGGCGCGCTTCTTGGCGGTCGCCTTGGACACGTCGTGGTGCAGCCGGTACGCCTCGACGATCTGCTTGCCGATCGAGTAGTACGGGTGCAGCGCGGTCAGCGCGTCCTGGAAGATCATCGAGACCTTCTGGCCGCGCATCCGGCGCTGCTTCTCCTCGTTGAGCGACAGGATGTCGGTGCCGTCGACGAAGATCTTGCCGGAGATGTTGGCGCGCTTGGGATCGTGCAGTCCCAGCAACGCCATGCCCGTGACGCTCTTGCCCGAGCCGGACTCACCGACGACACCGAGGGTCTCGCCCTCGGAGACGGTGTAGGAGACGCCGTCGACGGCCTTGACGATGCCGTCCTCGGTCTTGAAGTGGACCTTCAAGTCCTCAATGCTCAGATAGGGATTCGTGTCATTCGACATGGGAGGCTCCTTAACCGCTAGCTCAGCCGGACTCGGGGGTCGATGACCGCGTACAGGAAGTCGACGACCATCGTCATGACGACGATGAACACCGAGGCGATCAGCACGGTGGCCATGACGATGGGCAGGTTCAGGATGCGCACCGAGTCGACGGCCTGCAGTCCCAGTCCCCTGAGCCCGAACACGGTCTCGGTGATGGCGGCACCGCCCAGCAGGTAACCGAGGTTCATACCCGACATGGTCACCACCGGGGTGATGGAGGCGCGCAGCGCGTGTTTGCGGTGCACCTTCGACTTGCTGAGTCCCTTGGCCCGCGCGGTTCGCACGAAGTCTTCGGACAATGTCTCCAGCATGGTTGCTCGCATCATCCGGGCCTCACCGGCGAAGCCGATGAGCGCCAGCGACAGCCACGGCAGGATGAGCGCCGTGAACCAGGCGAGCGGATTCTCCGTCAACGGTTCGTAGACGTTGGCTGGCCTGGTGAATATCCCGGTGGAGTACACGAAGACCAAGAGCAGCAACGCGCCCAGCAGGTACACCGGCATCGAGGCGCCGACCAGGGTGGAGCCGACGGCCAGTTTGTCGATGACGGTGCCGCGCCGCAAGGCGGCGATGATGCCTATGACGATCCCCAGCAACGTCTGGATTATCCAGGCGCCGATGGCGATGGACAGCGTGATCGGCAGGGCGTCCTTGATGAGGCCCCACACCGACTCGTCGGTGAAGAAGGAGTAGCCGAAGCACGGGGCCGCGCACTCCTTGGCGAACTGGCCCTCGCCCATGGTGCGGCCGGTGAAGATGCCGCCCATGTACTCGGCGTACTGGGTGGTGAGCGGCTGGTCGAGGCCGAGGGCTTCCTCTGTGGCCTTGACCTGTTCCGCCGTACAGTCCTTGGCGCACATCAGTTGTGCGGGGTTGGACGGCAGGGCGAAGAACAACGCGAAGGTGATCACGCTGATGGTGAACAGAGTCAGCACCGCCAGCAGCGACCGCCGGACGATGAAGCGAATCATTGTTGTCTCCTGGTATGGACTGGGACGGTGGACTACCGGCTGGACTTCGGGTCGAGCGCGTCACGCACCGCGTCCCCCAGCAGGTTGAAGGCGAGCACCATGAGGAACAGGGTTCCGCCGACGACGGCGAAGTAGAACCACATCCCGTCGCCCTCGAGGACCGAGATCGCGTCACCCAGGTCGACGCCGAGGTCCGGGGTGGGTTCGGGAATACCGATACCCAGGAAGGACAGTGCCGCCTCGGCGGTCACCAGCTGCGGCACCATCAGCGAGAAGGTCACGAGGATCGGCGCCCACACGTTGGGCAGGATCTGTTTGAAGATGATGTGCCCGTTGCCGGCTCCGGCGGCGCGGGCGGCTTCCACGAACTCGCGTTCCCGCAGCGAGATCACCTGACCTCGCACCAGCCGGGCGCTTCCCATCCAGCCGAAGAACACGAACAGGAAGATGAGCAGCCCGCCCACCAGGATCGGGCCGGGGGTCTCACCCTCGCCCGCGATGGTGGTTCCGGCGACCGGGATGAAGGCCAGACCGAAGATCAGGAACGGCAGCGCCATGGCGACGTCGGTGATCCAGCCGAGGGCCGCGTCGACCTTGCGGCCGAAGAACCCGGCGATGGCGCCGACGAGCGCGCCCAGCGCGATCGTCACGATGGTGGCGATGATCGCGATGGTCAGCGAGGTCCGCAGCCCGTAGACGACCCGGATGAACACGTCGCGTCCGGTGTTGGGCTGGATGCCGAACCAGTGGTCGCCGCTGACGCCGTTGAGCAGTCCGAGCGGACGGGAGTCCAGGTCCAGCAGGTCCGGGTTGTTCTTGGTCGGCGAGTGGCCGTAGATCATCTCGATGATCGGCGCCCCGTAGGCGACGATGAACATAAGTGCCACGATGATTCCGGCGGTCATCGCGGTCTTGTCGCGCTTCAGCCGCTGCCAGGCCAGTTGCCCGGGGGATCGGCCGATGATCTCTTTGGGTTCGTCCGGGTCGGGGTCGCCGTTCATCGTCAGCGTTGCCTCGCCCACCTGAACGTTGCCTATCGGCGCACCGGGATCGTGAGCCCGTGTCGTGCCCACATCGACCCCAGTGCTCGCCGCATCATCGCTCATGGGCCCTACCGCACCTTTCCAAGCTTTCGGGGATAGCCAGAAGTTTTCGACGCGCAGTGAACATCACCACGTGATCTGCCAGACAGTTCGCGCGCCTGCGGAAGACCGTACTTCGGCAAGCGGTGACCTGCGGCACCAAAAGCCATCGGACGCATAACAACTCGGCCACAGTTGGGCGCACGTTCGTGGAAACTCCGGCAAATAGTAGGAATCGGGCCGGTCATACTATCCCAGATCCCCACAAAACGGACAGGTAGTGGCTGGGATATTCACTTGCCACAACCGCTTTATGGATGCTTGTCTGAAACGCTGAATTCAGCGTTTCGGACAGAACTGTCAACCCATTTTAATGAACATTAAGCGTCATGCAGGACGTTTCGCGGCGCCGCGAAGTGACAGGCGTTCGGGTGATTTGCTCCGGGCCGGATCTGAAGCGGCGGCTGTTCGTCGCGGCATATGTCGGGAACCTGTTCGACCAGCGGTGTTTCGGCCTTCTGCTCGGCAGTGACCGTTTTCGCCCATTCCTGACGGGCTTTGAAGCAGCGGGTGCGGAACCGGCAGCCCGAGGGCGGGTTCGCCGGGGACGGCACGTCGCCCTCCAGGATGATCTCGGCCTTGTGTTCACGCGCCTTGGGGTCCGGCACCGGAACCGCCGACAGCAACGCCTGCGTGTACGGGTGCATCGGCGACTCATAGATCTCGTCCTCGGTACCCAGCTCGACGACCTTGCCCAGGTACATCACGGCCACGCGCTCGGCGATGTGCCGCACCACGCTCAGGTCGTGGGCGATGAAGATATAGGAAAGACCCAGCTCGTCCTGAAGCTCTTCCAGCAGGTTGATGACCTGACCCTGGATCGACACGTCCAACGCCGACACCGGCTCGTCGCAGATGAGGATCTCCGGCTTCAACGCCAACGCCCGCGCGATGCCGATGCGCTGCCGCTGCCCACCGGAGAACTGGTGCGGGTACCGGTTGATGTGGTCCGGGTTGAGGCCGACGGTGTCCAAGAGGTCCTGCACGGCCTTGCGCCTGCCGGTCTTGGGTACCACGTCGGGGTGGATGACGAAGGGTTCGCCGATGATGTCGCCGACGGTCATGCGCGGGTTCAGCGACGTGTACGGGTCCTGGAACACCATCTGCACGTTGCGCCGCAACCGATGCAGACCCTGGCGGCCCAGCCCGACCACGTCCTCGCCGCGGATCCGGATCGATCCGCCGGTGGGCTTCTCCAGTCCGACCAGCATTTTGGCCAGAGTGGACTTTCCGCAGCCCGACTCCCCCACCACGCCCAGCGTCTCGCCGCGCCCCAACGAGAGTGAGACACCGTCGACGGCCTTGACCGCGCCGACCTTCTTCTTGAACACGATCCCGGTGCGGATCGGGAAGTGCTTCACCAGATCCTTGACCTCCAGGACCGGTGCCCCGCCCGAGGCGACGGTTGCGGGATCAGACATCGTTCTTGACCTCCTGGGCGAAGTAGCAGGCGGCCGTGCGGCCCGGATCCACCGGCGCCAGCGGCGGGACGGCCCGGGTGCACATGTCCTGGGCGTAGTGGCAGCGCGGCGCGAAGGCGCAGCCGGGCGGGATGTTCGTCAGCACCGGCGGTAGACCCGCGATGACCTCCAGCCGCTGTCCCTTGACGTCCAGGCGCGGAATCGAACGCAACAGCGCCTTCGTATACGGGTGGGCCGGCGCTTCGAAGATCTCGTCGATCCCGGCCTGCTCGACCGCGCGGCCCGCGTACATGACGGTCACGTCGTCGGCGACGTCGGCGACCACACCCAGGTCGTGGGTGATGAGGATCAGCCCCATGTTCCGTTCGGCCTGGATGTCGCCCAGCAGCCGCATGATCTGGGCCTGCACCGTCACGTCCAGCGCGGTCGTGGGTTCGTCGGCGATCAGGATCTCGGGGTCGAGTGCCAGGGCCATCGCGATCATGACGCGCTGCCGCATACCGCCGGAGAACTGGTGCGGGTACTCGTCGACGCGCTGCCGCGCGGCCGGGATCCGCACCAGGTCGAGCAGTTCGATCGCCCGGCGTTTCGCCTCCGCGCGAGATGTTCCTCTGTGGACACGGAACAGTTCGCCGAGCTGGTAGCCGACCGTCCACACCGGGTTCAAAGCGGACAGCGCGTCCTGGAACACCATCGCGATGTGGTTGGCCCGCACCCGGCGCATGTCCTTTGGCTTGAGCTTCAACAGGTCCACGCCTCGGAACAACACCCGGCCACCGGCCACCTTGGCCGGTGGGATGTCGAGGATGCCCATGATGGCCTGCGAGGTGACACTCTTGCCGGAGCCCGACTCGCCGACGATCGCCATCGTGCGGCACTCGTCGAGGGTGAAGTCGACACCGTTGACGGCCTTGGCGATGCCCTCGCGAGTGTGGAACTCCACCTGTAGCTGTTCCACCGTCAACAGTGGGGCATCGGAGTCGTAGCCGGGGAGGTCGGCCACGAACGAGTCACCGGCGGCGTCGGCACTCCACGTGGATTCCTCAGTGCTCATGGGCCCTCCCTAACGCAGCTTCGGGTCGAGGGCGTCGCGGATCGCGTCGCCGAGCAGGACGAAGGACAGCACCGTCGCCACGAGGAAGATGCTGGGGATGATCAGCAGCATCGGGTTGGTCACGAAGATGTCGCTGGCCTTGGAGATCATGATGCCCCAGCTGATGGCCGGGGGCCGGACACCGATGCCCAGAAAGGACAGTGTCGCCTCGGCCGAGATCATGCCCGCGATGCTCAGCGGGATGAGCGACATGACCGGGGCGACGGCGTTGGGAAGGATGTGGCGGAACATGATCCGGCGGTTGGACGCGCCCAGCGACTTCGCCGCCTGGACGTAGTCCAGACCGCGCGACTCGATGACGCTGGCGCGGATCAGCCGCATCGTGCTGGTCCAGCCGAAGAAGATCAGCGTGATGACGGCGGGCAGGATCGCGGCCAGGTTGGCGCTGACGAACGGGATCTCGACGTTGCGGAACATGCTCAGCATGAGCAGCGCGCCCAGCAGGAACGGGATCGAGTTGAAGGTGTCGACGGCCCGGGAGAAGACCGCGTCCAGCCAGCCGCCGTAGTAACCGGCGAGGATGCCGACCAGACCGCCGATGATCAGGGTGCCGATCACCACCATCAGCGACAGCTTTATGGACGGTCCGGCGCCGTAGATGGTCTGCGCGTAGTAGTCACAGCCGTCCGGGCTGAAACCGAAGGGGTGACCCGGTTCCGGGGGCGCCTTGACCTTGGCGATGCGGCAGACCTCGGGGTCGACGCTGGTGAACAGCCACGGGAAGAACGCGATCAGCAGGATCGGGACGATGATGACCACCGACAGGATCACGGTGGGACGCTTGCGCAGATCCCGCACGGCGTCGCCGAACAGGCTCGCGGGCTTGGCGACCTTGGGGGTCTCGGTCACCGCCTCTTCGATCGCGGACACATCACTCATAGCGGATCCTCGGGTCGAGCACGGCGTACATGAGGTCGATGATCAAGGTGACGATCATGTAGCAGATGGACAGAATGGCGACGACCGCGATCACGACCGGAAGGTCGTTCTCCCGGGTGGCCCGCCAGGCGAGCCCGCCCATGCCGGGGATGCTGTAGACGCCCTCGGTGATGACCGCCCCGCCCAGCGCCTCGGCGAGCGTGAAGCCCACCAGCGTCACCACCGGGATCAGCGAGTTGCGCAGTGTGTGGGCGATGACGACCCGGGTCGGCTTGAGCCCCTTGGCCTTGGCGGTGCGCACGTAGTCGGCGCGCAGGTTCTCCAGCATGCTGGTCCGCGACAGCCGGGTGATGCCCGCGATACCGAAGGCCCCCAACACGAGTCCGGGCACCAACAACGACAGGAACGGCTGGTACGGGTCGTAGGACGGTTGGAAGATCACCGCCAGGAAACTGTCCCGCCCGAAGGTGTCGCGGGCCCAGTTGCCCAGCCAGACACCGACGACCTTCTGGGTCAGCACCAGCAGCAGGAACGTCGGCACCGCGATCATCGCGACGGTGCCCAGTTTGGTCAGGTGGTCGAAGAACTTCCCGCGCCGCAACGCCGCCAGCACCCCGGCGGTGACACCGAACAGGATCCACACGGCGGTGGAGATCGCGAACAGCGTCAACGTCGGCGGGATCGCCTGCGCGATCAACGAGGACACCTCGGTGCCCTGGAAGTCGGTGCCGAAGTCGAAGGTGGCCCAGTCGCCCAACCGCTTGCCGAACATCGTCAGGCAGGGGTTGCCCAACTGATCCAGACAGGCGTCGTCGAGTCCGAAGCGCTTCTCCACCGCGGCCAGCTGTTCCGGGGACGGGGACTTGTTGCCGAAGAAGGTGCGGGCCGGGTTGCCGTTGAGCTGAATCGCCAGCGACAGCAGGTAATGCAGCAGGAAGAGCACGAGGCCGAAGGTCAGCACCGCCTGCAACAGGCGGCGAATCACGTAGCGCCCCATGTGGGGGCCTCCCGTTTCACGTTAAATGGGGCTCCGCCTGGTCCTGTCCACGAGGGACGTGAACCAGGCGGAGCACGATGGACTATTCGGTCAGCTTCAGCTTGTAGATGTCGAAGCCGCCCAGGATCGGGTTGCGCTTGTACGTCTTGGTGTCGACCCGGTCGCCCAGCAGTGTGGCGGTCGACTCGATCCAGATCGGAGCCAGTGGCGGGTCGTCCGCCAGCATCTCCTCGGCCTCCTGGTACTTCAGTTCCGCGGCGTCGAGGTCCTTGGCGGTGTCGCCCGCCTGCAGGGCCGCCTCGAAGTCCTTGTTGTAGTAACCGAAGTTGTTCTCGGGACCGTTGCCGTACAGCGGCGCCAGGTAGTCCTCGTTGAGCGGGTAGTCGGGAACCCAGCCGCTCAGGTACGGACCGGTGATCTCGTGGTCGGTCCGCTTCTGCAGGAAGTCGGCCCACTCCAGCGACTCCAGTTCGTACTCGAGTCCCAGGTTGTCCTTGATCATGTCGCCGAGTTTCTTGGTGTAGTCCTCACCCGGTCCCGGCGTCGTCCACAGCACCACCTTCTCGTCCTGCGGGAAGTCGGTGGAGTCCAACAGCTTCTTGGCCTCCTTCTTGTTGAAGACGCAGGTGTCGCCGCAGGTGTCGGCCTTGTAGCCCGGGATGATCGGCGGGGTCCACGAGTTGGCGGTCTCGTAGCGGCCCTGGAAGGTGCCCTTGATGTAGGCGTCGCGGTCGATCGCCATCGAGAACGCCTTGCGGACGTCGGGGTCCTTGTAGTTCTTGTCGTTGGACGGGAAGGCCATGCCCCAGGTGTTGGCGGTCTTCTCCTGGATGATGTCGTCGCCGTACTCCTGTTTGGCCTCTTCGTACTTCTCCGACGGGATGCCCGAGATGTCGATCTTCCCGGCCTCGAAGTCCGGGTAGGCGGTGGAGTCACCGGTGTAGATCTTGAAGAAGGTCTTCTTGATGTTGGGCTTCTCGCCCTTGAAGGCCTTCCACTGCTTGACGGTGATGGACTCCTTGTGCTTCCACTTACCGTCCATCTCGTACGGTCCATTGCCGATCGGCTTGTCGTTGCAGGCCTTGATGTCCTCAAGGCACGCGTCGGCGACCGGCGCGAACACCTGGTAGCCCAGTGTCACAGGGAAACCCACGAACTCGTTGGTCAGCGTGACCTCGAGGGTGGTGTCGTCCTTGGCCTTGAGGCCGGACATCTCCTTGGACTTGGGCTTCTCACCCTGAACGTCCTCGAAGCCCGCGATCTTGGAGAAGAAACCGGCGCCGGTGTTGGCGTTGGCGCCGTAGGCGGCGAAGTTCCACGACTTCACGAAGGTGTCGGCGGTGATCTTCTCGCCGTTCTGGAACTCCCAGCCCTCCTGGATCTTGATGGTCCAGGTCTTGGAGTCCTTGGACTGCGGCTCGCTCTCGGCGATGACCGGCTTGAGTGATCCGTCCGGGTTGTAGGTGTAGAGACCGACGTAGAGACGCTCCAATACGGCGGCGCCCTCGGACTCCGTCGTGTTCGCCGGTATCAAGCTCTTGGGTTCGTCGATGCCCAGGCGCAGTTCGCCGGACTCGGCACTTCCGCCGCCACCGCTGCTGCATGCCGTCAGGCCCAAACCGGCCACGACGAGAGCGGTAGCCGCGGCGATGACGCGTGATTTACGCACCGTCACGTCTCCTCGATATCTAGTTCTTAATGGACTCGCCGGGTAGGGCCCTACCGGTGGAAACGTGCCGGTTCACACCGTCTTCCCAGCAGCAAACGTCCGTGCAGCGTGAGTTAATCAGAAAACTCCTGACACCGCAGCCAACACGCCCCACAAAGCGGAGATTCGCCACAGGCTAGGCGCGGGAGCGATCAAGCGCAAGTGAGGTCGATCATTCCGGGGAACTCTTAGGCTGCCCTAAGTGGCATGCTGGACGGGCTTGACGGCAGGGCGAACTCGACCGTTCGGCGGAGGGATATATTCTGCGGGCCGCAGTAACCATGCGAGCCCGATACGCGCGTGCCCGAAAACCGGTCGGCCCATCGACCACCTTGGAAAGCGCGGGTATGGGACTCCCCAATGCCGCGCGAGGGAGCGCACCAAGGATGACATCCACAATCGAGACCCCGGGCAAGGCCCGGGCCGCGATCTCGAAACGCCATTTGCGAACCGACAACTGGTGGCTGACGCCACTGCTGACGTTTCTGGGACTCGCCGGTTTTCTCATCTACGCGACCGTCCGACTTTTCGTCGACGGTTATTACTGGTCTCCGGAACAGAGCTACCTGGCACCGTTCTATTCGCCGTGTCTGGCCACGACGTGTACCGAGGGTTCCAGCCACTTCCTGGGCCAGCCGTTCGATCTGTCGGCGCTGCCGTCCTGGGTGAGCCCGGCGATGATCATCCTGATCCTGCCCGGCGGTTTCCGCGCCACCTGCTACTACTACCGCAAGTCCTACTACCGGTCGTTCTGGGTGTCGCCGCCCGCATGCGCCGTCCCTGATGGACACAAGAAGTACACCGGCGAGACCCGGTTCCCGCTGATCTTCCAGAACGTGCACCGCTACTTCTTCTACGCGGCGGTCCTGGTGGGCGCGGTGCTGACCTACGACGCGGGCATCGCCTTCTTCGACCAGGCCGGTGACTTCCGCGTCGGTGTCGGCACCGTGATCCTGGTACTCAACGCGATCGCCATCTGGGCGTACACCCTCGGCTGCCACTCGTGCCGCAACATCGTCGGCGGCAGGCTGACCCACTTCTCCAAGCACCCGATCCGGTACTGGCTGTGGACGCAAGTGTCCAAACTCAACAAACGCCATCAGTTCTGGGCCTGGGTCTCCATGTTCTCCGTGGTGATCGCCGACGCCTACGTGTGGATGGTTTCCGCGGGCGTCTTCACCGATCTGACCATCATCTAGGGAGTGGGAGAAAACAGTGTCTGAAATTCAACGCCACTCCTTCGACGTCCTCGTCATCGGCGCCGGTGGCGCCGGTCTGCGGGCCGCGATCGAGTCCCGGCTGGCGGGTAAGAAGACCGCCATCATCTCCAAGTCCCTGTTCGGCAAGGCCCACACCGTCATGGCCGAGGGCGGCGCGGCCGCCGCGATGGGCAACGTCAACTCCAAGGACAACTGGAAGGTCCACTTCCGCGACACCATGCGGGGCGGGAAGTTCCTCAACCACTTCCGGATGGCCGAACTGCACGCCAAGGAGGCGCCGCAGCGCATCTGGGAGCTGGAGACCTACGGTGCCCTGTTCGACCGCACCAAGGACGGCAAGATCTCGCAGCGCAACTTCGGCGGGCACGAGTACCCGCGGCTGGCGCACGTGGGTGACCGCACCGGTCTGGAGCTGATCCGCACCCTGCAGCAGAAGATCGTCTCACTGCAACAGGACGACAAGAAGAACTCCGGCAGCTACGAGGCCAAACTCCAGGTCTTCGCCGAGACCACCATCACCGAGCTGATGCTGGACGGCGACCGGGTCGCGGGCGCCTTCGGCTACCGCCGCGACAACGGCGAGTTCCTGCTGTTCGAGGCGCCCGCGGTCATCCTGGCCACCGGCGGCGTCGGCAAGTCCTTCAAGGTCACCTCCAACTCCTGGGAGTACACAGGAGACGGTCACGCGCTGGCGCTGCGCGCCGGTGGCTCACTGGTCAACATGGAGTTCGTCCAGTTCCACCCCACCGGAATGGTGTGGCCGCCCTCGGTCAAGGGGATCCTGGTCACCGAGTCGGTGCGCGGCGACGGCGGCGTGCTTCGCAACAGCGACGGCAAGCGGTTCATGTTCGACTACATCCCGGACGTGTTCAAGGCGCAGTACGCCGACAACGAGGCCGAGGCCGACCGCTGGTACGACGACCAGGAGAACAACCGCAGGCCCCCGGAGCTGCTGCCCCGCGACGAGGTGGCCCGTTCGATCAACTCCGAGGTCAAGGCCGGACGCGGTTCACCGCGCGGCGGCGTCTTCCTGGACGTGTCGACCCGGCTCAAGCCCGAGGAGATCATCAAGCGGCTGCCGTCGATGCACCACCAGTTCAAGGAACTGGCCGATGTGGACATCACCAAGGAGCCGATGGAGGTCGGTCCCACCTGTCACTACGTGATGGGCGGTGTCGAGGTCGACCCCGACACCCAGCAGTCCAAGGTGGCGGGTCTGTTCGCGGCCGGTGAGGTCTCCGGCGGCATGCACGGCTCCAACCGGCTGGGCGGCAACTCGCTGTCCGACCTGCTGGTGTTCGGCAAGCGCGCCGGTGAGCACGCGTCGAAGTACCTCGACGCGCTGGACGAGCGCCCGCGGGTGTCCGATGCGGACTCCGCGACGGTCGCGGCGGCCGCCGAGGCGGTGCTGGTGGCGGAGCTTCCCGACGACGCCGAGGACCCCTACGCGTTGCAGGCCGAACTGCAGCAGGTGATGAACGACCTGGTCGGCATCATCCGCCGGGCCGGGGAGCTGGAAGAGGCTCTGGTCAAACTGGACGACCTGAAGAAGCGGGTCAAGAACGTCAAGGCCATCGGCGGCCGCGCCTACAACCCCGGCTGGCACCTGGCGCTGGACCTGCGCAACATGGTCATCGTGTCGGAGTGCATCGCCAAGGCGGCGCTGGAGCGATCGGAGTCGCGCGGCGGGCACACCCGTGAGGACGCGCCCGGCATGGATCCGTCCTGGCGCAAGGTGAACCTGGTGTGCACGCTGCCGGGTCCCGACGTCGCGCTGAAGCGGCAGCCGCTGCCGTCGATGCCCGAGGAGCTGTTGGCGCTGTTCGAGCGCTCGGAGCTGGCCAAGTACATGACCAACGAGGAACTGGAACGCTACGACGCCGCCGTCAGCGGCTCGGCGAAGGACGGTGACGAGGAATGAGCACACAGCGCCATTTCCGCGTGTGGCGCGGAGACGACGAGGGCGGTGAACTGACCGACTTCACCGTCGAGGTCAACGAGGGTGAGGTCGTCCTGGACGTCATCCACCGGCTGCAGGCCACCCAGGCCCCGGACCTGGCGGTCCGCTGGAACTGCAAGGCCGGCAAGTGCGGTTCGTGTTCGGCCGAGATCAACGGCCGTCCCCGGCTGCTGTGCATGACCCGGATGAACCTGTTCGGCGACGACGAGACCATCACCGTCACCCCGGTGCGGACCTTCCCGGTGATCCGGGACCTGGTCACCGACGTGTCGTACAACTACGACAAGGCGCGCGCGATGCCCGCCTTCGCGCCCCCGTCCGATCTGGAGCCCGGCGAGTACCGGATGCAGCAGGTCGACGTGGAGCGCTCGCAGGAGTTCCGCAAGTGCATCGAGTGCTTCCTGTGCCAGAACACCTGCCACGTGGTGCGCGACCATGAGGAGAACAAGCCGGACTTCTCCGGGCCGCGCATGTTCATCCGGGCCGCCGAGCTGGACATGCACCCGCTGGACGAGCGCGACGACCGCAAGGAACTCGCGCAGGCCGAGCAGGGTCTGGGCTACTGCAACATCACCAAGTGCTGCACCGAGGTCTGCCCCGAGCACATCAAGATCACCGACAACGCGATCATCCCGATGAAGGAACGCGTCGTCGACCGCAAGTACGACCCGGTCACCTGGCTGGGCCGCAAGATCTTCCGCCGGGATCAGGTCAAGCACTAGCCACGACGAGAAAAGCCGCGACGCTGTTCGGCGTCGCGGCTTTTCTCGTTGTGGTCCTAGTGTCCGGCGCCCTCGGGCGCTTCCTCGGGCTTGCGCACGAAGAACGCGGCGATGACGGCCAGTACCGAGGTGATGATGCCGACGAAGAACGCCGCCCGCACGCCCTCGGTCAGGGCGGTGGCCTCACTGGCGCCGCCCGCTGTGGACGCGGCGACCTGGATCGCCATCACGGTCACGAACAGGGCGGTACCGGCGGCACCGGCGACCTGCTGCGAGGTGGCCAGGATGGCGCTGCCGTGCGGGACCAGGTCGGGACGAACCGAACCCAGCCCGGCGGTGAACAGCGGCGTCATCAGCGCGGCCAGTCCGGCGCTGAGCAGCATGTGCCCGGCCAGCAGCGAGTACGGCGAGGTGTCTTCGCCCACAAAGGTCAGAAGCACCATGATGACGGTCATGATGAGCGCACCGGGAACCAGCAGCACCCGGGGACCGAAGCGGTCGAAGATGCGTCCGACGATCGGCCCCATCAGGCCCATCACCAGCCCGCCCGGCAGCAACAGCAAGCCAGTGAACAGCGGACTGAGTTCGAGCACCTTCTGGGTGTAGATCGGCAGCAGGATGACGGTGCCGAACAGCGTCCCCATGCTGATCATGATCATGCCGATCGAGACGCTGAAGTTCATCGACTTGAAGGTGCGCAGGTCCAGCAGCGCGCGGTCCTCCCGTTGCAACCGAATCTGGCGCAGCACGAACACGACCAGCGACACCAGGCCGACGCCCAGCGCGATCCACATCGGCATCGGCGACGGCTGCGCGCCACCGTCGGTGCCGCCCTCGGCGCCGCCACCGATCTGGCTCAGACCGTAGAGCAGGCCGCCGAAGCCCAGCGCCGACAGCACCACCGAGAACACGTCGATCGGCACCCGCTTGGGTTCACCGACGTTCTCGATGCGCAGGTACCCGATGTACGTGGCCACCAGCGCGATCGGCAGGATCAGCAGGAACATCCACCGCCAGTCCAGCACGCTGAGGATGACGCCGGAGATCGTCGGGCCGATGGCGGGCGCCACCGAGATGACGATCGAGATGTTGCCCATCATCTTCCCGCGCTCGGCGGCGGGCACCAGCGTCATGATCGTGTTCATCAACAGCGGGATGATCACGGCGGTACCGCAGGCCTGCAGGATCCGTCCGGCCAGCAGCACCTCGAAGCCGGGCGCGGACGCGGCGGTCAGGGTCCCCAGCGAGAAGAACCCCATCGCGCCCATGAAGATCGGCCGGGTGTTGAAGCGCTGCAACAAGAACCCGGTGATCGGGATCACCACGGCCATGGTCAGCATGAACGCCGTGGTGAGCCACTGCGCGGTCCGGGCCACGACGTTCAGGTCGTCCATGAGCTCGCTCAGGGCCACCGCCATGATGGTCTCGTTGAGGATCATGACGAAGGCGGCGGACAACAGCAGCCAGATCACCCGACGGGCACGCTTGCCGGTGGGTTTGGCCGCCTCCACCGCCGGGGCTTCTAGGGTCGCCACACCGCTTTTCTCGTACGCGGAGTCGGTCACGGAGATTCCTCTCGGGCTTCAGCACAAGCGAAGGGGGGTCAACAACGATGAACACGGCGCGTAAGGTTTGGGTCCCGTGACAGGCCCGGTCTGCGTCCTTGCCGGTCCTGAATGCGCTGTGTGTCAAGATCTTCCCAATACGCTACTCGCGCCACATCGGTGCGGCCAGTCCCAGTTGCCCCGGACACACTAGTCACGGCCCCACATCGACTGCTTAGGATCGATCCATGCCTTCACTGACCATCGGTATCGTCGGGCTGCCCAACGTCGGCAAGTCGACCCTGTTCAACGCGCTGACGCGGGCCGACATCCTGGCCGCCAACTATCCTTTCGCGACGATTGAACCCAACACCGGCGTGGTGGGCGTCCCCGACGCCCGGCTGGGCAAACTCGCGGCCATGTTCGACTCCCAGAAGGTACTGCCCGCCACCGTCACGTTCGTCGACATCGCGGGTCTGGTCAAGGGCGCCAGCGAGGGCCTGGGCAAGGGCAACAAGTTCCTGGCCAACATCCGCGAGGCCAACGCGATCTGCCAGGTCGTCCGGGTCTTCTCCGACGACAACGTCACCCACGTCGACGGCCGTGTCTCCCCGGGCGACGACATCGAGACCATCAACACCGAACTCATCCTGGCCGACCTCCAAACCATCGACAAAGCCCTCCCCCGGCTCGAAAAAGAAGCCAGGATGGACAAGTCCAAGCAGCCCAAGATCGAGGCCATCAAGGCCGCCCGCGAAGTCCTCGACAACGGCCGCACCGTCTTCGCCGCCGGTCTCGACACCGAACCCCTCTACGACCTCCACCTGCTCACGGCCAAACCCTTCCTCTACGTCTTCAACGTCGACGAATCCCAGGTCGGCGACGAAGAGCTCGCGGCCAAACTCAAGGCCCTGGTGGCCCCGGCCGACGCGGTCCTCCTCGACGCGAAGTTCGAATCCGAACTGGTCGACCTCGACGAGGAAGAGGCCCTCGAACTCCTCCAGTCCACCGGCCAACAAGAACCCGGCCTGGACCGCCTGGCCCACATCGGCTTCCACACCCTCGGCCTCCAGACCTACCTGACCGCCGGACCCAAGGAAGCCCGAGCCTGGACCATCCTCCAGGGCGCCACGGCCCCGGAAGCGGCCGGCGAGATCCACACCGACTTCCAGCGCGGCTTCATCAAGGCCGAGATCGTCTCCTTCGACGACCTCATGGAAGCCGGCTCGATGACCGCGGCCAAATCCGCTGGCAAGGTCCGCATGGAGGGCAAGGACTACACCATGCGCGACGGCGACGTAGTGGAGTTCCGCTTCAACGTCTGAGTGCCCTGGATTTCCGCTGTCCCATCTGCGACATGTCATCTCCGGGACCGGTCCCGGACGCTAGATTCGACACTTCTCGTGGCACACGAGAAGAAAAAAGGAGAATCACTTGCGTTCCGGCGAAAACAACGCATCGTCAACGTCCAACCTCTTTGGACGCAAGATGAAACGGTCCACACTGCTGAAGGCTGGCCTGGGTGCCGTCGGCGGTGCCGCGGTACTGGGCGGAGGCGCTCTCGCGTACGCCTCCGGGGACAGCAGCGGGAAGAAGGAAACCCGTGCCGGGGTCACGGTCAAGAAGATCGCCGACCTCACCGGCAACGACAACACGATCAAGTTCGGTGTCAACGGCACCGACCTGGGAATTCCCGTGGTGACACCGCAGGGCAAGAACCTGTACATCTTCGGGGACAGTTACGAGGGGCCCAAGCCGACGCCGGAGGACGCCAACTGGCGTTCCCCCATCGGTTTGTTCAGCGGCACGACGGATCTGCCCTCCGGGCTGGTCTTCGACGGCGCCATCGGCGGCGAGGTCGCGCGTCAGTTGTGGGACTACCAGCACAACAACGGGGAGTTCTCCACTGTGCTGCCGTCCGACATCATCACCATCGGCGACACCATGTTCCTTCAGGTCATGGTGCACGGCGAGAAACTGGGCGACGTCCTGCGTTCGGAGATCTGGTCGTCCAAGGACGAGGGTGAGTCCTGGCAGGACACCCAGGCGCGTTGGGCCGGTGACGTCCACGGTGGCCGGATGCAGCAGTTGACCTGGGCCCTGGACGACGACGACATGGTCTATGTCTTCTCCAGCCGGTTCGACCGCTCCGTGGGCTTCATCCTGCACCGGGTCCACAAGGACGCCATCGCCGACACCAACGCCTACGAGTGGTGGGGCTGGGACGAGGGCACCAAGAAGTGGGACTGGAACATCGGCACTCCCGGCGAGGTGTGGACCCAGCCCACCGGCGAGATGTGCCTGCGCCGTCTTGAGGGCAAGTGGGTGATGACCTGGTTCAACGCCAGCCAGGGCAAGGAGAGCATTGACGGCCTCGTGTTCGACAAGCCCAATGACGACCTCACCAAGGCCCACCACAAGCAGCTCATCCTCAACACCCCCTGGGGTCAGGAGGACGACTCGCACGTCGCGCAGCTGTACGGCGGCTACATCATTCCCGGCTCGACCATCAACGACCTGCACCTGGTCGTGAGCCAGTGGAAGACCGACGACCACTCGGTGTACCGCTCGATGCAGCACCGGGTGCAGGGCTTGGCCGACTGAGCTGAGAAACCACCGATCCGGCCATCGACTTCGTCGTCGATGGCCGGATACTCGTACACCTATTTATCTATGGTGAGGATTTGGGTGTGCTGACCGACTACCTGCGCGACGCGCTGTTCACAGCGGCCTGGTTCGGCTTGATGACCGGCGTGTGGCTGGGCTGGGCCCAGGAGGATCCCCCGAGACGGTGGCGCGGCTGGCTGGGGGCGGGGTCGGTGCTCGGGATCGCCTGCGCCCTGGGGTTTGGGGCCGCGACCGGTTTGAACTGGGGCCTGGATTCGGCTCTGGAGGGGAAGTACCAGTGGTTCGGGGTACTGGTCACCGTCGAGGTGGTGCTCGCCGGAGGTGGTTGCTGGTGGCTGGCTCGGACGAGACGGTCCCGCTGGATGGCGTGGTGGGTGGCGGTGGTGGTGGCAGCGCATTTCCTGCCGTTGGGGTGGATGCTCGACGACGCCTCGATCGCGGTGGCGGGTGTGGTGCAACTGGTGGCCTTGGGCGCGCTGGTGCCTCGGTTGCGGCGGACGAAGCGGACTACGAGTGCGCTGGTGGGCGCGGTCATGGGCGGAACGTTGCTGGCCTACGCGCTCATCACCGCCGCCGTCACGCTCCCGGTCCTACTGTCCTCATGAGTCACCGCCCGAGGGGCGCCGAAGCGCTGTCCTCGGGCGGTCGCGGCTACCGGGATCCGTCGCAGTCGACCGGTTCGGTGCCTGACGCGGTCTCGCCGACCAGGGTGGCGGCGTTGTGGCGGCTCAGGTTCCAGGTCAGCACGGTCTCGTCGCTGTAGTCGGGGGCCATCAGGCTGAGCACGCATGCGCGGTCGGCCTCGGACAGGGCGGCGAACTCCGGGACGGCGTCGGCCGACAGTCCGGCCAGGTAGTTGAGGTCGAGTTCGGCGCCGTGCTGGTGCCGGTCGATGTTGTACCGGGCGATGAGCGCGTCGGGGTTGACCAGCGCCAGTCCCAAAAGCATCGCGACACCGGACGCCAGCACCGCCCGGGGCAGCCAACTGGCCTTCAGTCGCCAGCCGCAGGCCAGCACCATTCCGAAGACCGCCGCGACCCACAGTTCGACGGCCAGTACCCACACCCGCAGCCGGGTGAGGCCGTAGGCGTCGGCGTACAGGTTCATCCGGTAGATCGCCGAGGCCACCACGACCAGGGCCAGCACGCACAGCGTGCCCAGCAGCAGCCGGACCCACAGCCGGTCGACGCGTTCGGCGCGCGGTGCCTTCCAGGCCGCGACCGCGATGACCAGCAGGGTCAGCATGGTCACCGCCGACAGCTGCCAGAATCCGGTGCGGGCGTACTCGGCGTAGGTGAGTCCCGCCGTGCGCAGCACGTAGTCCTCGCCGCCGAAGAACGCGGTGGCCTGCACGGTCAGGAAGGCCGCGAACAGGGCGCACAGCAGGCCCAGCGGGATCGCCCATTCGACGCGGGACGCGGGCCGGGTGGTGGTCGGCAGCGGGTCGTCGAAGCGGGGCGCGGTGGTGGCGATGTAGCCCCACAGGCACAGCGCCCCGAACAGCAGACCGCCGACGATCATCCGGCCGGTGGTGGTGTCGTCGAAGGGTTCGGGCAGCAGCCGGTTCACCAGCCCGGCGAAGGTGGGATCGGCGGCGGCGAACAGGGTGCCGAAGACCAGCAGCAGTGCTCCGGAGATGACGGCCACCCGCACCAGCTTGCCCAGTTCGCCGAAGCCGCGGCCCGCCATTCCCAGCAGGCCCCGGAAGGTCCACAGTGTGCCGCCGCCGATGGCCAGCGGCATCGCGACGCCGCCCAGGATCATCCCGCCGAACCGGCGGGGCGGCACCAGCACGAGGGTGGTCAGGCCGAGCGCGGCCAGCACGCACAGCGTGTCGAGCCAGTCGGCGTCGCGCAGCGCCACGACGCTCCACAGTGCGCAGACCATGGCGGCGCCGACCGCCTTCGCTGACCGTTGCTCCCCTCCGGCAACGGTCAGCGGCAGCAGCACCAGCGCCATGCCGGTCAGGGCGAGGCCGACACCGACGCCGGCGGTCGAGTCCGCCACGATGGCGAAGGCACCGAAGACCGCGACGACGGCGGCCGACAGCAGGAACCGCCACGAGGCACCGGCGGCGGTGCCCCGCCACCAGGAGCCGAGGCTCACCGGCCCGGGCAGCCGCACCAGCGGCATCGGTGGGGTCACCGGCGCGGGCAGCGTGGCCGCCGCGTCGGGATGGGGTTCGGGTTCGTTCATCGAAATTCCCTCCTCTTTGGATTCCAGGGGTAGCCGGACGCGGATGACGGCGCCCGGGCTGGCTTCGGTCACCTCGATGCCGCCGCCGTGCAGTTCGACGATCCAGCGGGCGATCGCCAGACCGAGGCCGGTGCCGCCGTCGCGAGTGGAGCGTTCGCCGCGGGTGAAGCGCTCGAAGATGCGGGCGCGGTCGGCCGGGGCGATGCCGGGGCCCTCGTCGGCGACCTCCAGCAGCAGGCAGTCGTCGCGGTGCCGGGCGGTGACGGAAACGGTGCCGCCGGGTCGGTTGTGCCGCACCGCGTTGGCCAGCAGGTTGGCCATGACCTGGTGCAGCCGTTCCACGTCGGCGTAGCCGCAAAGCCCCTCGGGCACGTCGACGTGGGTGTCGATGTCGCTGTGGAAGGTGGCCTCGGCGATAGCGTCGTCCACAAAAGACCGAACGTCGAAGCCGGTGCGCCGCAACGGTGTGTCACCGGCGTCGAGCCGCGAGACGTCCAGCAGTTCGGTCACCAGCCGCCCCAGCCGTTCGGTCTGGGCGACCGCCGCCGAAAGACTCTGCGTACTGGGTTTGGCCACCCCGTCGGCGAGGTTCTCCAGCATCGCCTGCAAGGCCGCGATCGGGGTGCGCAGTTCGTGCGAGACGTTGGCGACCAGTTCGCGGCGTTGCCCGTCGGCGGCGGCCAGGTCGGCGGCCATCCGGTTGAACGCCTCGGCGAGCCGGCCCACCTCGTCGTGGGAGGTGGCGCGCACCCGCACCGAGTAGTCGCCCCGGGCCATGGCCTGGGCGGCGGCGGTCATCTGCCGCAACGGCGAGGTCATGCCGTGCGCCAGCACCTGCGACGTGAGCAGCGCGACCAACGCCGCGGTGAACGTGGTCTTGGGCGGCATCATGCCCAGGCCGTACCACAGCACGGCGCCACCGGCGGCTCCCGAGCCCAGCAGCAGGATCGCCAGTTTCAGTTTGATCGAACCGATGAAGTCCAGCGGACGGGGCAGCAGGTCGAACCAGGAGCGCAGCCGGTCGGTCATGACGCCGCCGCCCAGGCGTAGCCGACACCGTGGACGGTGCGGATGACCTCGGCGCCCAGTTTGCGGCGCAGGGCCTTGACGTGACTGTCGACGGTGCGGGTGCCGCCGCCGTCGGCCCATTTCCACACCTGGGCCAGCAGTTGTTCGCGGGACAGCACCGCCTGCGGGTGTTCGGTCAGGTACACCAGCAGGTCGAACTCGGTCGCCGTCAGGTGCACCTCCTCGTCGCCGCGGTGCACCAGCCGGGCGGCCCGGTCGACGCGCAGGTCGCCGAACCGCAGCACCGGCTCGGCGGGCGGTGGGGCACTGAGCCGGTCGACGCGCCGCAAGAGCGCGCTCACCCGGGCGGTCAGTTCGCGCATGCTGAACGGTTTGGTGAGGTAGTCGTCGGCGCCGACGCCCAGGCCGACGAGCATGTCGGTCTCGTCGTCGCGGGCGGTGAGGATGAGCACCGGCACCGGCCGACGCGCCTGCACCCGGCGGCACACTTCCAGGCCGTCGAAACCGGGCAGCATCACGTCCAGCACGATCAGGTCGGGGAGGAACGCGGCGTCGGCCGCGACCGCGGCCGGGCCGTCGGCGGCGATCTCCACCCGGTGTCCTTCCGAACGCAGCCGGGCGGCCACCGAGGCGGCGATGGTGGGTTCGTCCTCGACGACGAGGATCCGGCGCCCCTGCTCACTGGGTCTGTTCGCTGTCACACCAGTGAACTTAGTGAGCCGGGATGGAGAAATCGCGCTCGGAATGTGAAGGAGTTGTGGAGGTTCGACCGCGAGGGTCGACGCCGGGGCGGTGAGTGGTTACCGGGAGTCGCGGCGGCGGTTCCACCATGCCCGGAGGGCGCCGGTGGGGGTGTCGGCGTGCGGGGTGGACCGCGGGCCGCGGGAGGTGATGCCGGCGATGTGTTGGTAGGCGTCCTCGACGCGGGCGGCGAAGTTGACCTCGGACAGGGTCACGCCGTCGGTTCCGGCCACCGCGATGCGGGTCTGGCCGTCGCTGCGGCTGACGTCGGGGCGCTGTTCGAAGGCGTCGGCGTAGATCTTGATCCATTCGGTCAAGCTGGCGTGCTGGCTCTCGTCCAGGGTCAGGACCCTGCTCATGCGGGTATCGTCGGTGCTCCAGCCGTCGAGCTGCCGTAGGGCGTCTTGTAGCAAGTCTTCGCCTCTTGTCATCTCACACCTCTGTGGGCGGCGACTCGACCAACTGGGGTCTTACCGGGGCGTGGCCAAATCGACGCCGCATCTTTACCTTGGGGTGTCGCCAGTCTGTCCCGTCGAGGCCGGACTGTCCAGCCTCGCAAAACGGACACTTCGGATATTTGAGATTTCAAGGCATCGTTTTTGCGGTATATGGGTCTCCAGCGGCCCAGTTCTGCCCGCTCGGGGGATCCTTGGCAGTACAAACAGCGGCCGGGCTAGGGCCAAATGGTGCGTTCTACTGTGGTGGGTGGGGCTAAAATGACAGGCGCGAAGTCGCACCCGAGCGTTACCTTGAGGCCGTGACGTCTCAGCCCTCCGCCCAGAAATCCGAGACCAAACCACCCGATGAACCCGAGCCGCCCCAGCGGCGGCACGCGCTGTCCAGCCTGTGGCGGCTGCGACATTATCTGAGGCCCTACCGGGGACGCATGATCGCCATGTTCACGCTGGCCCTCGCCGCCACGGGGGCGGCGCTGGTCGTGCCGTGGCTGATCCAGCGCGTCATCGACGGGCCGATCACCGGCGGCGACACCTCCGGGGTGTGGCTTTTGGGCGGCGCGATCGCCGTCTTCGGTTTCGCCGAGGCCGTCATCATCTGGATCCGCCGGTTCATCCAGGCGAAGGTGGCGCTCGGCCTGGAGGCCGACATGCGCGCCGATCTCTACGCCCACATGCAGAAGCTGCACGCGGGGTTCCACGACCGCTGGCAGACCGGGCAGTTGCTGGCCCGGGCCACCGCCGACCTGGGTTCGATGCGCCGGTTCATGGCCTGGGGCCTGATCTTCGGCGCGATGAGCCTGGTGACCTTCGCGGCCGTGACCGTTCAGCTGGTCGCCCTGAACTGGCAGCTGGGGCTGCTGGTGGCCGCCTCGGCGGTACCGCTGTTCTTCACCGCCCGCAACTTCGCCCGCGCCTATATCGTCGCCTCGCGGCAGATGCAGGACCAGCAGGGCGAGGTGGCCTCGATCGCCGAGCAGGCCGCGCAGGGCATCCGGGTCATCAAGGCCTTCGGACGCGCCCCGCACATGGAGCGGCTGTTCGGCGTCGAGGCGGTGCGACTGCGCGACGTGTCGGTGGCGCGGATGGACATCGCCGCGCGTTCGTGGGCGACCTTCAACGTGATCCCCAACGCGACGCTGGCGATCGTGCTGGTCGGCGGCGCCATCGCGGTGGCGCACCAGCAGCTGACCATCGGCGGGCTGGTCGCCTTCGTGAGCCTGCAGCTGATGCTGGTGTGGCCGGTGGAGGCGCTGGGCTGGATCATCGCCAACGGCAACGAGGCGATGACCGCCGCCGACCGGGTCAAGGACGTCTTCGACACCGAACCGGCGATCGCCGACGCGCCCGGGGCGGTGGCCGTGGCGCGCGCCGAGACCCGCGGCCACGTCCGGTTCGAGGGTGTTTCCTTTGCCTACGAGGGCGTCGCGGAGCCGGTGCTCGACGGGGTGGACCTGGAGGTGCGGCCCGGGGAGACGCTGGCGATCGCGGGGGTGACCGGCAGCGGGAAGACCACGCTGGTGTCGCTGGTCCCCCGCCTGTACGACGTGACCGGCGGCAGGGTGACCATCGACGGCACCGACATCCGCGACCTGAGCCTGGCCAGCCTGCGCAGCGTCGTGGCCACGGCCTTCGAGGATCCGACGCTGTTCTCGATGAGCGTGCGGGAGAACCTGACGCTGGGACGCGCCGAGTCCACCGACGCCGAGGTCGCCGAGGCGCTGCGGGTCGCGCAGGCCGAGTTCGTCCACGACCTGCCCTACGGCCTGGACACCCGGATCGGTGAGCAGGGACTGTCGCTGTCGGGCGGCCAGCGGCAGCGGCTCGCGCTGGCCCGGGCGGTGCTGGTCAAACCCGCCGTGCTGGTGCTCGACGATCCACTGTCGGCACTGGACGTCCACACCGAGGAGCTGGTGGAACGCGCGCTGGCCAGTGTCCTCAAGGGCACGACGGCGCTGATCGTCGTGCACCGTCCCTCGACGGTCATGCTGGCCGACCGGGTGGCGCTGTTGGCCGAGGGCCGCATCGCCGCCATCGGCAGCCACAGTGAACTGCTGGAGACGGTGCCCGCCTACGCGCAGGTGCTGTCGGCCGAGTCCGAGGAGATGGCGGCATGAGCACGAACACCGCTACCCGGTCCTGGCGCGGCAAGGCCGAGGACGACGAGGAACGCACCACCGCCGAGTCCGGCGACGCCGCCTCGGTGAAGAACCTGCGCGGCCGCAGCCGGGCGCTGCTGGGTTCACTGCTGCGACCGCACCGGACCCGGATCTTCGGGATCATCGCGTTGCTGCTGTTGATGAGCGGCGCGAACCTGGCCGGGCCGTACCTGGTGCAGCTGGGCATCGACTCCGGTATCCCGCCGCTGGTCGACGGCGGCGACTACACCGTCATCGCCTGGGTCGGCGTCGGCTTCGTCGTCGTGACCATCGTGGACTATCTGGCCACCCGCGGCGACGTCTCGCTGACCGGCAAGGTCAGCCAGGAACTGCTGCTGGACCTGCGGCAGCGGGTGTTCCGGCACTTCAACCGGCTGTCGGTGAACTTCCACGAGCGCTTCACCTCGGGACGGGTCGTGGCCCGGATGACGTCCGACATGGACGCTATCCGGGAACTGTCCGACAACGGCGTCCACGACCTGGTGCTGTCGGTCCTGAACGTGGTGGCGATCGCGGGCATCATGCTGTGGATGGACACCGAGCTGGCCCTGGTGGCGCTGTTGTCCTTCCCGGTCATGGCGGTGCTGGCCAACTGGTTCCGCAAGTACTCCACTGTGGTCTACCGACGGACCCGTGAGACCATCGCGCTGGTCATCGTCTACTTCGTGGAGTCGATGGGCGGCGTGCGCGCGGTGCAGTCCTACCGCCGCGAACCCCGCAACCAGCACATCTTCGACGGCCTCAACGCCGACAACCGCGACGCCAACATCAACGGCCACCGCGCCGCGGCGCTGTTCGCCGCCGGTACCAAGGGCATCGGCAACGTGTGCGTGGCCGTGGTGCTGGTGTACGGCGGGTTCCTGGTCATGGAGGGCCAGACCCAGATCGGTGTGCTGGCGGCGTTCCTGTTGTACCTGCGGCGGTTCTACGAACCGATGCAGGAACTGACGATGTTCTACAACACGCTGCAGTCGGCCACCGCGGCGCTGGAGAAGCTGGCCGGGGTGCTCGACGAGGAACCCGACGTCGCCGAACCCCGCGAACCGACCCCGCTTCCCCAGGCCCGCGGCCAGATCGACTTCACCGGCGTGGGTTTCTCCTACCGCACCGGCACCGTGGTGCTGCCCGAGTTCGACCTGCGCATCCCGGCGGGCCAGACGGTCGCGATCGTCGGCGCCACCGGCGCGGGCAAGACCACGGTGGCCAAGCTGGTGGCGCGCTTCTACGACCCGGTCGAGGGCGTGGTGAGCCTGGACGGCGTCGACCTGCGGCGGTTGGCCCAGACCGATCTGCGCCGCGCCATCGCCATGGTCACCCAGGAGAACTTCCTGTTCAACGGGACCGTCGGCGAGAACATCGCCTTCGGCCGTCCCGACGCCAGCCGCGCCGACGTTCGGACAGCGGCCCGGGCGATCGGCGCCGACGAGTTCATCGCGGCGCTGCCCGACGGCTACGACACCGACGTGCGCAAACGCGGCGGCCGGCTGTCGGCGGGACAGCGTCAGCTGGTCGCCTTCGCCCGTGCCTTCCTCGCCGACCCCCGGGTGCTGATCCTGGACGAGGCGACCTCCTCGCTGGACATCCCCAGCGAACGGCTGGTCCAGCGCGCGCTGCGCACCATCCTGGCCGACCGGACCGCCATCATCATCGCCCACCGGCTGTCGACGGTGGAGATCGCGGACCGGGTGCTGGTCATGGAAGCGGGCCGCGTCGTCGAGGACGGCCCGCCCCAGACCCTGATCGAGAACAGCGGGCAGTACGCCCGGCTGCACGAGCAGTGGCAGGACAGTCTGGTGTGACGCCCGTCAGGGGGATTCGCCGCCGCCGACCACGAAGTCGCCGCGATCCGTTTGGGTCGCCCCTTTCTGCTGGTCGGCCTTGGCCACCGAGAACGAGGGCTTGCCCGGTTCCGGGTGGTCCATGGGGGCGAACTTCGTGGTGCGGTCACGTCGGCGCAGCCGCATGATCAGCACGATCGCGCCCACGATCGCCCCTAGTCCGAACAGGATCCCCGTAATATCAACTATCGACATCCACCAATGGTAACGGCGCCTTCGGAATTCGCTCCTCACCGCCGCACTCGCGCCGTCCTGCGGCGGCGCTTGCGCCACAGCACCAGGCCGGTGAGGGTGACCGCGCCGACCAGGATCAGCGCCGGGCCCAGACCGACGGAGTCGGCGAGCAGCTCGGCCACGACCCAGGTGTCGGAGTTGGGGTCGAGGATCAGCACCCCGATCAGCACCATCGACACGAGGATGACCACCGCCAGCACCAGCGTGCGGGCCCAGCCGCGCAGCTTCAGCTTGTCCTGCACGATGTTCCCGGCCTTGATGATCTTGCGTACCCGCAGTATCCGCAGCGTGCTGACACTGTAGACGATGCGCAGCAGTTGCGCCGGGCCCAGCGAATAGACCACCGCGGGCAGCGTCACCACGATGATCAGACACAGCCACCAGTTGCGCCGCAGCCACCGGAATTTGTTCTCCGACAGGACGAACAGGACGGCGAATTCCATCCACATCAGAGCGCCGGAGCACAGGTTTATGACACTTCCCGCCGTCGCCCAGGTTCCCGGTCCCCACAGTGACAGCAGAACCCCTGGTACGGAGGCGATAGCGGCGATGAGGACCGGCATCGCGAGAACGCGTTCGGCGCGTTCGTAGCGGGTTTCCACCCGTTCGGCGATCGGGTCTGACATTTCGGGGACGGTACCCACGACGATTCTTGATAGATTCAAGAATCGATCAAAGCGGATTTCAGATGGGAATTTCCGTGACCGCCCCGTTGCGTTTTCAACTGCTGGGACCGGTCCGCGCCTGGCGGGACGGTGAGGAACTTCGACTCGGTTCGCCGCAGCAGCGGCTGGTGCTCGTCCGGCTGCTGATCGGCGAGGGCCGTCCGGTGTCCATCGACCAGCTTTCCGCCACTCTGTGGCGCGACGATCCGCCGCCCGCGGCCCGCAGCACGGTGCGCACCTACCTGTCCCGGCTGCGTTCGGTACTGGGCGCGGGGATCATCGACTCCCGCGAGCACTGGTATTCGCTGCGGGTCGGCGAGGTGGACGCGTGGCGGTTCGCCGCGCTGCTGCGCGAGGCCGAGGCCACCCCGGACCGCGACCGGGCCCGGCGGCTGTTGAGCCAGGCTCTCGACCTGTGCCAGGACATCCCGCTGGCCGAGCTGCCGGGCGAATGGGCACGCGCGCAACGCATTCGGCTCGAGGAGGAACGCGACCGGGCCGTGGAACGACGGGCCCGCCTCGACCTGGACTTCGGACGGCCCGCCGACGCCGCCGCCGCGCTGGCACGGTTGTGCGCCGAGTATCCGCTGCGGGAGCGGCCGCATCAGCTGCTGATGCTCGCGCTGTACCGGGACGGCCGCAAGGCCGAGGCGCTGACCGTCCACAACGACCTGCGCCGCCGGCTCGCCGAGCAGCTGGGCATCGATCCCGGCGACGAGACCGCCGAGCTGCACCGGCGGATACTGCGGGCCGACCCGGAACTGGCGGCACCCCCACCGATCGCGGCCCCCGACGCCGAACCGCCGCGTCGCGGCCCGGCCCAGCTGCTGGCCGACATTCCCGACTTCACCGGCCGCGACGACGTCGTCAGGGAACTGACCGCGCTGCTCACCGAGGAACGCGACGCGGCCCCGGTCGTGGTCGTCACGGGCATCGGCGGCGCCGGTAAGACCACATTGGCCACTCACGTCGGCCATCGGGTGGCCGCCGACTTCCCCGACGGTCAGCTGTACGTCGACCTGCGCGGCGCCGACGAGGTTCCGCATGAGCCGCTGGCGGCCCAGCGGGGCATGCTGCGGTCGCTGGGCGTCAGCACCGAGGACATCCCGGCCGCCGAGGACGAATGCGCCGCGCTCTTCAGGTCCACTATGGCCAGCAAACGGTTGTTGTTGTTGCTGGACAACGCCGCCGACACCGCGCAGGTCCGGGCGCTGCTGCCCGGTGCGGCCGGGTGCGCGGCGATCGTCACCGCGCGGTCCACGCTCACCGGTCTCACCGGCGCGCGTTACGTCCGCCTGTCCGCCCTGGAACCCGGCGAGGCGGTGACGTTGCTGCGGCGGGTGGTGGGCACCGAACGCGTCGACGCCGAGTCCGCCGAGGCGCTGAACGTGGTGACCGCCTGCGGTTCGCTGCCGCTGGCCGTGCGGATCGCCGCCGCGCGCCTGGTCGCCAGACCGCAGTGGACGGTCGGGCAGTTCGCCGAGCGGGTGCGCGACGAACAGCGGCGGCTGGCCGAACTGCGGGCCGGTGACCTGGCGGTCGAAGCGGCCTTCGCGCTCAGCTACCGGCAACTGGACGAGCAGCACGCGCACGCGTTCCGGCTGTTGACCGTCCCGGACGCCCCCGAACTGGCGCTGGCCACGGCAGCGGCGGTGCTGGGACGCGGCGAACTCGACACCGAGGGCCTCGCCGAGGACCTCGTCGACCTGAACCTGCTGGAATCCCCCGCCTACCGGCGCTACCGGATGCACGACCTGACCCGGCTGTTCGGACGCGGCAAGACCGATGCGGCCGAACGCGACGCGGCGCTGCGCCGACTCGCCGACTACTACGTGGCCACCGCCTACAACGGACGCCGGGCGGTCGAGTCCGACGGCCGTGTCATCAACGGGGTGCTGCCCACCGCATCGGAAGGCACCGGCTTCGCGTCGGCGGCCGAGGCGGAACGCTGGCTCGACACCGAGACCGACGCGCTGCTGCTCACCCTGCGGCAACTCGCCCGACAGCTGCCTGCCGCCGTCCGGCTCGCGGGCGATCTGCTGCGCGTCATCGCCAACGTGCACATCATCTCCAGCCCAAGACGCGGCGACCTGTTCGCCGCCGCCGGGGCGATAGCGGCGGCGGCCCGGACGCACGGGGACGCGTTCACCGAGGGGCGGGCCCTGCTGCAACAGGCGGACTGCCACCTGGCGGAGGCGCGCTTCACCGAGGCGAAAGCGCTGGCGACCACCGCCCTGGAGCTGGCCGAGCGAAGCGGCGACGGCTACGGCCACGCCTCGTCCCAGGCCTGCCTCGGCGTGACCGCCTTCTACGCCGACGACGATCCGGAGGCGGCGGTCAAGCTGTTCTCGGCCGCCTATGAGGGTTTCAGCGCCCTGTCGGTCGGGGCCGAGGCCGGAAAACTGCTGGCGACCCGGGCCCGGATCCTGTTGCGGCTGGGGCGCCGGACCGAGGCGGTCGCCGACGCCGTCGAGGCCGTCGCGCGGCTGCGCGAGCACGGTGTCGGCACCGCCCTGGCGGACGGGCTCTACCAGCTGGGCACGATCCGGCAGTCGATCGGCGACCTGGACGCGGCCGTCGCGTCGCTCACCGAGTCACTGGAACTGCACCGCGCGCTTCGCCGCAACGTCCATGAGGGACTGTCCCTGTACCGGCTGGCCGAGGCCGAGCTGGGACGCGGGGATGCCCGGACGGCCCACCGCCACGCCGAGGCGGCGATCGCGAAGTTCACCGACATCGGCGACCAATGGGGACGGCACTCCGCCGAGGTCGTGCTGGGCCGGATCCTGTTGGCCACCAACGAACCCGCGCGGGCCCGCGAACTGATCGGCAACGCCGCGACCGGCCTCGAAGCCCTCGGACGCGACACCGAGGCCGCCGAAGCCCGCGCGATACTCGACGATCAGTCGCCCTGATCCTTGTCCTTGTCCTTCTTCTCGGCGGCGTCCTCCGCCAGGCACGCCTGGCTCGCGGCCTCCATGTCCGCGCCGCCGGGACTCATCATCACGTAGTCCAATGTGATGTTGTCGCCCACCGGCAGGAAGTGCGCCTGCTGTAGCCCCACGTCGTACAGGGCGTATCCGGCCTCCGAGGTACCCAGCAGCAGCATGGTCGCGCCGTCGTACAGGCACTTGTCGTCGCGCTGCACCACGACCCACTGGTCCTGGAATCCGACGGCGTTGAGCAGCGCGCTCTCGGCCCCCTGGGTGGCCACCAGGTTGGCCTCCTCGCTCACGGTGCCCGCCAACGAGAATCCGATGGTGACGCCCGCCAGCGCACCGCAGATCACCCGCCTGGTGAACCGTCCCACGGGACTGCGCGACAGCATCCGCATCGGCACCACGAACGCCACCGCGCCCAACAGCAGAGCCAGTCCCAGGTTGAGCGCGAGGTTGTCGCCACTCGCGCCGAAGACGAAGTTCAGCAACAGCGGCATCAGCGCCCAGTACAGCACCACGCAGACCACGGCGAGCACTCCCGCCGGGATCCACGGGTTGGCGCGGATCCTGCGGCCCAGGGCACCGTGCCGGTCACCGGCGATCCGCTGGAACAGCCACCGGATCGACACGTAGATCCCGATGACCGGCAGCGCCAACAGGACCAGCAGCACCAGGGTGTACAGCAGACGTCCGAACAGGACACCCTGGTCGATACCGGCCTGCTCGGGGTTGACGCCGAAGGTGCCGTACAGGTACTGCATCGAGATGTACAGGACGGCGTACAGCGCGATCGCCAGCGGCATCACCAGATCGCCGAGCTGGTCGAGGAACTCGAAGACGGTTGACTTGACGTCGCCGTTCTCCGCGTCCGGTTCGGTCTCGGCCTCGTCGGTGTCGCGTGGGGGTTCGGGTTCGGCCACCGCGGCCCAGTCCGGCGGTCGCACGGGTATCGCGGCGGTGCCCTGGGCGGGCGGATACGGGGACTGCCCCTGGGGGTTTCGCATCGGTGTGGTTCCTTAGTACGGGGTGATAAGCAGGCGATGGCGTGGGTCTCGGGACCGTCGAGCGTTCGGTCCCCACGCAGGATGTTCAGGTGGGTGCGGCGCAGCCGCGGCCCGGGATCGACGCCGTAGCTGTCGGCCAGTCGTTCTCGGATCCCCTGGTAGACCGCCAGTGCGTCGGCTTGGCGTCCACAGCGGTACAGCGCCACCATCGCGAGGTCGTGGCAGCATTCGCGCAGCGGATGGGCGTCCATGAGGCCGAGCAGTTCGGGCAGCGCCTCACGATGCCGTCCACAGTCCAGTTCGGCGGACAGTCGCGCCTCCAGCGTCGTCAGCCGACGCTCCATCCACTGGGTACGGACCCGCTCGGCGGTGCCACCACCGATGCCGCACAGCGGCGTGCCGGTGAACCGGGATTCCGCGTACCGCAACAACTCGACCGCCCGGTACGGGTCAGTCCCGCCGCCGGCACGGCCCACGGCGTTCTCGAACTCGGTCACGTCCACGATGGTGTCGCCGGGAAACCGCAGCGCGTAGCCGCCGCTCCACAACAGCACCTCGCGTCCGGTCCCGGCGCGGTCGAACTCGCCGCGCAGCGACGAGACGTAGGTGCGCAACGCGTGCTCGGCGCGGGTCGGGGAATCGTTCCCCCACACCCAGTCGACGAGTTCGTCGATGCTGAGCACCCGGCCGTCGCCGAGCAGCAGCGCCGCCAGCACCGCGCGCGGCCGGGGTCCGCCCAGCCGCAGTTCGCGGTCACCGCGCCAGGCGCGGACCGGGCCGAGCACGTTGACGCGCAACGGTTGTGGTGTGGTCATGAGACTCTTCGCTCCCGTATCGGGTTTCGTGTGAACGCGATACAGGGTGTCCGGGACCGGTTGACGCCGGGATTGACGAATCGTTGACGCCGGGTCAGTCCTTCTCGAACGGCAGCACGTCGGTGAGGTAGTCGATGAGCGCTTCGGGGTTGCGGCTCTGGGTCAGCACCCGCCCCGGCCCGGTGAACTCGTACACCAGGCCCTCCCCGGACTTGCGGGACTGCATGGTCTTGCCCTCCACCGCGCGGCGCAGCGAGTGCCCGACGGTCTCCTCGTAGGCCACCACGTGTCCGTTGTCGATGACGATGGTCTCGCCCGGATCCAGTGCGTAGGAGTCGATCGCGCCGTAGCAACCCAACACCAGCTGCCCCTGCCCCTGAGCCCGCACCAAGAACGCCCCCTCACCCCCGATGAGGTTCTTCATGCCGCCCCACTTGGTCTGGATCTCGACCTCGCCGTTGGAAGCGATCCACGAACCCTTCGCGATCATCAGCGCCGCCTCGGGCCGCACCGGCACCACGGCGACGTCACCGGGCAGGCTGTGCGCCAGATCCACCCAGCCGCCGAACTCGGGCGCGGTGTACGTGGTGGTGTAAAGGTTCTCGTCGGTGAGCATCTTGCGGGCCAGGCCCCGCATCAGTCCACCCTCGACCTTGGCGGCCAGGGCGACGCCGTGGCTGGTGGCGAGCATGGCACCGGCCTCGACCCGGATCTGCTCCCCCGCCTCCAGGTGGCACCGGACCACGGCGAACGAGCCGGGGTGACGGACGTCGGATTTCATGGTTTCTCCTTGTCTCCGTCGCGCGAATCGCGACGGAGCAAGGGTTTCCGGGTGACGTCAGGGTTCGATCAAACGGCGTTCAAAGCGCGGATCAGGAACCGCCGCCCCCGCCACCACCGCCGTCTCCGCCGCCGCCACCTCCGCCGGAGTCGCCACCGCCACCCCAACCACCGGCACCACCCCAGTCACCGCCACCGCCCGACGAGCCGGAATCCCCGCCGAACCAGCCGCCGCCCGACGAACTGGAATCCGAACCGTATGTGGTGGGCGGGATGTAGGTGTGGGACGTGCCGCCACGGCGTCGAGTCGTATTGCCGCCCTTCCGCACCGCGTAGGACACCAGCGCGACGGTGAGGCCGACACCCAGCATGAGGACGAGGACGAGGACAAAAGTTTGAGCGACTTCCATACCATCACTGTACTAAAGCGACGCAAACCCGGTATGCGACAAGCAAACCGCCACTTTCGTCCTTTTTGTCAGGAACCGCCGCCACCGCCGCCGTCTCCCCCACCGCCGCCTCCGCCGGAGTCGCCACCGCCACCCCAACCACCGGCACCGCCCCAGCCACCACCGGAGTCACCCCGCCGCCGAACCAGCCGCCCCCGGAATCGCCGGAGGAACTGCCACTGTCCGTTGTGCTCCCGCTGCCGTAGTTCGTATAGGACGAACCGCCCCGGCCGCGCCGATTCGCGCTTCGCACCAGAACCAGCATGAAGAGTGCGCCGAGCAACGTAAGGGCCAGGCACATCACGCTCACAGATACATCTCGCATCGTGCAACGGTACTGACACAGCAGGTCAGGAATCCCGTTCCCGGCAGGGGAACGGCACGATCTGGGGGTCAGAAACCGCCGCCGAAATCGCCACCGCCGAAGTCCCCGCCACCGAAATCGCCGCCACCGGCGTAGTCGCCGCCGCTGCCGTAGTCCGAGGCCCCGTCGGCGTAACCGTCCGCGTAAGCGCCGTCGACGGCACCGGTGCCGAAACCGGGCGAGATCAAGGCATCGAAGACCATCATGGAGCCGATTCCCCAGGCACCGGCCACCAGTGCGGTCTTCCACCACGGTTCGGAGTACCAGCCGCCCGGCACCGGACGGCCCTTGACCATGCCACCCGGGTAGTAGTGCCGGGCGTCGTCGGTGGGGGTCGGGCTGGCCACGTAACGGTGGCCGTCCACATCGGCCTCCATGCGTTCGGTGACGGAACCCGCCCGCAACTGGCCCGAGGTCCGCGGGATGTGCGGGCCCGCGTCCAGCCCCATCGCCAGCCGGGCGGCCTTCACGTACTGAAGCCCCTCGATGGCGGTGTCGGCGGCGAGTTCGTACTGCCGACGCGACTGCGCCCGCTCCAGCTGGGCACCGGCGGCGGTGTAACGCTCGCTCGCGTCCACAAGGGCCTGTTTGGCGGCGGGGTTGTCGCCGTCGGCCACCAGGTTCAGCGTCTGTCCGCCCAGCCGCTCGTACCAGCGCTGGGCCTCCTCCCGCGAATCGGCCAGGCGACGATCGGCCTTCTTCTTCGCCTGGAAAGCCAGAAGACCGACAAGTATCGCGCCCAGCGCCAGCAGGACGATCATGACCGCCATGGATCAACACTACCGCCGGTTTTCGGGTTCCCTCACAACCCGTAGCCTGGCGGCATGGATTATGTGCTCATCGCCATCGTCTGTCTGGCCGCGGGGGCGGCGGCGGGGTGGTTCGCGGCCCGGGCACGTTCGGCCACCGAGAACGCGGCCCTGTCGGCCCGTCTGGACGCCGCCCGCGACAACGAGACCCGGCTGGAGCAGTCACTGCGGGCCGTCACCGCCGACGCCACCGCGCAGTCGAAGACGGCGCTCAACGAACTGCTGCATCCACTGCGGGAGTCGCTGCACCGCTACGAACAGCACGTCGGCGAGGTGGAGCGGGCGCGGCTGGCGGCCTACACCGAGCTGCGGACCCAGGTGTCACGAATGTCGGACACCAGCGACGCGCTGCGGACCCAGACCGGGCAGCTGCTGTCGGCCTTGCGCACCCCGCAGGTGCGGGGCCGGTGGGGCGAACACCAGTTGCGGCGCATCGTGGAGGCGTCCGGGATGCTGGAGCACTGCGACTTCACCGAACAGACCACGGCGTCCATCGAGGACCAGACAGTGCGGCCGGACCTCGTGGTGAAGCTGGCGGGCGGCAAGCACGTCGTCGTGGACGCCAAGGCGCCGTTCAACGCCTATCTGGACGCGCTGGAGACCGCCGACGAGACGGTGCGCGACGGCCAGCTCGACATGCACGCCAAGCAGTTGCGCGCCCACGTCAACCAGCTGTCCAAGAAGGAGTACTGGCGGGCCTTCGACAGCACCCCGGAGTTCGTGGTGCTGTTCGTCCCGGCCGACACCTTCCTGGACGCCGCGCTCAAACGCGACCCGAACCTGCTGGAGTACGCCTTCGCGCGCGACATCGTGCTGGCCACCCCGGCGACCCTGATCGCGCTGCTGCGCACGATCGCCTACTCGTGGCGGCAGGAGGCGCTGGCCAAGGGTGCCGCCCAGGTACACGCGCTCGGCAAGGAGATGTACTCGCGGCTGGCGACCATGGGCGGTCATCTGTCCAAACTGGGCACGTCGCTGTCGGGCGCGGTGACCGCGTACAACGCCACCCTCGGCTCGCTGGAGTCGCGGGTCATGGTCAGCGCCCGCAAGTTCGCCGAACTGGGCATCTCCTCCGAGGAACTGCCCGAGATGGACCAGATCGAGGTCACCGCGCGCCAGGTGCAGCACGAAGCGCTGCGAAGCGACGGCTGAACCGCGTCGGTCAGGAGGTCTTCCGGCCGCGCACCCCGATCACGATGAGCACGAGACCGACCAGCGCGATGATCGGACCCAGGATCGCCCACAGGGTCACGCCGGTCATCGGGCTTCCGGTCAGGTAACCCAGACCCTGCACGGTGAACACGGTGCCGAACACGGCGAGCAGCGCGCCGGGAATTATGTACCACAACGACTTCATTGCCCAAGTCTGACGCGTTCGACCGGTATGCGCTCGCCTCGTAAGGGATCCGAAAGCTTTGGCCCGGACTACGCCGAGGCCTGCGCGGCTTCCTTGGCCTTCATGTCGCGAACCAGTTCACGCGGCAGCGAGAAGGTCAGCTTCTCCTTGACCGACTCCACCTCGGCGACGTCGGTGAAACCGCGCTCGGCCAGGAACTCCAGCACGCCGGTCACCAGGTCGTCCGGAACCGAGGCACCGGAGGTGACGCCGACGGTGGTGGCGCCCTCCAGCCAGGACTCCTGGATCTCGTGGGCGTAGTCGACGAGGTAGCCCGCGCGGGAACCGGCCTGCAACGCCACTTCCACCAGCCGCACCGAGTTGGACGAGTTGGTGGAACCGACGACGAGCATGACGTCGCAGTCGTCGGCGATCTCCTTGACGACCTGCTGCCGGTTCTGGGTGGCGTAGCAGATGTCGTCGCTGGGCGGCGACTGCAACAGCGGGAACCGCTGCCGCAGCCCGTCGACGGTGTCCATGGTCTCGTCGACCGACAGCGTGGTCTGGGACAGCCACACCACCTTGTTCTCGTCGCGCACCTTGACGTTCTTGACGTCCTCGGGGCCGTCGACCAGGGTGATGTTCTCCGGCGCCTCGCCGGTGGTGCCGATGACCTCCTCGTGCCCATCGTGTCCGATGAGGAGGATGTCGTAGTCCTGGGCGGCGAACCGCCGCGCCTCCGAGTGCACCTTCGTCACCAGCGGACAGGTCGCGTCGATGGCCTTCAGGTCGCGCTGCTTGGCCTGCTCGTGCACCTCGGGGGCGACGCCGTGCGCGGAGAACACCACGATCGATCCCGGCGGGACCTCGTCGTTCTCCTCCACGAAGATCGCACCGGCCTCCTCGAGCGTCGCCACGACGTGTTTGTTGTGGACGATCTGCTTGCGGACGTAGACCGGCGGCCCGTAGAGCTCCAGCGCCTTCTCCACGGTTTCCACGGCGCGGTCGACGCCGGCGCAGTAACCCCGGGGTTTGGCGAGCAGGACACGTTTGGCAGCGGCTGACATGGGCTCCATGGTACGGACGCACCCCACGCGAAGTCCTGCGGCCGTGAGCGCACTAACACCGATGTCACCGGCAGCGCCTATGCTGTCGCACGTGACTCAGCCCGAACTCGCCGCGGCCACCGGCCCCTCCACCCCCGAGTCACCCTGGCCGGTGCGGGTGGTCAGCCACAAGATCGGCGAGTGGATCTCCCGGTTGGGCGCGGTGTGGGCCGAGGGCCAGATCACCCAGATCAGCCGCCGCCCCGGCGCCGGTTTCGTGTTCCTGACGCTGCGCGACCCGGCCGCCGAGGTGAGCCTGACGGTCGTGACCACCCGAAACGTCGTGGACGCGTGTGATCCGCCACTGCGCGACGGCGCCCGGGTCATCGTGCACGGCAAACCCGACTGGTACCCCGGCCGCGGCACCCTGTCGCTGCGGGCCACCGAGATCCGCCAGGTCGGCCTGGGCGAACTGCTGGCCCGGCTGGAGAAACTCAAGAAGCTACTGGCCGCCGAGGGCCTGTTCGCCCCGGAACGCAAGCGCCCACTGCCGTTCCTGCCCCGCCGCATCGGCCTCATCACCGGCCGCGCCTCAGCGGCTGAACGCGACGTCCTGGAGAACGCCAAGACCCGGCTGCCCTCGGCCGACTTCGAGGTCCGCGAAGTCCCGGTACAAGGCCCGCAGGCGGTGCCCAAGGTCCTGGAGGCCCTGGCCGAACTGGACGCCGACCCCGCCGTCGAGGTGATCATCCTGGCGCGCGGCGGCGGCAGCGTCGAGGACCTGCTCCCGTTCTCCGACGAGACCCTGTGCCGCGCCGTCTTCGCGGCCAAGACCCCGATCGTGTCGGCGATCGGCCACGAACCCGACAACCCGCTCGTCGACTTCGTCGCCGACGTCCGCTGCTCCACCCCCACCGACGCGGGCAAACGCGTCGTCCCGGACTTCGCCGAGGAACGACGCGGCATCGACCAGGCCCGCCACCGGCTCCGCCAGGCCCTGGGCGGCAAGATCGACCGCGAATCCCAGGCGCTGGCCGCCATGCGTTCCCGCCCCTGCCTGGCCCAACCGTCCCGCATCATCGACGACCGCCAGGACGAGATCACCCACGCCCGCGACCGGATCCGCCGCGCCTTCACGGCCCGGCTCGACAAGGCCGCTCACGACGTCACCAGCCTGCGGGGCCACCTGCGCGCCCTGTCCCCGCAGGGCACCCTCGACCGCGGCTACGCCATCGTCCGCCGCGCCGACGGCGCGGTCGTGCGCGCCGACACCGAAGTCACCGCGTCGGAGGACCTGCGCGTCCGCCTGGCCCGCGGCGAACTGACCGTCATCGTGAAGGAGTAGACAATGGACGACGAAGCTCTCGACTACGAGGCCGCCCGCGCCGAGCTGGTGTCCGTCGTCGAACGTCTCGAAGCAGGCGGCACCACGTTGGAGGACTCGCTGGCCCTGTGGGAGCGGGGCGAGAAGCTCGCCGACCTGTGCCAGTCCAAGCTGGACGGCGCCCGTGCCCGTCTCGACAAGGCCACCGAATCCCGCGAAGCCTAGCGCCTAGGCTCCGATGAGGAGGGAGCCGCCGGTCGCGTCGATGAACTGGCCGGTGACCCAGCGGGCCTTGTCGGAGGCGATGAATCCGACGACCTCGGCGACGTCGTCGACCTCGCCGACCCGTTTGAACACCGACCAGGCGGCTCCGGCCTCGCGGCCTTCGGGGCTGTCACGCAGCCAGGAGGCGTTCATGTCGGTGTCGATGACGCCGGGGCCGACGCTGTTGACCGTGATGTCGCGGGGGCCCAGTTGGGCGGCGAGGGAACGGGTGAAGGAGTCCAGGGCGGCCTTGGTCATGGCGTAGGCGGGGTCGTTCTTCCAGGTGGCGTGGGAGGCGCCGGAGGAGATGTTGATGATGCGGCCGCCGTCGCGCAGCAGCGGCAGTGCTTTTTGGACGGTGAAGAACGGGGCTTTGAGGTTCAGGTCCATGACGGCGTCGTAGCCCTCGGGGGTGGCGGTGTCGACCGAGCCGGGGCCGTTGGTTCCGGCGTTGTTGACCAGGATGTCCAGGTGGGGTTCGTCGGCGTAGGGCTTGACCCCTTCGGTGAAGGCGGCGAACAGTGCGTCGACGTCGCCGGGTACGCCGAGTCGAGCGCCGACGGTGAAGGCCCGGCCGCCGGCGGCTTCGATGGCCGCGACGGTTTCCTTGGCCGCCGTCTCGTTGCTGCCGTAGTGGACGCCGACCACGACGCCGTCGGCGGCCAGCCGCTCGGCGATGCCGCGTCCGATTCCCCTGCTGCCGCCGGTGACGAGGGCGATGCGGTTCATGACTTCCTCATTTCTGTAGTGATCGTTACGGAAGTACGGTAACACATTATTTAGTGATCGCTATAGAATGGGGGGTATGACGACGACGAGACGGGGCCGGCCGCGTTCCTTCGACCGGGATGCCGCGCTGGGGCGAGCGCTGGATGCCTTTTGGCGCCACGGTTACGAGGGCACGTCGATGGCCACCCTGACCGAGGCCATGGGGCTCAACCCGCCGAGCGTCTACGCCGCCTTCGGCGGCAAGCGTGAGTTGTTCGACGCGGTGGTCGCGCACTACCAGGAGGAGAAGCGGGAGCTCATGGCCTCGGCGCTGTCCGAGTCGGGGAGCGCTCGCGAGGCCGTGGCGCGGCTGCTGCGGGTGTTGGCCGACGACTACACCGACAGGTCGCATCCTCCCGGCTGTCTGGTGATCTCGGCGGCGGTCAACTGCTCCCCCGCCGCGTCCGAGGTCGAGGCGAGCCTGCGGGCGCATCGGGAGGCGTCCAAGCGGGCCATCGCCGAGCGGATCGCCGTCGACCATCCCGCGCGAGCCGAGGCCCTGGCGCTGTATGTGGCGGCGGTGGTGCAGGGCATGTCGACGCAGGCCCGCGACGGCGCCACCCGCGAGCAGTTGCGCGGGCTCGCCGACACGGCGATGCTGGCCTGGCCCGACGGCGACTGACCGCCGGGCCGAAACGGGGTCACTCGTGTTTGCGGGTCACGGCCTCGTGCCCGGTCATGGCGATGACCGGTTGTCCCGACTCCTCGGCCCACTCGCCGCAGGCGCCGCCGCCCTCGGCGACGGTCAGCTCCAGCGGGGTGCCGTCCATGCGCAGCGCCGGGTGGTAGTACTGCGCGACCTGGGTGGCCTCGGCCTGGATGTAGTGCCCGATCAGGGCGCGCCGGAACCGGTCGGCCGAGGTGTTCGGGTGGCTGCCGTGCACCACCGAACCGTTGAAGAACAACACGTCGCCGGGCTTCATGTGGACCGCGTCGACGCGCTGTTCGGCCAGCAGCGGCACCGTCACGTCGGTGAAGCTCAGCCGGGTGTCGGCCTTCGCGGTGCACAGCATCGGCCAGTCCTGGCTGCCGGGGACGACCTTCATGCAGCCGTTCTCCTCGTCGGTGTCGTCCAGCGCCATCCAGGCCGCGACGCAGGTTCCCGGTTCGGCGCGTAGGTAGAAGTTGTCCTGGTGCAGGGCCTGGCCCCGGGAACCGGCCGGTTTGAAGTACAGCATCGACTGCACCGCGTACGGTTCCGCGCCGAGCAGCTCCGACAGCTGCCGCGCCAGCCGGGGGTCCAGCAGCCAGTCCCGCGTCGTGTCGTCCCAGCGGTGCATCTGGGCCATGCGGGGGTAGCGGCGCAACGGATCGCGGCTGCTGGCCTTCACGCCGACGAGGTCGTCGGGCAGCGGGCCCCGCCGCCGCAGCGCCATGTAGTGCTCGCGCAGCCGGTCGACCTCGGCGCCGGAGAACAGTCCCGACACCACAACATATCCATCCTCGTCGAATCGTTGTTTGTATGATCGACTCACGGTCGTCTGGGTCATGTCCGCACCTCCGGTGATGGTTTCTGCTGTTGTCCCACGTCCACCATCGCCAACCGGGCATCATTCGGACAGGCGAAAACGACGCGAGGTGTTGTGTTTTTGACTCATCCACCGTCCGCACTCATCGACGGCTCGCCCCGGCTGCGGCTACGGTCGCCGCCCACGTACTGGCGCTGTGAACCGTCCTGGGTGTGGCAGGCGCGGCCGCTGACCGACCATCTGCTGTGGCATGTGCACGACGGCGCCGGGGAGCTGCGGCTCGACGACAGGCACGTGCGGCTGCGGCCGGGGTTCTGCGCGGTGTTCGCGCCCGGCGACGCGCCGGTGGCCACCCACGATCCGCGACATCCGCTGCTGGTCTTCGGCATGCACTTCACCGCCACGGGCTTCGACGGCGATCTGGTCCCCGAGCAACGCTGGTGCCGGTTGTGGGACCAGGAGTTCGCCGTCCGGCTGGCGCGGCACTGCGACTACGCCCACCGACGCGGCGACGACCTCGGGCAGCGGCAGGCGGTGCTCGGCCTGGAACAGTTCCTCTGTCTATTGTGGGATAACGTGACGCGTCCAGCTCCCGGCCCCGGGGACGCCGCCGTCGAGGACATCGCCCGGGCGGTCCGGCAGGAACCCAGCCGCGACTGGACCGTCGCGACGCTCGCCAAGCGGGCCAACCTTTCCCGTGCCCAGTTCACCCGCCGCTTCACCGCCCACACCGGCTACTCCCCCGCGCGGTACGTGATCCGGGCCCGGCTCGACCGGGCCCGGCAGCTGTTGACCGAGACCAACATGTCCGTCGGCCAGGTCGCCGCCACCCTGGGGTACCCCGACGTCGGTTATTTCAGTCGCCAGTACAAAGTCCACACCGGTTCCTCACCCAGTAGGGATCGCGGTGGCGGCGAAACTTCCGTAGATTGGTTAATGCGGGTACCAACAGTGCCGTTGTCCCCTAACATCCAGGGGCGATCAGACTATAGGAGCCGCAGCGTGATCACGGAATACCAAGCGCCCAACGGCTTCGCCACCATCCCCAGACAACGGTCCCTTCGAGAACACCCCCTGATCGCCGCGTTGTTGTCCCTCGAACTCGATCCCCGTGACTACGTCATCTTCGGCAGCGGGCCGCTGCTGGCCCACGGGTTGCGCGCGGACGTCGCCGACCTGGACGTCGTCGCCCGAGGACGGGCCTGGCACCGGGCACTGCGGATGTCCGGCTACTCCATCGATCTGGGACCGCACAGCTTCGAGCTCATGCTGCGGTTCTTCGGCGGCGGCGTCGAGATCTCCGCCTACTGGACCGACACCAGCTGGGACGTCGACGCGCTCATCGACACCGCCGAGATCATCGACGGACTCCGGTTCGCCGCGCTGCGGGATGTGCTGGAGTACAAGCGAACCCTCGATCGCGCCAAGGACCGCGCCGATGTCGCCGCCCTGGAGCGACACCTGTCCACGGCGGAAGAACTCGAACCGGTGCTGTGCGCGGCCTGAGTGCTACAGCCCCAGCGAGCGGGCGGCGGCTTCGACGTCCACCGGGATCGTCTGCGGCTGCGGTGCCGTGGTCACGGCCCAGTCCGGGTCCTTGAGGCCGTGGCCGGTGACGGTGCACACCACTGTGGATCCGGCGGCCACGGTGCCGTCGGTGACCGCCGTCAGCAGTCCGGCGACGCTGGCGGCCGAGGCCAGCTCGACGAAGACGCCCTCGGAGCGGGCCAGCAGCAGGTAGGCGCGGTGGATGTCGCGATCGGACACCGCGCGGATGTCGCCGCCGGAGGCGTCGCGGGCGTCCAGGGCCTTGGTCCAGCTGGCCGGGTTGCCGATCCGGATCGCGGTCGCGATCGTCTGCGGCTGCGAGACCACCGCGCCGTTGACGATCGGCGCCGATCCCGCGGCCTGCACGCCCAGCATCCGGGGACGCTGTTTGGCGTTGCCCGCGTCGTGGTCCTCGGTGTAGCCCATCCAGTAGGCGGTGATGTTGCCCGCGTTGCCCACCGGCAGACAGTGGACGTCGGGGGCGTCGCCCAGTGCCGCCACGATCTCGAAGGCGGCGGTCTTCTGGCCGTGCAACCGGTACGGGTTCACCGAGTTGACCAGCGCCACCGGATAGTCGAGCGCCAGTTTGGACGCCAGCGCCAGACAGTCGTCGAAGTTACCGTCCACTTGCAGCAGTTTGGCGCCGTGGACCAGCGCCTGCGCCAGTTTGCCGAGCGCGATCTTGCCCTGCGGCACCAGCACCGCGCAGGTCAGTCCGGCCCGGGCCGCGTAGGCGGCGGCCGAGGCCGAGGTGTTGCCGGTGGACGCGCAGATGACGGCCTTGGCACCCTCCTCGGCGGCCTTGGACACCGCCACCGTCATGCCCCGGTCCTTGAAGGACCCGGTCGGGTTGGCGCCCTCGATCTTCAGGTACACGGTGCAACCGGTGCGCTGTGACAGCGCCGGGGCGGGCAGCAGCGGGGTTCCGCCCTCCCGCAAGGTGACCACGGGGGTGTCGGCGGTTACCGGCAACCGGTCACCGAACTCCTCGATCAGGCCGCGCCAGTTTCCGCCCATCGTCCTAACTCACCCTCTACTCGCATGACACTGTCGACCCGTCGTACGGTTGGCAGCTTCGCCAGTTCCGCGACGGTCGCTGACAACTGGGCGTCGGTGGCGGGGTGGGTGACGGCCACCAGCACGGCGTCGTCGCCTCGGCCCGACTGCCGTACCGTACGCATGCTGACGCGGTGGGCGGCGAACACCGACGCCACCTCGGCCAGCACACCCGGTTCGTCGTCCACGTCCAGGTTGACGTGGTAACTCGTGATGACCTCGCCCATCGGGCGTACCGCCAGCTGCGCGTAACTGGACTGCGGGACCGCCCGGGCGCCGCCGCGCCGCGACCGGGCCACCGCGACCAGGTCGCCCAGCACCGCCGAGGCGGTGGGGGCGCCACCGGCGCCCGCGCCGTAGAACATCAGCTGCCCGGCGGCCTCGGCCTCGATGAACACGGCGTTGTAGGCGCCGTTGACCCCGGCCAGCGGATGGTCGTTCGGGATCATCGCCGGATGCACCCGGACGCTGACCGAGTCGGCGTCGCGGGTGGCGATGCACAGCAGTTTGATGACGCAGTCCATCCGTTTGGCGCTGGCCACGTCGGCGGCCGTCACCTCGGTGATGCCCTCGCGGTAGACGTCGGAGGCGGTGACCCGGGTGTGGAAGGCCAGCCCCGCGAGAATCGCGGCCTTGGCGGCGGCGTCGTAGCCCTCGATGTCGGCGGTGGGGTCGGCCTCGGCGTAACCGAGATCGCCCGCCTCCTCAAGGGCCTCGGCGAAACCGGCGCCGGTCTGGGTCATCCGCGACAGGATGAAGTTGGTGGTGCCGTTGACGATCCCCATCACCCGGGTGACGGTGTCACCGTGCAGCGATTCGCGCAGCGGCCGCAGCAGCGGGATCGCCGCCGCCACCGAGGCCTCGTAGTACAGGTCCACATTGGCTGCCGCCGCTGCCTCGTAGAGGCTGGCGCCGTCCTCGGCCAGCAGCGCCTTGTTCCCGGTCACGACGCTCTTGCCCAGTTCCAGGGCGGAGGTGATCCAGGTGCGGGCCGGTTCGATGCCGCCGACGAGTTCGACGACGATGTCGACGTCGGCGCGCGTGGCCAGACCGATCGCGTCGGCGGTGAACAGTGACGGGTCCACCGGCAGGTCGCTGCGGTCCTTGCCGGGACGGCGCACCGCGATTCCCGCCAGCTCCAACGGTTCCCCGACCCGAGCCTCCAGATCGGAGCGTTGGGCGTCCAGCAGCCGGACGACCTCGGTGCCGACGTTCCCGCAGCCAAGCAGCGCTATCTTCAACTGGCTTCCCCTCAGCCGACGTCCAGATTGAGCAGATCGTCGACGGACTCGCCGCGGACGATGAGCCGCGCCGTCCCGTCGGCGACCGCGACCACCGGCGGCCGGGGGACGTGGTTGTAGTTGCTGGCCATGCTGCGGCAGTAGGCGCCGGTGCCGGGCACCGCGATCAGGTCACCGGGTTTGATGTCGCCGGGCAGGAACTCGTCCCGCACGATGATGTCTCCGGCCTCGCAGTGTTTGCCCACGACCCGGCCCAGGATCGGCGGCGCGTCCGACAGCCGCGAGGCCAGTGTGACCGAATAGGTCGCGCCGTACATGGCGGTGCGGATGTTGTCGCTCATGCCGCCGTCGACGCTGACGTAGCTGCGCACCCGTCCGGCGCCCAGGTCCACCGACTTGACGGTGCCCACTTCATACAGTGTGAACGTGGTGGGCCCGGAGATGGCCCGGCCCGGTTCCACCGTGATGGACGGGATGTCGATGCCGAGGTTGTCGCACTCGTGGTCGACGATCTTTCGCAGTCCGTCGGCCAGCTGCCTCGGCGACTGTGGATCGTCCTGTGTGGTGTAGGCGATGCCGAAACCGCCGCCCAGGCCCAGTTCCGGAAGCGTCTTACCGGTCTCGCGCTGGATCTGCTCGTGGGCGCCGATGACGCGGCGGGCCGCGACCTCGAAGGCCGTGGTCTCGAAGATCTGGGAACCGATGTGGGAGTGCAGGCCCTTCAGGTGCAGCACGTCGGCGGCCAGGATGTGCTTGGCCGCCTTCACCGCCGCCTCCAGCGACAGCCCGAACTTCTGGTCCTCGTGCGCGGTGGCGATGTACTCGTGGGTGTGCGCCTCGACGCCCACCTTGGTGCGCACCATGACGCCCGGCCGCACGCCGCGCTGCTTGGCCAGCCGGGTGAGCCGCTCGACCTCGATGCGGGAGTCCAGCACGATGGTGCCGACCCCGGCGTCCAGGGCGGCGGCCAGTTCGGCCTCGGACTTGTTGTTGCCGTGGAAGGCCAGCCGTTCACCGGGGAACCCGGCCGCCACGGCGGTGGCCAGCTCGCCGCCGGTGCAGATGTCGAGGTTGACGCCCTCCTCGGCAACCCAGCGCGCCACCGCCTTGCACAGGAACGACTTCCCGGCGTAGTACACCGCTCCATCCGGGAAGTTGGCGCTGAAGGAGCCGCGGAAGTCGCGCAGCCGGGACCGGAAGTCGGCCTCGTCGACGACGTAGGCGGCGGTGCCGAACTCGGCGGCCAGCTTGTTGACGTCGACGCCGCCGACGGTCAGCACGCCCGCGTCGTCACGGTTGACGGTGCGGGCCCACAGCTGCGGGATCAGATCGTTGACGTCGACGGGCATCCGCAGCCACGCGGGGCCGTGGCCGCCGGTGTACTCCTCGTGCAGCGCGCCTGCTTCGTGTACTCGCATTACATACGCTCCGGGGCTGAGACACCGAGCAGCCGCAGCGCGTTGGCGAGCACGACGCGGGTCGCCTCCACCAGCCACAGCCGGGCGGCGCCGGTGTCGGTGAACTCCTCGTCGCCGCGCGGCAGCACCCGGCAGGCGTCGTAGAAGCGGTGATATGCCCCGGCGAGGTCTTCGGCGTAACGGGCGACGCGGTGCGGTTCCCGCAGTTCGGCGGCGGTGGCCACCACCTTGGGGAACCCGGCCAGCTGTTTGAGCAGGTCGGACTCGCGCGGATGGTCGAGCAGCTTGGGGTCGTACGACTCGCCGCGCGACAGCCCCAGCTCGCCCGCGTTGCGCAGCAGCGAGGCGATCCGGGCGTGCGCGTACTGGACGTAGTAGACCGGGTTGTCGTTGGACGCGCTGGTCCACAGGTCCAGGTCGAGGTCGATGGTGGAGTCGCTGGAGTAGCGGGCCAGCGCGTAGCGTCCGGCGTCGGAGCCGAGCGCGGCGACGAACTCGTCCAGCGTGGTGATGGTGCCCGCCCGCTTGCTCATCCGCAGCGGCTGGCCGTCCTTCTTCAGGTTCACCAACTGTCCGATGAGGATCTCGATGGTGGCGTTGGGGTCGTCGCCGAAACAGGCCGACAGCGCCTTCATCCGTCCGATGTAGCCGTGATGGTCGGCGCCGAGCATGTACACCAGCGGGTCGAAGCCCCGCTGCCGCTTGTCGCGGTAGTAGGCGGCGTCGGCGGCGAAGTAGGTCCAGGTGCCGTCCTCCTTGCGCAGCACCCGGTCCTTGTCGTCGCCGTGGTCGGTGGTGCGCAGCCACAGCGCGCCCTCGGACTCGAAGGTGGCGCCCAGTTCGGTCAGCTTCGCCACCGCGGCGTCGATGTCGCCGCCGTCGTGCAGCTGCTTCTCGCTGAAGTAGACGTCGAAGTGGACGCCGAAGTCGGCCAGCGACCGCTTGATCTCGGCGAGCATCAGGTCGAGCCCCGCCTGCCGGAAGCCCTGCCGGGGGTCGTCGGACGTCAGCAGCTCGGGCCGGTCGGCGACGATCTGCTTGGCGATGTCCTTGACGTAGTCGCCCTGGTAGCCGTCGGCGGGCACCGGCTCACCCTTGGCGGCGGCCAGCAGCGAGGCGCCGAACAGGTCCATCTGGACCCCGGCGTCGTTGACGTAGTACTCGGTGGTGACCTCGGCGCCGGACGCGGAGATGACCCGGCCCAGGGCGTCGCCGACGGCGGCCCAGCGCACCGATCCGATGTGGATCGGACCCGTGGGGTTGGCGGAGACGAACTCGAGGTTCAGCTTCTGGCCATTCAGGGAATCATTGTGGCCGTAAGTATCCCCGGCTTCGATGATCTTCCCGGCGACGGCTCCGGTCGCGGCGGCGTCCAGCTTGATGTTGAGGAAGCCGGGTCCGGCGATGTCGACGGCGGCGATACCCTCCACCGCCCTCAGGTTCGCGGCGATGGCCTCGGCCAGTTCGCGGGGCGGTTTCCCGGCCTTCTTGGCCACCTGGAGGCTGATGTTCGACGAGTAGTCACCGTGCTCGGCGACCCGGGGTCGCTCCACAGTAGCCGTCTGGGGGAGCACACCGGTGTCCAGACCGGCGGCGTCGAAGGCCGCGCGTGCGGCGGACAGCACCTTTTCGGCGAGAATCTGCGGAGTCACGCCGAATATCGTAACGGTCCATATGCTGGTACCTCACGTCTATTACATCGCCGGTGGGACCGGCCACGGCATGACTGTCGAAACGGCGTCTCTTCGCCTACCCTGGTCCAGGGACGGCAGCACCGCCGTCTCCCGCCGACTGACCCGAACCGGATCTGACCCACCATGAGCCACAACGCGTTCGACCAATACGGTGAGCCGCCCTGGCGCGGCGCGCCCGTCTCTCCGGCACCGCAGCACGGGCGGCGCCGCAACCCCTACGCGCCGGACGGCCAGGCCGATTCCGGACGTCAGGGCCCGCCGCGGCAGCGCCTGATGATGGACGAGCCCCCGTCGGTCGAGGCACCCACGCTGTGGCCACCGGTTCCCGAACCGTCCCCGCCGCGGATGGGCGCGGGGTTGCGGCCGTACGCGGAACCGTCGACCGAGGAGGCGCCCGCTCTGCGGCCCCAGTCGCGGTTCCGCGAGCCGTCGACCTCGGAGAACCTCACCGTCGGGCAGCGGCCGCCATCGCCGTACCGCGAGTACGCCACCGGCGAGACCGCGACCGTGCGGCCCCACTCGGCGCCGCCGTCGCAACGCCACCCGTCACCGCCCCAATCGGCACCCCCGTACCAGCGGCAACAGGGGTTCGACGCCCCGCAACGGCCCGCTTCGGCGCCGCCGTACCAGCGTCAGCCCGGCTTCGACGAGCCCCCGACCAGCTTCCCGCCCGCTTCGGCACCCCCGTTCCAGCACCACGCGCCGGAACCCACCGCGCGTATCGAACGGCAGTCGTTCCGGGAGCCGCCCACGGGTGAGACCTCGGCCATGCGGCCCAACTCGGCCCCGCCGTTCCGGCAGGATTCGCCACCCCAGCGGCCATATTCCGCGCCGCCGATGCCGCAGTCCTACGCGGGTGACACCGCCACGATCGACCGGCAGCCGTTCCACGAGCCGCCCACCGCGCAGGCCACGACGGTCCAGCCCCACTCGGCACCCCCGTTGCGGCACGACTCGCCGCCGCAGCGCCCGCATTCCGCCCCGCCGATGCAGCGGCCCCACGCGGCCGACACCGCCATCATCGACCGGCAGCCGCCGCAGTTCGGCTACGAGTCGCCGCAGAGCACCATCCAGGTCGAGCCGGACACCGGCTCGCTCACGACCTCCCAGCTCGCCCCCGCGCCCGCCGACCCGCCGTGGCAGTCGCGCCGCGCCGCCGAGGAGGACGCGTCCTACATCTCCCCCGTGCGAGTGCTGGGCACCGTGGGCGTGATCGTCATCGTCATCGCGATCGCTGGCGCCCTGATCTGGGGCCTCAACCTCTACGGGGACCAGTTCTGATCAAAGGCTGGAATTCGGGGCGAGATGATTTGTGTCCCTGGCAAGGAGGACGACGACCTAGTGCGCCAGCACTCGGGAGGAGGACAACGCCGCCAGGGTGCAAATCGGCCGTCCCGAAACCAGCCTTTAACCGACGATCTTGTTCTCCCAGGCCCACACCGCGATCTCGGTGCGGTTGCGGACGTTGATCTTGGCGCGCACCGATTCCAGGTGCGACTTGACCGTCGAGACCGCGACGAACAGTTCCTCGGCGATCTCGTTGTTGGTGCGTCCCCTGGCGACGCGTTCGACCACGTCCAGTTCCCGTTCCGACAGCGGTATCGCCGCCGGTGCGGCGGGCGGACGGGCCAGGTGCTTCAGCAGCCGGACGGTGATCGCCGGGGACACCAGCGACTCGCCGCCCGCCGCCGCGCGGATCGCCTCGATGAGCAGCGTGGGTCCGGCGTCCTTGAGCAGGAAGCCCAACGCTCCGGCCCGCAGCGCGCCGTAGACGTATTCGTCGAGGTCGAAGGTCGTCACGACGACGATCTTGAGCGGCTCGGCCACGCCCGGTCCGGCCAGCAGCCGGGTCGCCTGGAGTCCGTCCTGTTTGGGCATCCGAATGTCGAGCAGTGACACGTCCGGCCGGTGCCGCCGGGCCAGTTCCACCGCCTCGACGCCGTCGGCGGCCTCCGCGACGACCTCCATGTCGCTGTTGGCGTTGACGATCATCCGGAAACCGGTGCGCACCATTTCCTGATCGTCGGCGATGAGGACCTTGATCGTCACGGCTTCTCCTGTTCGACGGTTCGAGGCGATCCTGCCAGGCCGTTCCGGGTCAGTCTCAAGGGCTGCGCAGCGGCAGGGTCGCCACCACTTCCCAGCCGCCCTCGGGACGCGGTCCGGCGCGCAGCCGTCCGCCGATCGCGGTGGCGCGTTCGTGCAGCCCCTCCAGTCCGAAGCCGCCGCCGACGGCGGACAGCCGGCTGCCGGTGGCCGGGCCGCCGTCGTCGCGCACCGTGACCTCGACGCCGCTGTTGACCGCCGCGACCGCGACGGTGACGGCGCTGACCCCGGCGGCGTGCTTGCGGACGTTCGTCAGTCCCTCTTGGACGATACGGTGGACGGAGGCGGCGGTCTCCGGCGCCAGCGTCTCGGGGGTGAGTTCCGGTGACACGTACAGGGTGGCGATGGCGTCGCCGTGCCGGAACCGGTCGACGAGTTCGGCGGTCTGCCCCAGATCGCCCAGCGGCCGGGCCCCGGCACCGGAGTCGTCCTGTCGCATCACGTCGACGAGCCTGCGCATCGACGTCAGCGCCTCCAGCCCCGCCTTCTCGATGGCGCCGAAGGATTCCCGGGCCCGGGCCGGATCGTCCTGGGTGATGTACTGCGCGGCCTGGGCCTGCACCACGATGCCGGTGACGTGGTGGGCGACGAAGTCGTGCAGTTCGCGGGCCAGTTCCAGCCGCTCGCCGTGCCGCACCGTCGCGATCGCCCGCCGCCGCCGCGCGTCCACGCTGTACAGGTAGGCGCCCAGCGCCAGCGCCGCCGCGATCGACATGACGATCAGGAACTCGAAGGCGACGCCCTGTCTGACGCCCTGCGTCAACCGCAGCGGCATCAGCAACAGCGCCACGATCAGCAGCCCGGTGGCGAGTTTGCCGCGCGGGGCGTCGAAACGCCGCGACGTCCACGCCACCAGGATGATCAGCGCACCGGTCTCGGCGAAGCCCGGTTTGGCCTGGCCGCCATCGATCACGAAACACCCGGCGGTGACCAGTATGGACAACCCACCGGCGGGAAGCGCCCACTGTGGCAGGTGCCCCTCGGCGAACAGCACCACCGCCATGGCCACGAGCCCGGACACCAGGCACGCCATCCCGACGAAGAGCCGGTCCAGCGAGTATTCGGCGTCCTGGACGACGGCCAGCGATTCCACCAGCCACACCAGCCCGAGGAAACCCACCAGGCACATCCGGATCAGGAAACCGCCGAGGCGGTGTACACGGTCACTGGTCAACACCCGGGACACGCTACGCGCCCCAGCGAAGGTCCTCCGCCATTTGGCGGAGGGCCCGCGCCCACAACCCGTCCGCGAGCCGATGCCCGACGGCGCCCGAAACCGGATTGTGGAGTCATGACGACGATCAACACTTTCGGAGCCCTCATCGGTATCCCCGTCGGCGTGATCTTCCTGCTGGCGGGCGCGGTCCTGCTGCCGCTGTGGCAGATCACCGAAGACAACAAGCGAAACGACTAGTGGAGAGGACACTTTTGTGAACGAGACGGTATTGAGTGGGACCGGCCTGGCCAAGAGCTTCGGCTCGACGCTCGCGCTGGCGGGGGTCGACTTCGGCGTCCAGCGCGCCGAGGCGGTGGCCATCATGGGGCCCAGTGGTTCCGGCAAGTCGACGTTGCTGCACTGCCTGGCGGGCATCATGCGTCCCGACGCGGGCGAGGTGCGGCTGCTGGATCAGCGCATCGACACGATGTCGGAGGCGCAGCGCAGTCGCCTGCGCCGCACCCGGTTCGGGTTCTTGTTCCAGTTCGGGCAGCTGTTGCCGGAGCTGACGGCGGTCGAGAACGTGGCGCTGCCGTTGATGTTGGGCGGCACCGGCAAGTCCACCGCGCTGCGCGAGGCGCACCAGTGGTTCCCGAACCTGGGTCTCACCGGTCTGGACAAGCGCCGCCCCGGCGAGCTGTCGGGCGGGCAGGCCCAGCGGGTGGCCCTGGCCCGCGCCCTGGTCTCGGGTCCGGCGGTGGTGTTCGCGGACGAACCGACCGGCGCGCTGGACCAGGCGACCGGCACCGAGACGATGCGCACCCTGGTGGCCTCGACGAAGGGCCAGCGGGCCAGTCTGATCGTGGTCACCCACGACGCCTCGGTGGCCGCCCACTGTGACCGGACGATCGAGATCCGCGACGGCCTGGTCACCTCCGACACCTCGCGACCCGCCCCCGTGGAAGCCTTGGCGCCCAGCGGTTCCGGCCAGCCTGCCTCGACCACGTCCCCGATCCCCGGCTCCGTCCCGGGAAGGGCCGGTGCCTGGTAATGAACACATTCTCCATGGCCTGGCGGCTGTTGCGCGGCGGCGGCCGCCGCGGCATGCTCGGCTCGATCCTGACCCTGGCGGCGGTCGCGCTGGTCACCGCGCTGCTGTTGTTCTCGGTGGCGGGCAACCTCGCCTTCGCCGAACGCGCCGACCACACCTCCTGGCGACTGCCCGCCAAGGAGGGCCTCAACCCCGAGGTCGTCGGCGAGGTGCCCGACGATCCCACCGCGATCCAGGCGGTCACCGTCGACAACGCCGGTGGTGAGGAGTTCACCCACGTCGACCTGGCCGCCACCGGCGACGGCAAGCCCCCGATCCCGCCCGGCATGGACCACTTCCCCAAGCCCGGCGAGGTGTGGGCCTCACCCGCGATGGCCGCCCTCATCGACAAGCTTCCCGAAGAGCGGCTGGCCGACCGGTTCCCCGGCAAGGTCACCGGCGAACTCGGCGACGAGGCGCTCATCAACGACGCCGACCTGGTCGTCATCGTCGGCCACAAGCCCGGCGACGTCGCCATGACCGCGGATCGCTACGGCCAGAACGAATCCCCCACCGGAATCGTCAGCTTCGAGTCGAACCGGGTCAGCGACACCTACGTCGCCTACATGGGGCTGATGGCCGTCGCGACGGTGCTGATGGCCGTGCCGCTGCTGGTGTTCGGCGGCGCCGCCGCCCGGCTCACCGTCGCCCGCCGCGACCAGCGGCTGGCCAGTCTGCGGCTGATCGGCGCCACCCCGGGCCAGGTCGTGAAGCTGACCGTCGCCGAGGCAATGATCACCGCCGCCATCGGCGCGGTCGCCGGAGCCGCGATCTACTTCGCCGCGACCCCGGCGCTGGCGCGGATCCCCATCGACGGCGCGGGCTGGCGTGTCACCGAACTCATGCCGGGTCCACTGTGGGTCGCCGCCACGCTGTTGCTGGTCCCGCTGCTGGTCGGACTGTCGGCCGTCATCGGACTGCGCCGGGTCGTGGTCAGTCCACTGGGCGTGGCCCGTCGCCACACTCCCCCCGGGCTGCGGGCGATCCGACTGCTGGTCCTGGTGGTCCTCATGGTCGCGTTCCTGGCCATGGCCTTCGGGATGTTCGGCAACCTGGGCGGCATCGGCGCCATCCTGCTGCTGGTCCTGATGGGCGGCACCTTCCTGGCCATCAACCTGGTGGGCCCGTGGGTGGTCTCCATCATCGGCCGGATCACCGCCGCGATGGCGCGTCGCCCCTCCACGCTGCTGGCGGGACGCCGTCTGGTCGACGATCCACGCTCCGCGTGGCGCACCGTCGCCGGTGTCGCCCTGACCGGGTTCGTGGCCGGATTCATCGCGCTGCTCGCCCCGCAGAGCATCGGCGAGACCGACCACATCGGCATCGAGATCACCGTGTCCGACTCCCAGAGACAGGACGTCACCACGGTTCTGGACAAGCACCTTCCGGACGCCTCCGTCGACGAGGCCACCGACGAGAACGAGAAGGTGGAGTACCTGACCACGAAGGCGCCCAAGGGCGAGATCGCGGTCGTCGACGAACTGCGCACCGCGCTTTCGGCCAAGGTTCCCAACGCCGACGTCGTTGTCTCCTACGACGAGGACGCCGAGGGGATGCGCACCTTCGCCGACATCCGGACCGGCATCCTGGTGGTGCTGTCGGTGTCGCTGCTGATCGCCATGGTCAGCGCGGCGATCTCGGGCGCCTCGGCGGTTTTGGACCGACGGCAGACCTACGCGCTGCTGCACCTGTCCGGTACGCCGATGAAGACGCTCAACGCCGCGCGCCGCACCGAGACCCTGATCCCGCTGACCATCATGGGCGGTGGCTCCATCGCCACCGGCGTGCTGCTGGCGACCCCGTTCATCAGCGCCGTCAGCCTGAGCACCTCCGGAGCGGTGGCGCTGGGCGCGACGGTGGTACTGGGACTGGCGGGCGTCCTGGCGGCCAGCGCGTTGAGCCGTCCGCTGCTGCGGTCGGTCATGTTCAACGCGGCGCCCCGCCCCGATTGACCTTCTTCCCTCTGTATGAGTTGGGGGCCGTGCTCGGGCACGCACGGCCCCCAACGTCTGCGTCTAGACGGTCTTGATGGCGCCGCCCTCGATCAGGTGGTCGCTGCCGACGATGCTCTCGCCCAGCGGCGACACCAGGTACGTGATGAAGGCGCCGACCTCCTCGGCGGTGACGAAACGTCCGGTCGTCATGCCGCTCAGGGCCGGGAGGTTCTTCATCAGGTCGGAGTGCTCGACCCCGGCCGAGGCCGCGACGCCGCCGCCGTACTTGTCGGCGTCCCAGATCGAGGTGAGGGTCGGGCCTGGCGAGACGGTCCGCACGCTGATCCCCTGTGGTCCGTACTCTTCGGACAGCGACTTGCCGAAGGCGTTCAGCGCCGCCTTGGCGGTGGCGTAGGGAACCGGCGTCCCGGGGGTGCCGGGGATCTTGGCGCCCATGGAGGACACGTTGACGACCGAGCCGCCGGTCTCCAGCAGCGCGGGGATAGCGGCCCGGCAGATCCGCACGGCCGAGTAGAAGTTGAGGTCGAAGATGCGCTGCCAGAAGTCCTCGTCGTAGCTGAGCAGTCCGCCGACGGTCACGTCGTCGCCGCCACCGGCGTTGTTGACGACGATGTCGAGCCGCCCGCCCAGCGCCTCGATCGCCTGGGAGACCAGCCGGGCCGGTGCGTCCGCTTCGGACAGATCGGTGGTGATGACGGTGACGTCGGCGTCGCGCAGTTCGTCGGAGACGGTGCGCGAGGCGCCAACGACCGTGACTCCCTCAGCGGCCAGGGCGATCGCGGTCGCCAGTCCGATGCCCCGGCTCGCGCCGGTGACGAGGGCGGTCTTGCCTTGCAGACGTAGATCCATTGGGGGAAGGGCCTTTCGATGAGCGCCGACTTGACGGCGGCAACATTACGTGGCCGCGACCGGATTCGTCAGTTTCGCGGCGACACCGTCGAGCATGCTGGCCAGCCCGAACTCGAACAGCGCGTCGAGGTCGTGGTCGTACTCGAACTCAAGGTCGGCGATCACCTCGCGGAAAGCGGGGAAACGCCCGGAGGCCATCAGATCACCGAGCTGGGGTTCGGCGTCGGACATCCATTCCTCGCTGCCCATCCCGGTCTCCTCCTCGTTCTGCGCCTCCTGTTCCAGGCTCGCCGACAGGCCCTGGATCAGGCCGTACAGCGAGATGTGGACCCGCAGCTTGTCGAGCGGGCTGAGTTTCGCGTCGCGCAGCGCGTCCAGCACCCGGTCGGCGTAGCCGATCAGGCCGGGCACCGGCTGGGCCCGCCCCAGCGACACCACGTGCGGCAGCCACGGATGCCGCTGGAACAGCCGCCACAGCCGACGCGCGATGGCCTCCAGCCGGGCGCGCCAGTCCTCGCCGTCGTAGTCGCGATCGGCGACGTCGGCGAAGACGGTGTCGATCATGTGGAACACCAGGTCGTCCTTGCCGTTGACGTAGCGGTAGAGCGTCATGGTGGCCATCCCGGTCTGGGCGGCCACCGAGCGCATCGACAGCGCGGCGATTCCCTCGGCGTCGGCCATCGTGATGGCCGCGGCGACGATCTGCTGCCGGATCGGGGTGCCCTCGGCGGTGTCGAGAACCCGGCGCCGGGACGGCCGCGCGGGTGGACGGGCCACGACGGTGCCGACCCTGGGGGTGGCCTGGACGATTCCCTCGGTGCGCAGCGTGGTCAGGGCCTTGGTGGCGGTCGCGATCGCCACGCCCCATTCCTCGACGATCGCGCGGGTGGACGGCACCCGGTCCCCGACCGACAGTTCGCCGATCTCGATGCGGCGTTTGATCTCGGTCACAATTTTTTGGTACGGCGGCGACTTCGACATGGCTTCCCTTCGTCTGCACTAGTACACATCTTCACTCTAGCCCGACGATTTCCAGCGATCGCCCCGCATGTCCATACTTCTGCACTAGTACAGACACAGGCTTTGTGGGCATGTTTTCCCTAATTGACAAGGGTTTCAGCGCATGTATGGTGTACGAGTAACGAATACAGCGTACGAACTTCAGAGGATCGCCATGAACCATGTACTCGTCTCCGGAGCCAGCATCGCCGGACTCACCACCGCCCACTGGCTGCGCCGCCACGGTTTCACCGTGACGATCGTCGAGCGGGCCGCCACCCTGCGCCCCGGCGGCCAGGCCATCGACGTCCGCGGCGTCGGACTCGACGTGATCCGCGAGATGGGCCTGCTCGACGAGGTGCGCGCCAACGTCACCGGCCTGCGCGGGATGACGATCGTGGACGCCGACGGCAACGTGCTCACCGAGACCCACGAGGAGACCTTCTCCGGCGGCACCATCGACAACGAGGACGTCGAGCTGATGCGCGACGACCTCACCAACATTCTCCACAGTGCTGTGGACGAGGCTGTGGAATTCCTCTTCTCCAACTCCATCGCGGAACTGACCCCGACCGAGACCGGCGTCAGCGTCGTCTTCGACAGTGGACGCACCGGCGACTTCGACGCCGTCGTCGGCGCCGACGGCCTGCACTCGGTGACCCGCAAACTCGCCTTCGGACCGGAATCCGACTACGTCCGCTCCCTGGACGGCTATGTCGGGATCTGGACCATGCCGAACTTCCTGAACCTGGACCACTGGCAGATGCTGCAACACCTCGGCGACACCACCGCCGTCATCTACAGCGGACGCAAGACCGAGGAGATGCGGGCCATCATCGGATTCAAGTCCGAGAAGCTCGACTACGACTACCGCGACGCCGAGACCCACAAACAGCTGCTGGAGAAACACTTTGGCGGCCTGGGCTGGGAGATCCCGAACCTGTTGCGGCACATGCGTTCCGCCTCGGACTTCTACTTCGACGAGATGGCCCAGATCCACATGGACACCTGGGTGGACGGTCGCGTCGGCCTGGTCGGCGACGCCGGTTACTGCGCCTCCCCGTTGAGCGGCCAGGGAACCAGTCTGGCGCTGGTGGGCGGCTACGTGCTGGCCGGGGAACTGGCGGCCTCGCGCGACGACTTGGCCACAGGCTTCACCAACTACGTGGGGACCATGCGCCCCTACGTGCGGGTCAACCAGGAACTGGCGCACCTCAACCGCAACGGCACCGCCACCGAGCCGGACCGGCAACACGCCTACCGCGCCCTGACGCTGCGCGACTACCGATAGAACGCCCCCGCACCGGCCCGCCGCCCGTCCTGGGCGCGGGCCGGTGCTCGTCAGTGCCCGGCGGCGAAGTCGACGACCGTCCGGTTGAACAGTTCCGGTTCCTCGAGGTTCCACAGGTGACCGACGCCCGGGATCTCGTGCAGCGTCGCGCTCGGGATGCCGTTGGCGACCACGGTGGACGGTGCCAGGTTCTCGCGGTCCCGGGTGCCGCACACCACCAGCGTCGGCGCGTCGATGTCGGACAGCCGATCCCGGAGGTCCAACTCGGCGATCGCCGCCAGCGCGGCCAGCAGGTTCGCCTTGCCGCAGCGGGCGAAGTCCCGCTTGGCGGTCTCGCGGTACCGCTGGCGGTTGCCGGAGTACAGTTTCGCCATCATGTTGCGCAGCAACGGTTCGGGCGTCAGCCGCATGACCGTCCGCTGCACCGCCAGCGACGCGGGCGGGGCGGCGACCGGGGCCGACAGCAGCAGCGAACCCAGCCGTCCCGGTTCGGCCAGCGCGACCAGCATCGCGACCGTGGCGCCGCCGGAGATCCCCAGCACGTGGGCGCCGTCGGTGACGTGCTCGCGCACCGCCGACACCGCGGCGTCCAGGTCGAAGCCATCGGCGGCGCGGGCGCCGTGGCCGGGCAGATCCACCGCCGTCACCCGGAACCGCTGAGACAGCGCCTCCCGCTGCGGCGCCCAGGCCCGTGAGCTGGAGCCGAAGCCGTGGATCAAGATCAGTTCGCGCACACCCGAAGGCTAACGCCGTCCGGGCGGTCGCACGGCGTTTCGGCTGGCTAACCAGGCGATCGCCCGACGGTCGCGGAAGAAGCCGCCGGTGGGGCCGTCGTCGGGAAGCGTTGCCGCCCACACGATCCCATCGGCCCCGTCGGCGACCGGCCTGCCGCCCGAACCGCCCATGTCGGTGGCGACCCAGCCGGGGCACACCGCGTTGACCAGGACGCCGTCACCGCGCAGCTCGGCCGCCACGATCCGGGTCAGCGCGTTGAGCGCGGCCTTGGAGACCGAGTAGGCCGGGGTCCCGGCACCCATCTCGTTCAGCGACCCGGAACCGCTGGAGACGTTGACGATCCGGGAGTGCGCCCCGGCGCGCAACAGCGGCAGGAACTCCTCGATCAGCAGCCAGGGACCGTACAGATTGGTCTCGGCGGCCTCACGGACCACCGCCAGATCGGCGGTGATGCCGCGCTGCCAGGTGTCGTAGTGGATCGCGGCGTTGTTGACCAGCACGTCCAGCCGTCCATAGCGGTCGGTGACGGTGGCGACCGCCGCCGCGACACTGGCCGCGTCGGTGACGTCCAGGGCCAGCCAGTCGACGCCCAGCTCGGTCGCGGCCCGCTCGGCCTTGTCGTCGGAGCGGGCGGTCAGGACGACGGTGTGGCCGCGCTCGGCGAGCTGTCGGCACACCTCCCGGCCGATGCCGCGGTTGCCGCCGGTCACCAGTGAGACAGTCGAGATCATGCCCCCAGTCTGCCGGTATTCGGTGACTTGCTCGTCACCGCGAGCGTGTATTTATTTATTCACATGCCTCGCATTCTGGGCTACTGTGCGTTAGCCCCCGGAAAACCTCCGGTGCCCATCCCCGACACAATCGGAGCATTGTCATGCCCAGACACCGATCCCGATTCGCCATCGCCTTGGGGGCGATGGCCGCCGCCGCAATGGCGTTGTCCATCCTGTCCCCGACCCCGGCCTCGGCGGAGCCCGCCGACGAGGCCACCACGGCCGCCGCCCCCGACATCAACGTCGAAGACGTCAAGACGCATCTGTCGCAGTTCCAGTCCATCGCCAGCTCCAACGGCGGCACCCGGGTCGCCGGTTCCGCCGGTTACGACCGCTCGGTGGACTATGTGGCCACCGCGCTGTCCAACGCCGGCTTCCAGGTCACCCGGCAGACGTGCACCAGCTGCAACGGCTCCGACCAGAACGTGATCGCCGACTGGCCCGGCGGCAACACCAGCACCACCATCATGTTCGGCGCCCACCTGGACAGCGTTTCGGCCGGGCCCGGCATCAACGACAACGCCTCCGGTTCGGCGGCGCTGCTCGAGGTGGCGCTGACCCTGGCCGAGGTCAAGCCGACCGTGGCCAAGCACCTGCGGTTCGCGTGGTGGGCCGACGAGGAGTCGGGCCTGCGCGGCTCGAACTACTACGTCCGCACCAGTGGCGTCAGCGGCATCCAGGCGTACGTCAACCTCGACATGGTCGGCTCGACCAACGCCGGGTACTTCGTCGACAACATCAACGGCACATACAGCGCCCCGTTCAAGAACTACTTCAGTTCGGTGGGCCGCGCGGCCGACGAGATGGGCGAATGCTGTAGCGACGACGGCCCGTTCCGCAACGCGGGCGTGCCCACCAGCTTCCTGTCCACAGGGGCCTCGGCCCGCAAGACCACCACCCAGGCACAGAAGTGGGGCGGCACGGCCGGGCAGTCCTTCGATCCCTGTTACCACCAGCGTTGTGACAGCTATCCGTCCAATATCAACGTGACCGCCATCAACCACATGGCCGACGCCACCGCCTACGGACTGTGGGAACTGGCCGTCGACGACGACACCCAGCCACCCGAAGGCTGCGCCAACACCAATGACGCCGACGTGGCCATCACCGACCTGGCCACCGTCACCTCCAGCCTGGGCATCGCCGAGTGCGGGCGCCAGGGTGGCACCGCCAGCACCGTGGAAGTCCACATCGATCACACCTGGCGCGGTGATCTCGTCCTGAGACTGCTGGCACCCGACGGCACCAGCTATCTGTTGGAGGACTTCAACAACAACGACCAGACCGACAACGTCGACAAGACCTACACGGTGAACCTGTCCGGTGAGGCCGCCGACGGCTCCTGGCGATTGTCCGTACAGGACATAGCCAGGAACGACGTCGGGAAGATCGACACCTGGACGCTGACCGTCTAGACCCCTCCCTCAGCGACGGTGGGTGCCTCGCGCACCCACCGTCCGCTTTCGCCCGGTAGTCACCCATTGACGGGATTCCCCGACTCTGCCAAGGTGGGTTACAGAGTTGTAAGTAACCCCGGCAAGGGAGTCACCGTGCGGACTTCTCGTAACTTCTCTCGTCCCATCGTCGGCGCCGTCATGGCCGCGATCCTCTCACTGACACTGCTTCCCGGCAGCGCGTCGGCCGACGCGCCCAGCCCCCGAGATCCCTCGGCCCCCATCGACAAGCGAGTCGCCGCCCTGGTGGCGGACCTGACGCTGGAGGAGAAGGCCGGGCAGATGACCCAGGCCGAGAAGGGCTCCATCACCGACCCGGCCGACATCACCACCTACGGACTGGGCTCCATCTTGTCCGGTGGCGGTGGCGCCCCCGACCCCAACACCCCCGAAGCCTGGGCCGACATGATCGACGGCTACCAGGCCCGGGCCCTGGAGACCCGCCAGAAGATCCCGATGATCTACGGCGCCGACGCCGTCCACGGCCACAACAACGTGTCCGGGGCGACGATCATGCCGCACAACCTCGGCTTGGGCGCCAGCCGCTCCCCGGAACTGGCCAAACGCGCCGCCGAGGTCACCGCGATCGAGACCCGCGCCACCGGTGTGCCGTGGACCTTCGCGCCCTGCCTGTGCGTGGCCCGCGACGACCGCTGGGGCCGCACCTACGAGTCCTTCGGCGAGGACCCCGAACTCGTGTCCTCCATGGTGGACGTCGTCGACGGCCTCCAGGGCACCGACCTGACGTCCAACACCACCGTCCTGGCCACCGCCAAGCACTTCGTCGGCGACGGCGGCACCACCTACGGCTCCTCCACGACCGAGGACTACAAGATCGACCAGGGCATCACGGAGCTGACTCGAGAGCAGCTGCGGGACCTGCACATCGCACCGTTCGAGACCGCCGTCGACCGAAACGTCGGCTCGGTCATGCCGTCGTACTCCAGCGTCGACCACCCCGACGACGACACCGGCCCGGTCAAGATGCACGCCAACGACGAGCTCATCAACGGAGTTCTCAAGCAGGAACTGGGTTTCCAAGGCTTCGTGATCTCGGACTGGAAGGCCATCGACCAGATCCCCGGCGACTACGCCAGCGACGTGCGCACCTCGATCAACGCCGGGGTGGACATGGTGATGGTCCCCTACGACTACAAGACCTTCATCTCCACGTTGATCAGCGAGGTCAACGCGGGCCGGATCCCGATGGAGCGCATCGACGACGCGGTCACGAGAATCCTGACGGCCAAGGAAAAACTGGGCCTGTTCGACAAGCCCTACGCCGACCGCACCCACATCGGCACCATCGGTTCGGCCGAACACCGAGCGGTCGCCCGGGAAGCGGCGGCGGCCTCGCAGGTGCTGCTGAAGAACGACGGCGACGCGCTCCCACTCGCCTCGCAGGGCAAGCTGTACGTCGCCGGTTCGAACGCCGACGACCTGGGCAACCAGATGGGCGGCTGGTCGATCAGCTGGCAGGGCTCGTCGGGCGACACCACCGAGGGAACCACCATCCTGGAGGGAATCCGCGAGGTGGCACCCGACCTCGAAGTCACCCACAGCAAGGACGCCTCGGCGCCCACCGACGGCCACGACACCGGACTCGTCGTGGTCGGCGAAACCCCCTACGCCGAGGGCAAGGGCGACGTGGGCGTCGGCGGCCACGACATGAAACTGTCGGCGGCCGACTCCGCCGCCGTATCCAAGGTGTGCGGCGAGATCGAAACCTGCGTCGTGGTCACGGTCTCCGGCCGTCCACTAGAGATCACCTCCCAGCTCGACCAGATGGACGCGCTGGTGGCGGCCTGGCTACCGGGCAGCGAGGGCGCCGGAGTCGCCGACACGCTGTTCGGCGACGTCGGCTACTCGGGCAAACTGCCGGTGAGCTGGCCGCGCAGCGTGGACGACGAACCCATCAACGTGGGCGACCCCGACTACGACCCGCTCTTCCCCTACGGAGCCGGACTAACAACCGACTAACCAGCGGCTCGCGGCTCGCGGCTCGCGGCTCGCGGCGGCAGGCTACCCGTCCAGCTTCGCGGTATGAAGCGTCTCGGTCACCAGCCTCCCGCCGCGCAGCCGCCACCGCAGAATGTCCACCTCGCGATACACCGCCGTACCCACGAACCGGTCCCGATTGGCCTCGCCCCACGCGAGCAACGCCGCCACATCCGTTACCGGAGCGGCGAACTGCACCAGCGAGCAGTACCACAGGTCGCGCACCATGCCAGCCTCGTGGTGAACCACGGCCCGCGCGTCCAAAGCCTCCACATAGCGCCGCCGCAACGCCGGAAGCGTCTCAGCTCCACAGTGCCCATAGACCACCACACCCCCGGGATGCGGCCCGAACCCCCGCAACTCCAGCTCCACCGGCGGAAAGCCCGACACCGCCTCGTCCAACGCGGCGACATAGTCCACGAACCGCTCGTCCCCGTCGAACGACCGGGTGCTGTGCGGCTCCAACGCCCGCAACGTCGTGTGCACCGCCCCCGCCCCCAGCAGCCAGTGCCCGGGCCCCGCGATCGCGGCGATGTCCTCGCCCCACCGCTCCAGTTCTCGCGCCAGCTCGCCGGTGGGTCGCAGCACCGCGCTGATCCCGTACCGGGATCCGCCGTCGTAGGGCGGCGTGTCGATGTGCAGCTCCCCCGCCAGCAGGGCCGCCCGCGAACGGTCGTAGTGCTCCTGATTTCGAGACATCGAGCGAGCCTAGCCAAGGCCGTCCACTGTTCGGTCGCCCCGAGACTTGCCCCCGCATCAAGGGGGGCGTATAAACATTACTATGAGTTCCGTTAATCTTCGTTCCGTATCCGGTGGACCGCGCCGCACCATCGTGGTGATCGGCTGGCTGATCGCTGCTATCTCGGTGTTTCACCTGGTGATGCTGACGTTTTTTGGCGCACGGGTCATTCCGGGTTGGGTCGATGGTGCGCTGCGGGGTGCCGAGGCCGAGGACTTCGCGAGCATGACGGTGTCCGAGGGCTATTTCTGGAGCTCGCTCGGTGGCTTCGCGTTCCCGCTGTTCGCGCTTGGGCTGCTCATCGTCTGGCTGGCTCGGGCCGGGGTGGCGCCGCCGGTTTTCGTCTACCTGGTGCTGTTGGCCTGGTCCGTGCCGGGCACGTTGGTGTTCTTCCCCGGCGGTTACCTGGCGCTCATTCCGATGACGGTCATACTGCTGGTCGCCGACGCCAAGAGCCGCAAGCTGACCACCGCTCAGGTCAGCGCTCGCACCGCCGCGTCCAGGTAGTCGTCCAGTTGCGAGCGTGGTACCCGCTCGCCCAGGATGACGTGGCGTACGAACAGTGGGCCCAGCAGCAGCGAGTGCGCGAACTCCGGTTCGGGTAGGCGTTTCAGCTCGCCCCGGTCGACGGCTCGGCGGCACAGTTCGGCCACCACGTCGCGCTGTGCTCGCACGAAGGTGTCGCGGAATCGGGCGGTCAGCTCGGGATCGGCGAGCACGTCGGACAGCAGACTGGACATGACCGAACCCGCGACCGGGTCCGACAGGTCGCCGTGGATGCGGTGGAGCAGTGAGCGCAGGTCGGCCCGGAGGGAACCGGCGTCGTCCGGGGCGGTTTCGGAGAGGTCGTGGACGATGACGCTGAAGATCAGCTCGGCCTTGGAGCGGTGGCGGCGATAGATCGCCGGTTTGCCGACCCCGGCCCGAGACGCGATGAGGTCCACTGTGATGTTCTGATAACCGGTCTCGGTCAACAGTTCCCGCACGGCTTCCGCCAGTGCCTCGTCGACCCGTTCTTCCCTGGGGCGCCCCAGCCTTCCGCTCGCCACCCCCCAACAATACGCTACCGAAAGTTCCATATGTACACGGATCCCCGGCGCCGCACCGGTTACAGCGCGACGCCGGGGATCCGATTCGCTGTGTGGTCAGAAGTCCTCGTCGAGATCGACGGTGCCGCCCACGGCCACCTGGTAGGCGGTCGGACGACGCTCGAAGAAGTTCGTCAGCTCCTGCACATCCTGTAGGGCCATGAAGCCGAACGGGTTCTTCGAGCCGTACCGCACCGGCATGCCCAACCGGGTCAGCCGTTGGTCGGCGACGTACTCCAGATAGGACTTCATGTCGTTGACGGTCATGCCCGGCATGCCCTCGCCGCACAGGTCCCGCGCGAACTGGAGTTCGGCGGCTACCGCCTCCTCGATCATCCGGGTGACCGCCTCGGTCAGCTCGTCGTCGAACAGCTCCGGTTCCTCGTTTCGCACCACGTCCACGACGCTGAACGCGAAGTTCATGTGGCACGACTCGTCCCGGAACACCCAGTTGGTGCCGGTGGCCAGGCCGTCAAGCAGTCCTCGCGAGCGCAGCCAGTACACGTAGGCGAAGGCACCGTAGAAGAACAGCCCCTCGATGCACGCGGCGAAGCAGATCAGGTTGAGCAGGAAGGCCCGCCGGTCCTCAGGTGTGCGCAGTTCGTCGAGCTGGTCGATCGTGTCGATCCACTTGAAACAGAACTCCGCCTTCTCCTTGATGGACGGAATGTGCTCCACCGCGGCGAACGCCTTGACCCGGTCCTCCGGGTCGGGCAGGTAGGTGTCCAGAAGCGTCAGATAGAACTGGACGTGGACGGCCTCCTCGTACAGCTGCCGAGACAGGTACAGCCGGGCCTCGGGTGCGTTGACGTGCTTGTACAGGTTCAGCACCAGGTTGTTGGCCACGATGGTGTCCCCGGTGGCGAAGAATGCCACCAGCCGGTTGATCAGGTGCCGCTCGGAGTCGGTGAACGTCGCCAGGTCCGGCAGGTCGGAGGCCAGGTCGACCTCCTCGACGGTCCAGGTGTTGCGGATCGCGGCCCGGAACTGTTCGTAGAAGTCCGGGTATCGCATGGGCCGCAAGGTCAGGTCCATGCCCGGGTCGAGCAGTCGCGGTTGGGTCGAGTCGTTCACTGGCAGGCCTCACAGGTCTCGGGGTTTTCCAGGGAGCAGGCGATCGCCTCGGCTTCGGCGTCGACCTCGGGAGCCGACGCCACCGTCGTCTGGTTGATGCGGGTCGCCGGACGCGACCGCAGGTAGTACGTCGTCTTCAGTCCGCTGCGCCAGGCGTAGGCGTACATGGACGACAGCTTCCCGATCGTGGGCGCGGCCATGAACAGGTTCAGCGACTGCGACTGGTCGATGAACGGGGTCCGGCCCGCCGCCAGGTCGATGAGCGCGCGCTGCGGCAACTCCCAGGCGGTGCGGTACAACTGCCGCAGTTCCTGCGGAATCGCGGCGATGTCGGCGATCGAGCCCTCGGCGCGCACCACGGCCTCCCGCAGCTTCTCGTTCCACAGTCCACGCTGCTTGAGATCCGCGATCAGGTACTTGTTCACCTGGATGAACTCGCCCGACAGCGTCTCGCGCTTGAACACGTTGGACACCACCGGTTCGGTGCACTCCGAGCAACCCGCGATCGCCGCGATCGTCGCCGTCGGTGCGATGGCGATCATGAGCGAGTTGCGCAAACCGTTGGCGGCCACCAGTTCCCGCACCCGCTGCCAGGCGTCCGGGTCGGTGACGGCGGCGTCGGCGAAGTGGTCGACGTGCAGCACGCCGCGCGCCGCGCGGGTGTCGTCATAGGACGGGTGGGCGCCCAGCCGGGCGGCCAGGTCCGCCGAGGTCTCGTAGGCGGCCAGCGCGATCGTCTCGGAGATCCGGTTGGACAACTCCCGCGCCTCGGCCGAGTCGAAGGGCATCCGCAGCTTGAAGAACACGTCGGCCATACCCATGAGCCCCAGGCCGATCGGCCGCCACCGCCGGTTGGCCTTCTCGGCCTCGGCGGTCGGGTAGTAGGTCAGGTCGATGGAGCGGTCCAGGAACGTCACGGCGGTGCGCACCGAACGCGCCAGCCGCTCGAAGTCGAAGCCACCGTCCACACAGTGCGCGGCCAGGTTGACCGAACCCAGGTTGCACACCGCGGTCTCGGCGTCGCTGGTGACCTCGAGGATCTCGGTGCACAGGTTCGACAGGTGCACGACGTTTCCGGGAACCGCGGTCTGGTTGCAGGTCCGGTTGGAGATGTCGGCGAAGGTCATCCAGCCGTTGCCGGTCTGCGCCAGCGTGCGCATCATGCGTCCATACAGGTCACGAGCCGAGACGACCCGCGCGGCCTTGCCGGCGGCCTCCGCGTCCCGGTACGCCTTCTCGAACTCCTCGCCCCACAGGTCCACCAGCTCGGGCACGTCCTTGGGGTCGAACAGCGACCAGTCCCCATCGGACTCGACCCGCCGCATGAACTCGTCCGGGATCCAGTTGGCCAGATTCAGGTTGTGGGTGCGCCGGTCCTCCGAACCGGTGTTGTCCCGCAGTTCCAGGAACTCCTCGATGTCGGCGTGCCAGGTCGCCAGGTACACGCAGGCCGCGCCCTTGCGCCGCCCGCCCTGGTTCACGGCGGCCACACTGGAGTCCAGCGTCCGCAGCCACGGCACGATCCCGTTGGAGTGCCCGTTGGTGCCCCGGATCAGCGAACCCCGGCTGCGAATCCGCGACCACGCCATCCCGATGCCACCGGCGTACTTGCTCAGCCGCGCGGCCTGACTGTAACGGTCATAAATGGACTCCAGCTCGTCCCGGGGCGAGTCGAGCAGGAAACACGAGGACAACTGCGACCGCCGCGTCCCGGCGTTGAACAGGGTCGGCGAACTGGGCAGGTACGACAGGGTGCTCAGCAGGCCGTACAGCTCGGTCACGTCCGAAACCGTCTCCGACAGTCCACAGGCCACCCGCATGAAGAAGTGCTGCGGGGTCTCCAGCACCAACCGGGTCTCGGGGTGCCGCAACAGGTACCGGTCGTAGACGGTCCGGATCCCGAAGTACTCGAACCGGTCGTCGGCGCCGTCGTCCACCAGGGCGTCCAGCTTCGGCGCGTTCGACGAGACGAACTCCCACAACCCGTCGGAGATCAGCCCGGCCCGGTACCCGGCCGACATCGCCTCACTGAAACACCCCACATCGGACAATCGCACCTCGTCGCCGATATGTTCGCTCAACAATCGCGCCGCCAAACGGCTGTACCCGGGTTCAGTGGCCACAAGCGACGCGGCCACCTCGACCGCCCGCAACCGCAACTCGGCTTCGGTGGCGCCGGGCCAGTTCCCCGCCACCACCGGACCGCTGACGGTCTCGGCTTCGACATCGGCCAAACCGCTCGCCAACCGGCGAACGACCTGAACGACGTGATCAATGGCGGCGGTACGTGGTGCGATGGTAGAAGTACTCACGGTATCCCCTCTGTCGAGCGCCCTGATGGCACGAGCGAGCATACATGTTGTGGTTGGTCTTGTCAGAGACCCCTAGGTATTGAGATTTTGGCGTGTTTCGACCAAAACCCGCACTCCCACCGACCATCGAACACGTGAACGATACACACCCGAATTCCCCGCTCCCGGCGACACCCGAATACCCGCAGGCGCATCCCCCGACCCTGCTGGTAATCTCGCCTAGGTTCTATTCAGCCCCCTTAGCTCAGGGGATAGAGCACCGGCCTCCGGAGCCGGGTGCGCAGGTTCGAATCCTGCAGGGGGCGCCAACCAACCCGTCACCTTCGTGACGGGTTGTTGCTTGTGGACATACGGCGACTAGGCGTATCCGAGGATGATCGCCGTGAGTACCGCCAGTTGGAGCACCGAGTTGGCGGCGCAGTGGACCCATATCGAAATCCGCAGGTCCTTTTTGCGCCATGTCGCCCACACCGTGGGCAGGAAGTATCCGATCCGGGAGACCAGTTGCCACGGTGTCCAGAAGTGGTAGAGCGAGAACAGCGTCGCGTTCAGTACCGGCGCCCACCGGCCGAGGTGCGATATGCGGGGCAGCAGAAACCCGCGGAAGTACAGCTCTTCGACGATCGGGAGGAGAACTCCGGTCAGGACGACGCACACCGCCAACGTGACGATCACGGTCTGGCGCGGGTATCCGGTGACGAATCCACCGCCGCCTCCGGTGTTCTCGAAGGGGATCCAGAAGAACAGCGTCTCGTGGACGGCCGTGTCGATCGGGGCCAGCAGGAAGGACGCGACGAACACTCCCACGAACAGGGCCAGGACGAGGCCGATGAGCCTGCCTCGTTTGGTCGGCCGATCTCGGTAGAGCACGACTTCGCGTAGGGAGAACCGGCCGGTCCGGCGGCGGCCGAGAAACACCAGCAGCCCGAGTTGGACCGGTGCCAGGCCCAGGCACATGGCGATCACCCATCCCAGGTAGGGAGGCAATCCCAGCATGTCGACGACGGGTGAGGCGATGCCCAGGTAGGCGGCCACGATCGGTACGCCGGGGAGCAGGTGGAGCGCGATGGTCAGCGGTAGCGAATGACGGGAGCTCAGTAGTCGGTTGACCACGCCAGCACTGCGAGGGGTTTCGGTTCTCGACATGTAGGCAACCCTAGTTGACTAATTTGGTTTAGGCAACTTTGGTTGCTAACTTGTCTTTCTTCGTATCGTGGGGCTACTGGCTTCGGCGCACCATCTCGGTGATCCAGATCGGAGCGAACGGGGAGGTGCAGCCCGGCGACGTCGGGTAGTCCTTGAGGACTTCGAGCCGCTCGCCGATGTCGATGGCGCGGGCGCGGTGTTCGGCGTGTTCGATCCCGATCTGGGCCAGACAGGTGTTCATCGCCCATTGCAGACGGTCGGGGGCGTCCTTCATCTTCGCTTCGATGAGGTCGAGCAGGGTGTCGAGGTCGAGGCCCTCGGGGTTCCTCGCCACCCGGTCGGCCGTCAGGGCCCAGCCCGCGCTGGCCACGACGGGGTCGGGGTCGGTGAACCAGGCCGCGCGGAGTTCCTCGGTGTGCGGGTTCTTCTTCACGACGTAGTTGATGAGCCAGTCGTGCACCTTGGGGGTGCGCGCCTGGCGCAGCATCGCGTCGAGTTCGTCCCGTTCGAAGGCCTTGGGGCGGCAGATGAGCAGGGCCAGGAGTTTGGCGGCGGTGTCGTCGGTCGCCCACAGTTGGCGGGCGAGTTCCTGCTGGGTCTTGAGCCGTTTCGCCAGCGCGCGCAGTCTGCTGAGGTTCACGCCGTGGTCGTCGCCGTGTTTCTCGTTGACCGCGCGGGCCTTGGGATCTTCCAGCGCGGCCAGTTCGGCCGTCACCTCGGCCACCGTCGTCTCCGCCACCTCGGCCTCCCGTCGATCAGCTGCGGGTTTTCAGCCTACGACGGTCCGGCGGTGCGTTTCGCGTCGCGCTTGATCCTGGCGGCGCCGCCGAAGGAGGCGACCGCGCCGATGAGGAGTCCGCCGGAGATGACCTTGGTGAAGATGCTGGCCGGGACGTCGAGGAGGGCGAACATCGCGATCGCCACGACGAAGGCGGCCAGGAATCCCAGGCCGACGCCGATGTAGGTCTTGCGTTGCTGCTGCTGTTCTTCGGTCACGGTGGGGGCCTTTCGGTGTTGGAGTTTCCGTTGGGTAATCCCTATCCGGTGGCCGCCGGGACCGGTCCCGGTCGAGTGCTAATTTTTGGCCATGAGGTCAGAAAGTGGGCAGGATGGTCAGAAGATGCGGTCGTTCATCGAGCAGGCGCGCCGGGCGCAGATCATCGGGGCGGCGATCGAGACCATCGCCGAGCACGGCTACGCCAACGCTTCGCTGGCCCGGATCGCCAAGCACGCCGACATCTCCAAGGGCGTCATCTCGTATCACTTCGCGGGCAAGGAGGAGCTGATCGAGCAGGTGGTCACCCAGGTCTTCTCGGCGATCGTCGAGGAGGTCGCGCCCCGGGTCACCGCGGCGCCGGGGCCCCGGGAAGCCCTGCGGGAGCACATCATCGCGGTGGGCGAGTACGTTCTCGCGCATCGGACGCAGCTGATGGCGTTGTCCGAGATCATCAACGGGGCCCGCTCGACCGAGGGCAAACCGCTGTACGGCATCAGCAGCAGCGAGGACCTGTACGAGTCGCTGGAGCTGTACTTCGCCAGCGGTCAGGACAGCGGTGTCTTCCGCCACTTCGATCGCCGGGTCATGGCGGTGACGCTCCAGTCCGCCATCGACGGGGCGTTCGGGTACTGGGTCGTCCATCCCGAGCATGACCTGGCGGCGCACATGACCGAGCTGGCCGATCACATCGATCGGGCCGTGCTCGCCGATCCGGCCTAGCGTCCCGGTTCTTCCGTTCGAGACTTGCGTTCTGTCCGCGCGTGTGAGAAATTGGCCGAGTGGACAAAAATGTGACCCTAGGGATAGAAACCCGGCCTGACGACCAGGGCGCCACCCCGCCGCGCCCCGCGGCGCCCGCCCGGCCACGACTGGCCTATATAGACAATCTGCGCATCTTCCTGACCGCGCTGGTGGTGGTCCACCACGTCGCGGTGACCTACGGCAACATCCCCGCCTGGTACTACATCGAGACCGCCAAGGATCCGAGCGGGACGATCCTGGACGTACTGGTGATCTTCAATCAGACGTTCTTCATGGGGTTCTTCTTCATGATCTCGGGGTTCTTCGTCCCCGGATCCGTCGATCACAAGGGGGGCAAGGGATTCATGCGGGGCCGCCTGCTGCGGCTCGGCGTCCCGCTGCTGTTGTTCGCGCTGCTGCTGCGGCCGGTCCTGACCTTGCCGATGTACCTGGCGGACTATCGCGACGACCTGCCCTACTGGCTGTTCTACTTCGTCTCCTGGGACCCGGGTCCGATGTGGTTCGTCGAGGTGCTGTTGGTGTTCTCACTGGGGTACCTGCTCGTCCGGCGGTGGACCGGCAAGCCCGAACTGCCGCGCCTGCCCGAGCCCGTCCCGGCGCGCGGCGACGGTCGGCTTCCCGGACCGCTGGCGATCGTCGGATTCACGGTGGCGCTGACGCTGGTGACCTTCGCGTGGCGACTGCTGGTCTCCCCCGAGGCCTACTGGCCGATCGTCGGGCTGCCGACCCCCGCGTACCTGCCGCAGTACCTGGGGCTGTTCGTCGTCGGTGTCGTGGCGTATCGCCGGGGGTGGTTCGCCGGTATTCCGCGTTCGGCGCTGTGGTGGAGTGGCGCGGCCACGCTCGTACTGGGTTTCGCCCGGTTGACGACGATCGGGATGACCGGGGACGGCGCCGCGGTCCGGCTGCTGCAACTGGCGGCCGAGTCCGGCTTCGCCGTCAGCGTCGTGCTGTTCCTGCTGTCGCTGTTCCAGCGGTTCCTCAACCGGCAGAATGCGACGGCGAAGTTCTTGTCCGACAACGCTTTCGGGGTCTACTTCCTGCACCCGCTGACCTTGGTGGTCGCGGCGTTGGCGCTGCGGGGTTGGGAGGCGACCGCGATCGCGAAGTTCGCGGTGCTCTGCCTGATCGGGGTGCCGCTGAGCTGGGGTGCGGCCTGGCTGCTGCGGCGGATTCCCGGCGCCCGGCGGATCTTCTAACCCAGGTAGCGCTTCGGCGAGGTGCCGACGGTGCGGCGAAACGCCGCCACGAAGGCGCTGGGCGTCGCGTATCCCACGCTGCGGGCCGCATCGGCGACGGTGCGGCCCGCGGCCAGCAACGGCAGGGCGGCGCGCAGCCGCATGTGGGTGCGCCAACGGTCGAAGCTCATGCCGGTGTCGTGGACGAACAGCCGGGTGAGGGTGCGGCGGCTGACGCCGACGGCGCGGGCGTGGACGTCCAGGCCGCGACGGTCGGCGGGGTCGGCGAGCAGGTGTTCGGTGACGGCGCGGACCCGTTCGTCGGTGGCGTCGGGGACGTCGATGGGGGTGGCCGGGAGCGGGTGCAGCAGGTCGAAGACGACCGCCTCGGCGCGAAGCCGGGCGTCGGTGGCGAGGTCGTCGCGGCCCAGATGGCCGATGAGGTGGGCGAGCAGTCCGTCGACGGCCACCGGGGTGGGTTCGGTCCAGGTCAGTGGGCATCGATCGGGTTCGAAGTAGAGGCTGCGCAGGACGGCTTCGCGGCTGGCGCCGGTGCGGTGGACGATTCCGGCCGGGATCCACAGTGCCCGGGTCGGGGGCAGGATCCAGTGGGTGTCGTCGACGGCGACGCCCAGGACGCCGCCCCGGCTCCAGGCGAGCTGGTGCTGCGGGTGGCGGTGCGGCCGGATCCACTCCCCCGACGCCAGCGGGAAGGTGCCCACGACGATGGCACCGACGCCGGTCGGCGCGGCTTCCTCGATGACCTCGCTCATACCCCCCAGGGTATGTGTCCCCAACGCGATATCACCTGTCCCCGTAGCGTCTTGTGGCCGATGACATGGGCGAATAGCTTCGTCGCATGCCTATCGAACGACAGCGGGGGTCGCGGCTGCCCGCCCTGGTGGTGTTGTGCTTCGTCCAGTTCATGCTCGTCCTGGACGACAACGTGGTGAGCGTCGCGTTGCCGAGCATCAAGTCCGAACTCGGTTTCAGCACGGCGGGACTGGCGTGGGTGGTCAACGCGTACTTCCTGGCCTTCGGCGGCTTGCTGATCCTGTTCGGACGGATGGCCGATCTGCTGGGTCGCAGGCGGGTGTTCCTCGCCGGAGTCGTCCTGTTCGGAGCCGCGAGCCTGCTGTGCGGACTCGCGCGGGAACCGTGGCAGCTGGTGGCGGGACGGTTCGTCCAGGGCGCCGGTTCGGCGATGGCCAGCCCGGCGGCGATGTCGCTGCTGACACTGCTGTTCCCCGGGGTGCGGGAGCGGGCCCGCGCGATCGGGATCTGGGGCGGGGTCGCCGCGTTGGGCGCGATCTCGGGGCTGGTGATCTCCGGGGTGCTGACCGGGTTGACCGGGTGGCGCTGGGTCTTCTTCATCAACCTGCCGGTGGCCCTGGTGGCGCTGGTCCTGGTGCCGCGACTGCTGGACGAGAGCCGGGCGAGCCGGGGCGGCCGCCTGGACGTACCCGGGGCGGTGCTGGGCACCGGTGCCGTGCTGTCACTGGTCTACGCGCTGCTGCGGGCCGGGGAGACCCAGTGGACGGACGCGACGGTGCTGGCGGCGCTGGGCTCGGCGCTGGCACTGGCGGTGGCGTTCGTGGTGGTGGAGTCGCGCACCGCCGAACCGTTGCTGCCGTTGGCGTTCGTGTCGGTGCGGGTGCGCGCGGTCGGCAACGGACTGACCCTGGTGTTCTCGGCGGCGATGTACGCGATGGCGTTCCTGCTGATGATCCACCTCCAGATGGTGCTGGACTACGAGCCGTTGACCGCCGGGATCGCTTACCTGCCTTACGGTGCCGCGATCCTGTCGGGCATGTGGCTTTCGGCGCGCGTGGTGGAGCGGTTCGGGTTGCGGCGCACGCTCATCGCGTCCTTTCTGGTCACCGCCGCCGGATTGCTGTTGTTGTCGGGTGTGGACGCTTCCGACGGGTATCTGGCCGGGGTGTTGCCGGGGATGCTCGTGACGGCGCTGGGCAACGGGCTGAGCCTGCCCGCGTTGAGCGTCGCCGCGGTCACCGGCACCACCGGCGAGAACGCCGGACTGGGTTCGGCGGTGTTCTCCTCGGTGCAGCAGATCGGTGGGGCTGTTGGGGTGTCGGTGCTGGTCACGTTGGCCGCGCGGCAGTCGGCAGCGGCCGCGCAGGCGGGGCCAGCGACGGCCGCGACCGAGGGGTTCTCGTTCGCGCTCGTCGTGGCCGCCGCCCTGCTCGCCGTCGCGGCGATCGTCATCCCCGATCTGCGGGAACGATCTTGCGCATCTTCGCGGCCATCCACTCTCCGGCGATGACGCCCTGGTCCGCGGTCTCGCCGAGCGGGGCGATGACCGCGTCGTGGTTGGGCTGGAAGAAGAACGGGATGGAGATGCGCGACGCGGTGTCACCGTCTTGGGGGTTGACGACCCGGTGCATTGTCGACACCCATCGGCCGCCGGTCCACATTGCCATCAGGTCGCCGATGTTGACCACGAAGCTGCCCGGGATGGCGGGCACGTCGCGCCAGTCGTCGTCACCTCGGCGTACCTGTAGGCCGCCCCGGTCGGTTTCCTGGTAGAGGACGGTCAGGCCGCCGAAGTCGGTGTGGGCGCCCAGTCGCAGCTGGCCTGGCAGCGGTTTCTGGGTCTGCGGGTAGTAGTAGTTGGCGACCAGAGAGGACACGTGGTTGTCGAACTTGTCCTCGTAGTAGTTCTCCGCCAGCCCCAGGGCGAGCGCCGACAGCCGCATCAGGTCCTCGGCCAGCTCCTCCACACTGTACAGATACGCCCGCCAGGTCGGTTCGAACTCCTGTGGTCGCCGCGGCCAGACATTGGCCAGTTTCCACGAGGCCCAGTAGTCGCCCAGGTTCTCGCGTTCGGCGTCGTCGAGGTCGCCGGTGACGTGGACGCCGAAGGTCTCACACAGGTCGGGCGGCGTCCGCTGGCCGAGGCTGTTGGCGGTGGTGCCGACCGACCGTCGCAGACCCGAGACGCCGGGCCGGTTGGCGACGGCGTCCTTTTCGGAGTCCGGGAGGGTGAAGAAGGACTCGGTGACCGAGAACATGGTGTCGATGAGTTCGCCGGGGATGCCGTGGCCGACGATCACGTAGAAGCCCGAGTTCTCGCAGGCTCGGCCGATGGCCTCGGCCAGCCGGGCCCGCTCCCGCGCGTCGGTGCGCTGGGAGATGTCGATGACCGGGACGAAGTCGGTCGTTGTCACGGTTGGTTCCTTTCGATTGGGATTCATGGGGATCAGGCTTTGCGGGTGGTGACGGCCGCGATCGCGGTGGCGGCCAGGACGATGCCCAGGCCGACGGTCAGGGCGGTGCGGTATCCGTGCACTGTGGCCACGGTGGCCGATTCGGTGAGCGCGAGCGACGTCGCGGCGCCGATGGTGACGGTGTTGAAAAGCGGGGTGCCCAGGGCCGCGCCCAGCTGCATCGAGGCGTTGTAGGTCGCCGAGGCGGTTCCGGCGTCGTGGCCGCCGATGCCGGAGGTGGCCAGCGTCGCGGTGGCCGCCATGATGCCGCCCAGTCCCAAGCCGGTCAGCAGCAGCGCCGGGGTCAGGTACGGCAGCAGGACGTCGGTGGCCCGAGCGGGTGTGCGGGTCACGACGAAGATCCCGGCCGCGATGGCGAGGAGGCTCGGCACGATGAGCGTCGCGGGCGAGACCCGGCCGTGCAGTCGTCCGGCGATCACCGTGGAGCCGAGGATCGCGGCCAGCGCGTTGACGATCAGCGTCAGTCCCGCCTGGACCGGCGAATAGTCCAGGACGGTCTGGGTGTGGTAGCTCATGAACAGGAAGAACCCGAACATCGACACGTGGGTCAGCGCGATCGTGGTGAAGGCTCCGGCGCGGCCCCGGTGTCGCAGCACCCGCATGGGCAGCAGCGGATGCGGTGCCCGCAGTTCGACGCGGACGAAGATCGCCAGTGCGACGATGCCGCCGCCCAACAGCGCCAGCACCAGCGGGTGGGTCCAGCCCAGCGCCTCGGCCCGGCTGAAACCGTAGACGAGGGCCGAGAACCCGGCGACGCTGAGCAGCGCGCCGGGGATGTCGACGGTGCCGCCATGGGGTCGGTCGCGCGGGATCCGGACGGCGCCGAGCATCGCCAGCGCGGCGATCGGGACGTTGATGTACAGGCACCAGCGCCAACCCGCGTACTGGGTCAGCAGTCCGCCCGCGATCAGGCCGACGGCGGCTCCGGCGGCGCCGACCGCGGCGAAGACGCCGAAGGCCCGGCCGCGTTCCCGTTCGCCGGTGAACGTGGTGGCCAGCAGCGCCAGTCCGGCGGGGGCGAGCAGGGCGGCGAAGGCCCCTTGCAGGGCTCGGGCGGCGAACAGGATCCACGGCTCTGAGGCCATGCCGCCCAGCGCGGACGCGAGCGCGAACCCGGTCAGTCCGATGAGGAACGCGCGCCGGTGTCCGAGCGCGCCGCTGACGCGTCCGCCCAGCAACAGCAGGCCGCCGAAGGCCAGCAGGTAGGCGGTGATGACCCAGTGCCGGTTGGCGTCGGTCATGTCGAGGGCGCGCTGCGCCGAGGGCAGCGCGATGTTGACGATCGTGCCGTCCAGGACCACCAACAGCTGGGCCGCGCTGACCACCGGCAGGGTCAGCCACCGCTGTCGGGGCGGGGCTGTCGTGGGGTTGGCTTCCACCATTCACACCTTGTCTAACGTCGTTCGCTTTGCCTAATGTTGTTAGGCTGGGCGAACAACGTACTACACTGGCTCGCGCCGGGAATCGATCGGGTCTGGTGAGGTGTAATGGGCGGCGTGAACGACACACGCGTGGACGACGAGGTGCGAAGCGTCTGGCTGCGCCCCCGCCGCCGAACCCGGGGCGAGCCACCCATCACCCGGGACCGCATCGCCGAGGCGGCGGTGGAACTGCTCGACGCCGAGGGGATCGAACGGCTGACGATGCGGCGACTGGCCGAGCGACTGGCCATCGTCGCGCCCTCGCTCTACCACCATGTCGACACGAAGGACGACGTCATCGACCTGGCCGTGGACGCGATCTTCGGCGAACAGTCCCCCGACCTGCCCGGCTCCGCCGCCTGGCGCGAACAGGTCACCGAGGTGATGACCGGCTGGCGCGCCACCCTGCTGCGGCACCCCTGGGCGGCCGCCGTCCCGGCCCGGCGCCGCCCCGCCATCGGCCCCAACTTCCTGTCCCAGATGGAGCTGTTGCAGTCCACCCTCCACGGCGCCGGATTCACCGCGAAGGCGCTACCGGCGGCCACCTGGGCGCTGTACAACCACGTCTTCGGCTCGGCGTCCACACAGGCCGCGCTGGACATCACCGAGGCGGAACGCAAGGCCGGGCAGGATCAGCTGCTGGCCGACAAGGACCGCTTCCCCACCCTGGCCGCCAACGGTTACCTGTACGACGACGACTGGGAGGGCACCTTCCACATCGGCCTGAAGTACCTGCTCGACGGCCTGGAAGCGCAGCGGAACACCGCCTAGTCGCGGTAGCCCAGCAGCGTCATCATTCCCGACTCGGAGTGGTAGACGTTGTGGCAGTGGATCATCCAGCGTCCGGGATTGTCGGCGTCGAAGTCGACCTTGAGTGTCTGTCCCGGTAGAACGATCGCGGTGTCCTTGCGCAAACCAGTGCCGGACAGCGCGAAGGTGTGGCCGTGCAGGTGCATGGGGTGCCACATCGTGGTGGTGTTCTTGAACCGCAACCGAACCCGGTCGCCTTCGGTGATGCCGTACAGCCGGTCGGGGTCGAAGGACTCGCCGTTGATCCCCCAGTCGTACTTCATCATGCCGCCGGTCAGGTCGAGGTCGATGGTCTCGTCCGGGTCCCGGCGCTTCAGCCGGACGCTGTCGTCGGGTTCGAGGTCGGAGTATCCGGCGATGGTGCCGTCCAGTTCCGTGGGCCGGACGTCGGCGGCGGGTGTCTCGCCCGAAGCGGTGCGCACGATGGCCCGGGCCAGTTCCTGCTTGCCCTCGGCCAGCGCCACCAGCGGGAACACGCCGTCGCCCAGCTCGACCAGGACGTCGTAGCGCTCACCCATGCCGAGCAGCAGCGCGTCGGTCTCGGTGTGCCGCACCCCGAAGCCGTCGGTGTGGGTCACGGTCATCGTGTGGCCGCCCAGCGCGAGCCTGAACGCGGTGTCCCCGGCGGCGTTGATGACGCGCAGCCGCAGCCGAGTGCCGGGCTTGACCTTGAAGACCTCGGGGTCGGCGGGAACACGTCCGTTGATCAGGAAGTGCGGATAGCTGACGTCCCCAGCGTCGCCGCCGAGCAGGTCGCTGTCGGCGCCCATCAGCATGTGGCCCTGGGATTGCGGCTCGTCGTCGGAGTCGCCGCCGGAATGTCCGCCATGGCTCATACCGCCACCGAGTTCTTTTAGCACGTCATCGGGGCTGCCGGTCACCCCGTCCATCCAGTCGTCGAGAACGACGATCCATTCCTCGTCATAGGACAGTGGTTCGTCGGGGTCCTCGACGATCAGCGGGGCGTAAAGACCCCGGTCCTGTTGGACGCCGACGTGCGGGTGGAACCAGTAGGTTCCGGCGTGGGCGGCGGTGAACGTGTAGGTGTGGCGTTCGCCCGCGCCGACGGGCTTCTGGGTGACGTCGGGGACGCCGTCGGCGTCGCAGCGCAGTGCCAGGCCGTGCCAGTGCACCGTGGTCGGATCGGGCAGACCGTTGTCGAGGACGGCCTTGATCTGTTCGCCGCGTGTGACGCGGATCGGCTCGCCGGGGATCTTGCCGCCGTAGGCCCAGGTGGTCACGGCGACGCCACCCAGGTCGACCTCGGTGCGGCCCGGCTTGAGGGTGAACTTGCGGACCTTGCCGGGATCGCGGGCGGCCTCGGCTTCGGCGACCCGGTCACCGTCGGGGCTCACGTAACTGTCAGCGGACTCCGACGCGCAGCCGGTCAGTATCGCCGCCCCGGACGCGGCGACACCGGCGCGCAGGACGGACCTTCGGGAAACGGGGCTCATGAGTCGCTCCTTGCTCGTCTCATACCAACGGTAGCACGGTACCCCTAGGGGGTATGTCGGACATCACGGCGCCACGGTTGCGAATCAATACCCCCTAGGGGTATACATATCTCCCGTAAGCCCCTAGACCTAAGGAGTCGACAGTCATGTCCCGCAAAGCTTCCCCACCCCCGTCACGGCGGTGGACGGCGCTGGCGCTGATCGCACTGGCGCAGTTCATGGTCATCATGGACACCTCGATCATCGGCGTCGCACTGCCGAAGATGCAGAAGGAACTCGGGTTCTCGCAGGAGAACCTGTCGTGGGTGTTCAACGCCTACGTGGTGGTGTTCGGCGGTCTGCTGCTGTTGGGCGGCAGGCTGTCCGACCTGTTCGGCGCCCGCAGGCTGTTCAGTCTCGGCTGGATCGTGCTCGGCGCCGGATCCCTTGTGGCCGGTGTCGCCGGTGACGTGCCGACCGAGCTCATCGGTCGCGGGGTCCAGGGCGTCGGCGCGGCGCTCATCGCGCCCTCGGCGCTGACCCTGTTGATGATGCTGTTCGGCGCCAACCCCAAGGAGCTGACCAAGGCCTTCGCCGTCTACGGGGCCGCGGCCCCGGCCGGCGGCACCGCCGGGGTGTTCCTCGGCGGCCTGATCACCGAGTACGCGTCCTGGCCGTGGGTCTTCTACATCAACATCCCGATCGCGATCCTCGCCCTGGCCGCCGCCCCCGCGTTGCTGCCCGGTGGTGCCCTGGCACCCCGCGGCTCCATCGACGTGGTCGGCGCGCTGACCGTCACGCTGGGCCTGGGCGCGGCGGTGTTCGCCATCGTCCGTGCCCCCGAGATCGGCTGGGGCGACCCGGCTACCTGGGGCGTGCTGCTGCTGGCGGCGGTGTTGCTGGTCGGGTTCCTGTTGTCGCAGGCCAGGAAGCGGCAGCCGCTGATGCCGCTGTCGATCTTCCGGGCCGCGAACCTCGCCGCGGCGAACCTGGCGCAGCTGCTGCTGGGCGCCGCCTGGATTCCGATGTGGTTCTTCCTCAACCTGTACCTGCAACAGGTTCTGGGTTACTCGGCGTTCCCCTCGGGTGCGGCGCTGCTGCCGATGACCGTGTTGATCATGGTCGGCATGGTCGCGCTGGCCCCCCGGCTCATGGCCCGGTTCGGCGCCAAGGCGATGATCGTCACCGGTCTGGTCCTGCTCGCGGGCGGGCTGTACTGGATGTCGTTCATCCGTCCCGACGGGAACTTCTGGGTCGACGTCCTGCCCGCCTCGCTGCTGGCGGCGCTGGGCATGTCGCTGGCGTTCATCCCGTCACTGCAGACGGCGATCTCGGCGGCGAAACCGGAGGAGGGCGGCCTGGCCTCGGGCATCGTCAACACCAGCTACCAGATCGGCTCCGCGCTGGGGCTGGCCGTGGTCACGGCCGTGGCCGCCGGTTACGGCGCCGACCGGCTGGGCGACAAGGTCGCGCTCACCGACGGCTTCTCGGTGGCGTTCATCGCCGCGGCACTCGTCGCGGCCGTGGCCGCCGTGCTGACGGTGGTCACCGTCCGAACCCGGAAAGCCGCGGAAACCGAAACCAAAGTAGACAGTGTGGTGTAATGCGCATCGGGGTGTCCCGGCCGGGCCGATACCCGGCCGGGGCATCACGATGAGTCCGCGCCCGAGAAACGGAGGACCACGATGAACGCAACCCCACTGCCCGACGCCGTACGGGCCATGGTGGCCGACGGCGAAGCGCACGGCGTCGACGTGGAGGTGCGGGTCCGGCCCGCCGCGAACTCGCTGCCCGAGGCCGCCGAGATCCTGGGGCTCACTCCCGCCGACCTGGCCAAGACCCTCGTCGTCCGCAAGACCAGCGACAGCTACCTGTTCGCCATCGTCCCCGGCGACCGCTCCATCGCGTGGCCGAAGCTGCGCGAACTCCTCGGCACCAATCGGCTGTCCATGCCGGACGCCGCCACCGCCCTGGCGGCGACGGGTTACGAACGCGGCACCATCACCCCGATCGGCAGTCACCGACCGTGGCCGATCTATGTGGACTCACGGCTGCGGGGCCGCCGGGTGGCCATGGGCGCCGGAGCCCACGGGTTCAGCGCCTTCGTCGACGTCGACCGCCTGGTCGACGGATACGACGCCGTGCTCGCCGACATCACCGACTGAGACCCCACCCCCGCCGGTTAGGCTTTCGCGATGCTGCGCAAACGCGTGTACGGCCAGCGCCTCCACGACGAACTCGGTGCCCCGACGCGCGTCAGGAAACTGGGGTCGAGTCCCCGATCGAAGGTGTGGTGGGCCGAACTGACCGACGGCCCCGTCATCGTCAAACAGGTCGTCGACGGATCCGATGTCGAGCAACAGTTCCAGCGCGAACACACGGCACTGCGCCTGGCCTCGCGGGCGAAGCCCGCGGTGGTGCCGCGATTGCTGGCCGCCGACGCCGACGAGCGGATCCTGGTGATGGAGTACCTCGACGAGGGCCGCCCCGGGCCGGACTGGCAGTGCCAGTACGCCGTCGCGCTGGCGCGGTTGCACGCCAGCGTCGAGGCCGACTCCGGACTGCCGAACTGGCGCGGGCCCGACGACAACGACGTCGACGACTTCCTCGACCTGGCCCGCGCGTGGCGGGTCACGGTCCCGGCCTCGGCCCGCACCGAACTGACCGACCTGGTGCGGCGGCTGGCCGACAGCGCGGTTCCGGCGCTGCTGCACGGGGATCCGTGCCCGTCGGGCAACGTCCTGTACCCCGCCGACGGGCTGCGCTTCATCGACTTCGAACAGTCGAGTGTGGGCAACGGCCTCGTCGAACTCGCCTACCTGCGGATCGGCTTCCCGACCTGTTACTCCAGTCCGGACACTCCCCGGGAACTGTTGGGACAGGCCGAGGACGCGTACCGGGCCACCTGGCGCGAGGAGACCGGCACCGAGGTGACCGGCGACCTGGCCGACGCCTGCGCGGGCTGGACCATCAGCGGCGACTCGCTCGTGGAGCGCGCGCATCGGGAGTCGCGGCGACACCTGTCCCGGCTGATCAACTCGGACTGGAAGTGGGGCAAGGCGACCGCCCGGGAGCGGTTGGCGTTCCGGCTGGAGGTGACGGCGGATATCGCCGCCGACTCGGCTGAGCTGCGAACCGTCGCCGAGCTGTGCCGCAACCTGCGCGAGGCGATGCGGGCGCGCTGGCCGCAGTTGCGTCGGCTCACCGATCCCGAGCTCAACTACGACCACTGAACGGAAGTCGCACCATCGGTATGCCCGTGGGCATACGCGCCGGGCGACGAATATCGGTCTCAAGGTCGTGGGAATGGGTCTGGACCGTCCATAGCCTCGGTCGCATGAGATCGCCGAGCGGCTGGGCATCGCGCCGGGAACCGTGAAGATCCACATCGGTCGGATACTGGACAAACTGGAGCTGCGCGACCGGGTGCAGATCGTCATCTTCGCCTACGAGACCGGGCTGATACTCCCCGGTGGGTTAGGTTCCGGCCGTCACAAACCCAGGATCGCGTTCGCGAGCACGAAGTAGATGATGAGCCCGGTGGCGTCCACAAGGGTGGTCACCATCGGGGCGGAGACGACGGCCGGGTCGATGCCGACCTTCTTGGCCAGCAGCGGCATCGAGCCGCCGACGGTGGCCGCCCACGCGCAGATGACCACCAGCGACACCGCCACCACCAGCGCCACCCGGGGGTCGACGAAGATCACCGCGACGCCCAGACCGACGACGGCCAGCATCGCGCCCAGCACCAGGCCGACCCGGCACTCACGCCAGATCACCCGCGCCAGGTCGCCGGTGCGCACCTCCCCCACCGCGAGGGCTCGGACCACCGCGGTGGCCGCCTGGGCTCCGGCGTTGCCGCCGGTGCCGATGAGCAGCGGGATGAACAGCGCCAGCGCGGTCACCTGTTCCAAAGTGGCCTCGAAGGCGCGGGTGACCGTGACGGTGAGGGTGGCCGCGACGATGAGGAGCAGCAGCCAGGTGGCGCGGGAGCGGGCCAGTTGCCATACGCCCGCGAACATGTAGTGCCCGCTCCACGGCAGCGACGCGGCCTGCCGGGCGGCGTCCTCGGTGTCGGCGGCCTCGATGACCTCCATGGCGTCGTCGAACGTGAACAGGCCGACCAGCCGCTGTTCGCTGTCGACCACCGGGAGGTTGAGGATGTTGGCCTCGGCGAGCAGGCGGGCGGCGTCCTCGGCGGGGTCGGTGGCGCGGGCCGTGGGGACCTGGGTGTCGACGAGTTCGGCGACCGGGGTGTCGGGGTCGGACAGCACCAGGTCGCGCAGTTCGCACACTCCCACCAGTCGACGGCCGGACTCCACGATCGGCAGCGTGTAGACGGACTCGGCGTTGCCGCCCTTGACGCGGATCCGGCGCAGGGCCTGCTTGGCGGTGATGTCGACCGGCAGCGCCACCACCTCGGGGGTCATGATCCGGCCGACCGAGCCGTCGGGGTAGCCCAGCAGTTCGGCGGTCATGAGGCGCTCGCGCGGGCTCAGTCCCGACAGCACCCGGTGGGTGACCTTGGCGGGGGCCTCGCCGAGCATCCGGGCCCGGTCGTCGGGGTCCATGCCCTCGATGAGGTCGCGGAACGCCTTGTCGCGCAGGCCGGACAGGATCTGCTGCTGGTCGACCGGGTCGAGTTCCTCGAAGACGGCCAGCGCCGCGTCCTTGTCCAGCATGCGGAACGGCACCACCGCCGCGAGGGCGTCCATGCGCGCCAGTTCGTCGGCGATGACGTAGGGCGGTTGGGTCCCCAGCCAGGCCCGCACCGCGGTCAGGTCGTTGTCTTCCAGCAGGTCCTTGAGTGTGTCTCCGGTCTCCATGTCGGATCCGACGCTACGGCATATCCCAGGGGGTCGCCGAGCCTTTGACGGGCCGGATCACCGGCGCGGTCTCGACATGCTGGATCGCCGTCAGACCGCCCAGCCGCTTCGAGACGTACTCGTACAGGTGCGCCCCGTCGCGGCACACGACGGCGGCGATGAGGTTGTGCGGTCCGGTGGTGGCCGCCGCGAAGCCGACCTCGGGGTGGGTGGCCAGCGCCGCTCCCACGGCATCCAGATCGGACGGTGCCACCCGCAGCCACAGTCGCGCCGTGACGGTGAAGCCGAGCAGCGCGGTGTCGAGGTCGAGGTCGTAGAAGACGCATCCGCTGTCGCGCAGCAGTTCCAGTCGTCGCCGTGCCGTCGACTCCGAGCAGTCCGCGGCTCGCGCCAGCCGCGACAGTTCGCAGCGGCCGTCCTGGCCGAGCTCGGCCAGGATCGCCCGGTCGACGGTGTCGGGCGTCAGCGGCGCGCCGGTCGCCGGTCTCGGACGCAGCCGCCGCTCCTGGGCGGGGCTCAAGGCCGCCAGCACCCGCGCGTGTTCCCCGGCGCCGCCGAAGTACGTGTGCAGCAGGCAGTGCGCGGACATCGACGTGACCCGGGGGCTGCGCGGCAGCGCGTCCAGCAGCAGCGCGTCCCGGTCGGCCCGGTTCGGGGTCTGCACCACGCAGTTGACCTCGGTGCCGCCGGACACCACGTCGGTCCACGCCGTGTCGGGCCGTCGGGCCAGCGCCCGGGCCACCCCCAGCGCGGCATCGGGGACACAGTGGATCCGCATGTGCCAGCGTTCCCGCCCGGGCCCGGACACGTCGCCCCGGCCCACCACCCGCAGCACCCCGTGCGATCGCAGCCTCCGGTACCGCCGCGAGACCGTCTGGTCGGACACGTCCAGCACTTCGGCGATCCGGCTGAACGGCGCCCGCCCGTCGATCTGGAGCGCGTGGACGAGTTCGCGATCCAGTCCGTCGATGGTCACGGAATCCATCACTCGAACTTAATCGATGTCGAAATCCGCCGCATATCGATTCGCGGATGGAACCTGCGGGCTCGGGCGGTGATCCTTCGTCGTGAGAGTTCGTCGCGAGGAGGGAACCGGACATGTCACGGCCGAGGGTATTGATCATCGGCGCGGGCCTCGGCGGCCTGGCGCTGGCGCACGGGCTGCGCGACGCCGGGGTGGATCACCTGGTCGTCGAGCGCGACGCCTCAGTGCGCTCGCGGCGCCAGGGTTACCGCATCCACATCAACGCCGACGGTTCGACGGCCCTGTACGAGGTGCTGCCGAAGCGGCTGTGGGAACTGTTCCGCGCCACGGCTTCCATACCCGGCCCCGTCGGGGAGTTCTACGACCATCGGTTCGACGTCGTGCACCGCTTCGAAGCCGACGGCTCGGCGCGCACGGTTCACGGGCTCCCCGAGCATCTCAACGTCAACCGGCTGACGCTTCGCGAGATCCTGGCCACCGGCCTGGACACCGTCCGCTACGGGCGCACCTTCACCGGCTACCGGCGCGACGCCGACGGCCGGGTGGTCGCGCACTTCGCCGACGGCGGCACCGAGACCGGTGACCTGCTGGTGGCCGCCGACGGCGTCCACTCCCGGGTGCGGCGGCAACGTCTCCCGCACGCCCGGGTCGTCGACAGTGGGCTGCGGCTGATCTACGCGACCGTGCCGCTGACGCCCGCGACCCGGCCGCTGTTTCCCGAGGGCATGTTCGGCGGCTATTCGGCGATCCTGGGGCCCAAGCACCGGCACCTGGGCGGGGCGCCGGTCGAGTTCGCGGAACCGTTGTCCCGCACGGCGTCCCGGATCGCTGCGGACGCTTCGCTCACCGAGCACCGCTCCTATATGACCTCGGCGTTCGGCGCCCGGGTGGAGGACCTGCCCGACGACGAGGAGCTGTTCGCCATGAACCCCTCGGCGCTGCGGGGCCTGGCTCTGGACATGATGGACGATTGGCACCCGAGAGCCCGGCGCATGGTGGAGCACTGGGAACTGTCCAGTGTGCTGCCGCTGTTGTTGCGCACCAGCGTCCCCACCGAACCATGGCCAGCGTCCGAGGTCACGCTGCTGGGCGACGCCGTACACGCGATGAGCCCGGCCGGGGGCTCGGGAGCCAACGCGGCGATGCTCGACGGCGCCATCCTCGCGGCCCGGCTGCGCGAGGTCCGCGACGGCAAACCGCTGCTGGAGGCGGTCGCCGAATACGAGAACGCGATGCGCGAGCACGGTTTCGCGGCGGTACGGATGTCGGCCGACAATGGACACCGCATGCTGGGCCAGGACCCGCTGCCGCCAGCCTGAGAGCTGTGGCTCAGGTCGTCTTGCCCGCCAGCACGTCCAGGTCGCGCTCGGCGTACAGCCGGTGCTCCCACTCCTCGTTGATGACCGCGCCCAGGCACCGGGTCATCGGGAAACTCTGCGATTCCGGGTAACCGGGTTCGGTGACCGGTTCGGTTGCCGTGACCAGCTTCTCGTCGGTCAGCTCGTCCAGCACCCGACGCACCATCGCCACCCGTTCGCGGCGTACCGCCAGTACCTCCTCAAGGGTCGGGCGGGCGTCGCGATCGCGTGGGACGCTCGGTTCGTCGGGCATCTCGTCGTGCGGCAGGTCGAGCGGATGCCACGGCGTCGGGTCACCGAGCACGGCGCGGCCCACCCAGGCGTCGGGGGCGAAGTTCAAGTGCCGCAAGGTCTCGATGAACGAGTACTCGCCGTCGACGCTCTCGTGCAGCTGCCACGGTTCGAAGCCGCGGGCTCGCTCGATGGTCTGGCCCCACAGCCGTTCCAGGATCCGCCAGGCCTCCCGGTACCCGGCCGCGTCCGTGGGACGCATCTTGGCCCGCTCCGGGTGGCGGCGGTCGAGTTCTGCCTCCACCAGCGGCGCGACGTCGACGCCGTTGACGCGCAGGTTGCCGATCCAGCCGGACAGGTCGAGGTCGCGCAGGTCGGCGCCCCGGATCGAGGCGCCCTTGAGGCTCACCAGCCGGAACCGGGCGTCGGACAGGTCGATGTCGTGGAATTCGGCGCCGGTCAGCATCACGTCCTCGAAACGTGCTCCGGACAGGTCCTGACCTCGAAACTCGTTCATGTCGTCAGCCTCGCACAAGGCGGTGACATCAGTCCGGTGGTTCGGCCGGGACCCCCAGGTTCCGCAGGGCTTCGCGCACTTCGTGCTGCGACGGTGAACCGATCTCGACGTACACTGTCAGCGCGCCGCGGAAGTGCGCGATCGCGCCCTCCACGTCGCCGGTCTCGGCGGCGATCTCGCCGAGGCACTCCCGGGCCATGCCCACGCCGAACCGGTAGCCGACGGACTCGGACGCTTCTTCGCCCCGCTGGTACAGCCGGATCGCCTCGTCGTTGTCGCCGTCGAGGTAGGCGACGTGGGCCTGGCCGAGCACCCCCAGGGCGACGCCCATGCCGTACGCCCGGACCTCGGAGGTGTCCTCGATCTCCACGAAGATGGAGCGGGCCGCGTCGAAGTCCTGTTGCAGCATCGCCACCTGGGCCATTCCCGCCAGCGCGTTGGTCGCGTTGGTGACGTCGTCCAGGTCGACGAAGATGTCCAGCGCCCGCTCGAACATGTCCGCGATGCCGACCGGGGAGTCGTTGAGCGCCTTGACCTGTGCCAGTCCGAGATAGGCGTGGGCCGCGCAGTCCCGAAAGCCGTGTTCCTCGGCGAGGTGTCCGGCCTTGGTGAACAGGTCGCGGGCGCCCTCATGGTCACCGGTCACGAGCACCGCCTGTCCCAGTGTCTGCAGGGTGTTGACCTCGCCGCGGCTGTCGCCGGTCGCGACGAATCCGTCCAGCAGTTCACGCAGGATGTCGATGGCCAGGCCGATGTTGTCGTTGGTCAGCATCAGCTGGGCCAGGTTGAGGGTGGCGTGCGGTCGCGCCGCCGGGCTGGTGAGCGCGGCGACGAGGGCGGACCGTTCGGTACGGAACCACGCCAGGTCGCCGACGAAGTCGTAGTGCGCCAGCCGGTCGGCGTAATAGTCGCAAACTGTGGACAGTATTTCCGGTTCTCCGGTCGCGGCGGGGAGACCGGCGGCGTGGTCGAGCAGGATGTCGTGGGCGGTGTACGCCAGCTGTTCGGCGATGCTGGCGGGTGGGTCGGTGACCATCGGCTCGGCGAGCCGGTGCGCGACCAGGCCGTCCAGCAACGCCACCGCTTCGGCGACCGTCACCGAGCGGCCGATCAGTCGCGACAGGACGATCGTGGTGGTGCCGACGGTGAGGTAGCGGCCCGGGTGTTTGCCCAGCAACCGGTACGCCGCTTGCTGTTCGGCGGTGAGGGCCGCGTACGAGCTGTCGATGCGGGCGTACAGTCCGGCCTTGGTGTGCGCGGACGGCAGGTTGTTCAGCTGGACTTCGATCCGGTCCAGACTGCCGGTGCCGCAGGCGATGTCGGCGGCCTTCAATCCGATGAGGACGGGCATGTGTCCGCAGGCCGTCACCACTCGCGACACCGCCGCCTCGTCGGCCGCCAGCCGGGGACCGGCGACCGCGACGAACATCGCCACGGCCGCGTCGTGGTCGAGCACGTCCAGGTCCAGGGTTCGCGACCCGGCACAGTGGAACCTCTCCCGGGAGGTGATGAGCGTCAGACAGTCGGGATCGCGGACCAGCAGCGGCTCCACCTGGTCGATGCTGGACACGTTGTCCCACACGAAGATCATGCGTTTGCCGGCGACGCGTCGCTGCCATTCGGCGCCGCGCGCGGCCAGGTCCATTCTGGCCACCGTCGCTGCCTCAAGCCCGAAGAGATGTTCCAGCAACATCCCCAGCGCCGCGTACGACGACACGGCCTGGTCCGGCGACGGGTACGACTGGAAGTCGACGAACACGCAGCCGTCGGGGTAGGAGCAGCGGACACTGGCCGCGAACCAGGACGCCAGTGCGGTCTTGCCGATGCCGCCGAATCCACCCACCGACACGATCAGGCCGAGCCCGGACTCGGAACGCATGTCCGCCAGGGTCTCCAGCTGTTCGCGCCGCCCGACGAAGGTGCCCGGCAGCGGCAGCCGTCCCCAGTCCAGCCGACCCGGTTCGGTGGCCCGGGGCCGCGCGACCCGGCGCAGGATCGACTCGTTCTGGTAGTCGCTCCACAGCGCGTGCAGCACCCGATCCCCGGCCGTGGCCTCGGCGCGCACCGCCGCGATGATCTCCTCGCGCAGCAGCCGCGCCAACAGCGACGGTTCGGGTCCGGCATCGGGGGTCTCGCCGACGGGCGTGTACACCTCGTCGACCCAGGGCGCCACGGCGTCGGCCAGATCGATCAGGGCGGTTCCGTCCACCAGCGGCAATGCGTGGGAATCGCGTTCCCACAGGCAGTCCGCGACGTGTCCGGCGAGCGAGTCGTCGTCGGGGTGCAGCCGGGCGGCGGCCTTGGGGATGGCGTTCTTGACGGCGGTGACCAGCGCGCGCTGCACCTCGGTGCCCCGGATCGCCTCGCTGAACCGCCGGGCCGCCCGGTCCGTCGCCGTGGTCGCCCAGCGAGTCACGAAGAACGACGAAACCGGATCCACGACGCCTCCCTCACTCTCTGCATCGAGAGTAGACGTCCGGCGGGTACCTGCGCCAGAGCCGATTCCCGCTATGCCTGGTGGGTGACCACGTTGACGACCCTGCCGTTGGGGTCGCGGACGAAGAACCGCCGCACGCCCCAGGGTTCGTCCCGCAGTGAGTAGACGATCTCGGCGCCGGTCGCGGTCATGGCCGCGTGGACGGCGTCCACGTCGTCGACCTCGACGCTCATGTCGGGTTGTGGCCCCTCCACCCGGGCCCGGTCGAAGAAGATGACCTGCGCGGTCGGGTTGCTGGTGGAGGCCATCGTGACCACCCAGCCCAGGTCCATGGCCTCCTCGAAGCCGAGACCGGCGTAGAAGGCGCGGGTGGCGTCCATGTCGTCGGTGAGGATGTCGGGCACGGCGCGGCGAATGCTCATGCCCGCACCCTAGGACACCGACGGTGGACGCCACCCGGGTTCGCCGGTCAGCGGGTCTGCGGCCGGTTGAAGCGGCGGCGGGCCAGCAGGAAGCACACCAGCGAGATACCGGCGCACCAGGCGACCGCGAGCCAGGCGCTGTCGCCGATCTCGGTGCCCAGCAGCAGGCCGCGCAGCGTCTCGTTGACCGGCGTGAACGGCTGGTACTCGGCGAAGGTCCGCAGTCCGGCGGGCATCGTGTCGGTGGGGACGAAGCCGCTTCCCAGGAACGGCAGCATCATCAGCGGCATCGGGATGTTGCTGGCGGACTCGACGGTCTTGGCGATCAGCCCCACCAGGACCGACATCCAGATGAACGCGAACGAGACCATGACCATCACGCCGAGCACGCCCAGCCATTCCAGCGGGGTGGCGTCGCTGCGGAATCCCAGTGCCACGGCGACGGCCATGACGACCGCGGTGCCCAGCACGGTCTGGATCAGACTGCCGATGACGTGTCCGGTGAGGACGGACGATCGGGAGATCGCCATGGTGCGGAACCGGTCCATGATGCCCTCGGTCTTGTCCATCGACACCGTGATCGCGGTGCCCTGTACCGAGCCGAGGATGCCGAACAGCAGGATGCCGGGGGTGACGTAGGTGAGGTAGGCGTCGCGGCCGCCGGAGGTTCCGCCCAGGCCGTCGCCGAGCGTGGAGCCGAAGACGTACACGAACAGCACCAGGAAGATGATGGGCATGCCGATGACCATGAGGGTCAGCGACGGATAGCGAATGGCCTTCTTTATGTTGCGGCGCAGCATGGCTGTGGAGTCGCGGATGACGTATGTGCTCATTGTGAACTGTCCTTCGTGGTGGCGTCGTGTCCGGTGAGTGCCAGGAACACGTCGTCGAGGTCGGGGGTGTGGATGGAGAGGTCGGCGGGTTCGATCTCGGCGGCGTCCAGCCGGGCCAACAGCGCCCGCAGCGACTTCATGTCGCCCTCGCTGGGGGTCTGGAGCGTCAGCGCGGTCTCGTCGCGGGCCGAGACGGTCAGGGTGTTGGCGGCGGTGTCCAGGTCCTGGACGTCGTTGAACCGCAGCGTGATGTGGCCGCCGGGTATCAGCCGTTTGAGTTCGGCCGGGGTGCCTTGCGCGACAAGGGTTCCCTTGTCGAGGACGGCCACCTGGTCGGCGAGCTGGTCGGCTTCCTCCAGGTACTGGGTGGTCAGGAAGATGGTTACACCCTCGTCGACGAGGTCGCGGATGATCCGCCACATGACCCGCCGTCCGGCCGGGTCGAGGCCGGTGGTGGGTTCGTCCAGGAAGATCAGTCGTGGGTCTCCCATCAGGGTCATGGCCAGATCCAGCCGCCGGCGCATGCCGCCGGAGTAGGTGGCGGGCTGTTTGGCGGCCGCGTCGGTCAGCTCGAACCGTTCCAGCAGTTCGGCACTGCGACGGCGGCCCTCCGCGCGGGTCAGGTGGTTGAGGTCGGCCATCAGCCGCAGGTTCTCCTGGCCGGTGAGCAGGTTGTCGACGGCGGAGAACTGACCGGTGACACCGATGGCGCCGCGCACCGACTGGGCCGCGGCGGCCAGGTCGTGTCCGGCGACCCGGATGACGCCCGCGTCGGGTTTGATGAGTGTGGACAGAATCTGGACGGTGGTGGTCTTGCCCGCGCCGTTGGGGCCCAGCATCGAGAAGATCGAGCCGGTGGGGACGGTGAAGTCGATGCCGTCCAGGACGAGATGGTCGCCGTAGGACTTGCGCAGTCCGGCGACCTCTATGGCCGCCGTGCCACGGGTTCGCGGACTTCTGGTCGTCGTATGGGTACTCACGGTTACTCCTCAGGGGTGGGCTGAGCCGTTTTCGGGCACGCCGAAACCGCCAGCCCTCGATAACGGACGGACTCGGTGGCTAGATGTCCAAGTCCTCAATGGGTGGTTGCTCCACCGCGGAGGCGACGATGTCGTGCAGCTCGGCGGGGATCTTGTCGCGCAGGTCTTCCAGGTCCTCGGCTATCTCGAGGACTCCCTCACCCGCCTTGTAGCCCCAGGTCTGCTCGGTCTTGAACTGGGCCCGGACCCATTCGACCCAGTTGGCGGCGTCCTGCCCCGACCAGTAGTGCTCGTCGGACCGTTCGATGTGGACCGCGTACTTGCCGGTGCGGGTCCGGTAGACGCGGTAGTCGTCGACCCGGCTGGAGGTGGAATGCCCCCACTCGGCCAGCAGTATCCCGGAGAACCGGACCTTGCGGCCGACTCCGGCGCCCACCCGCACGGTGACCTCCTCGAAGCCCTCCATGCGCCCCTCCGCGATCTCGACGTAACGCCGGAGTGCCGCCGTGATCGCGGTCGACAACTTGCCTCCGGCCAGTTCCTGCGCGCGCTGGAACAGCGGAAGATCGTCGTCGGACACGTAGATCGTCTTGTTCGGCATTGCGGCATCGTAACCTCCACGAGGCGTTCTTAGTATGCGTAGAAGTATACGTATAGCATCACGGCATCGCAACTCTGACGCCAAGGTTTCTAGGAAAGACGTCACACTGACTTGCCATAGTCATAATCTCACTAGTAATGTCATGACTATGACGACTCCACCTCGACGCTCCGCGCTGGCCCTGACCGTGCTGGTCTTCCTGGCCTGGGAATCCATGCACGCCTACAAGATCCAGCAGCTCATCAAGGAGTTCGGCAAGGACCGCGTCGTCAATGTGAAACAGCGCGCCAGCGTCTACCAGACCATCGACCGGCTGCTGCGCACCGAACTCATCCGGGTCCGGGAGACCAGCTCCGCCGACAACCGTCCGGAACGGACGATCTACGAGATCACCGACACCGGCCGGGACACCGCGCGGCGCTGGCTGCGGGAAGCGCTGGCCAGCACCGGAAACGAGTACCCCGAGTTTCCGGCCGCGCTGGCGCAGCTGCCGCTGCTGCCGCCGAGCGAGGTGGCCGAGCAGTTGCAGGTCCGGCTGGACGCCCAGCGGGCCGAGTACGCCCAGATGAGCGAGTGGTTCGACCAGGACCCGCCGCAGCTGCACCGGCTGTTCCTCATCGAGGAGGAGTACCGGTTCGCCGTGCTGACGGCCGAGATCGGGTGGCTGGAATCCACCATCGCCGATCTGCGGTCGGGCGCGCTGACCTGGGACGAGACCTGGCTTCGGCAGCAGGCGCAACCGTACTCATCCGAGAACCCCGATACCAATCCCTAAAGGACGACATCATGACCAACGACGAAACGACCACGGTACTCATCGTCGGCGGCGGCTACGCCGGGCTGACCTCCTCGCTGTTCCTGTCCCACCTCGGTGTGCCGTCCATATTGGTGGACAAACACCCGGGTTTCTCGATCCAGGGCCGGGCGCGGGGAATCACCCCCCGCACCATGGAGATCTACCGCTCGATCGGCATGGAGGCCGAGATGATCGAGGCGGGGCGGCCGTTCGCCGACGACAAGGGCGGCGCCTACTGCGAGACGCTCGCCGGTGAATGGGGCTGGCTGTTCCCGCCCGAGGCGGCCACCAGCTTCCCCGACCTGACACCGTCCACGTTCAACCTCGCCGACCAGAGCGCGGCCGAGCCGGTGCTCAGCGAGGCGGCCCGCAAACACGGTGCCGTCCAGCACTTCAACACCGAGCTGCTGACCTTCACCGACGACGGCGACGGCGTCACCGCCGAGGTCGTCGACCGCGCCGACGGACAGCGGCGCACCATCCGCGCCGACTACCTGATCGCCGCCGACGGTCAGCGCAGCCCGATCCGGGAACGGCTGGGCATCAAGCGATCCGGGCCCGGCATCGTCCGCCACCACCTCGGCTGCGTCTTCGACGCCGACCTGTCGAAGTACGTGAAGCAGCGGGCGATCCTGTGGTTCATCCGCAACGAGGAGATCGGCGGGATGTTCCTGACCACCACGGCCGAACCCGGCCGCTGGGGCATGGCCGTCGACTACGACCCGGAGACCGAGACCGTCGACTCCTTCCCCGACGAACGCTGCGTCGCGGTGATCCGGGGCGCGGTCGGCGATCCCGAGCTCCAGGTGACGGTGCGGGACAAGCAGACCTGGTCGCAGGGCGTCGCGGTGTCCGACGAGTACCGTCGCGGCCGGGTGTTCCTGGTCGGGGACGCCGCGCACGTCTGGTCCCCGGCGGGCGGCATCGGCGCCAACACCGGGGTGCAGGACTCCTACAACCTGGCCTGGAAGCTGGCGGCGGTCAGCAAGGGCTGGGCGAAACCGGGCCTTTTGGACAGTTACCACCCCGAACGGCACCCGCTGGCCGAGGTCCTCGCCGAACTCACCGAGGAGCGCCAGCACAATCGCATCAACGACCCCGAGAACGACAAGGCCGACGATCTGCTGTGGAACTTCGGGCAGCGCTACCTTTCCGGCGCCATGATCGGCGCCGACCACGACTCGGTGTTCGGTGACAGCCTGGATCTGCGCGGGCAGCCGGGAACCCGGGCCCCGCACCTGTGGGTCGAACAGGACGGTCAGCTGATCTCCACCCACGACCTGTTCAGCCGGGGCTTCGTCCTGTTCACCGGTGCGGGCGGCGGCGCGTGGACCGACGCGGCCACCCACGTGTGCGAGACCGAGGGCATCCCGCTGATCGGCTACCGCGTCGGCGCCGAGGTGGAACTGGTCGATGTGGACGGCGCCTGGCCGGATCGCTACCGGCTCGGCGAGGACGGCGCGGTGCTGATCCGCCCCGACGGCTACGTGGCCTGGCGACACGAGGGCCCGGCGGGCGAACCGCGCGAGGCGCTGTCGGGGGCGTTGCGGACGATCCTCGGCTGAACCGGGCGCCCGGGCACCCCTGACGAAAGTCATAGCCCGGGCTCTCCCGTTGGCCGGATGGCGACGGGCCGGATCCCTTCTAGGTTTACCGCCGAACCTGAGGAGGGATCCATGAAACGCATCGTGATCGCGGTCGCCGCGGCGGCCCTGTTGGTCACCCCGGGGGTGGCCGCGGCGAAACCCCACAGCGGACTCGACGAGCGAAGCGTCGACGCGTTCGTCGGCGAATACCTGGAGAACGCGGGCGTCAAGGGCGTCACCGTCGCGGTGACCAAGGGCACCGACGTCGTCGTGGCCAAGGGCTACGGCACCGACTCGACCGGCGCTGAACTGACCGGCGAGGCCCCGATGCCCATCGCGTCGCTGAGCAAGTCGTTCACCGCGCTGGCGGTGATGCGGCTGAGCGAACAGGGCAAGGTCGACCTGGACGCGCCGGTACGCGAGTACCTGAGTGAGTTCACGATGGACGATCCCCGGGCGAAGCGGATCACCGTGCGGCAGTTGCTGAACCAGACCTCCGGCATGTCCGACGGGACGTTCTCCGAGAAGGTGGAGGCGCAACCGTCGGACCTGGCGGGTTCGGTGTCGCGGCTGGCCGACGCGGAACTGGCCACCGCGCCCGGGAAGTCGTGGAACTACCACAATCCGAACTTCCACGTGGCGGCCCGGCTGGTGGAGAAGGTCAGTGGCGAACCGTTCGGCGAGTACCTGGACACGGAAGTGTTCGCGCCGTTGGGGATGACCAAGACCAGCACGGTCGACGTCACCGACGACGCGAAGCTGCCGCGCGGGCACTTCGCCGCCTACGGGCAGCGGGCCGCCGCCGAGCCGCACCGGTTCGTCAACGGCTCGGACGGGATCATCTCCACCGCCGAGGACATGGCGAACTGGCTCGCCGTCAACAACGGCGACGGCGGGGAACTGGTGTCCGCCAAGGGGTTTGCCGAACTGCACGAACCGTCCGACCCGCGCGGTCGCTACGCGCTGGGCTGGAACGTCGGTAAACGGGACGGCGCGACCGTCCTGGACCACGGCGGTGTCTGGTTCACCTACACCGCAAGACAGCTCGTGATCCCCGAGACCGGGTACGGCTTCGCGGTCATGGCCAACACCGGCATGTCGATGGCCGCCGACGTGCCCTACGACCTCACCGAGGGCCTCATGGCACTGTCCGAAGGCGACCAACCGTCGACGACCGACTCGCCACAGTCCACCAACGACCTCGTCCTGGGGCTGCTGACACTGGCGGCCATCGGCTGGGCGGCGTGGCGGTGGTACCGCAGCGGCGTGTGGGCCAGGCGGCGGGTCGACCGTCCGTTGTGGCGCAACGTGCTGGCGGGTTCGCGGGCGCTGTTCCCGGCGCTGGTGCTGCTGAGCTATCCGTGGCTGGCGGGCCTGGTCGCGGCCGGACGCACCGCGACCTGGACCGAGCACCTCTACGTGTGGTTCCCGATGCTGGTCTGGCTGTCGATCGCGACGCTGGGCGGGCTGCTGGTGACCGGGGTGCGCGCGGTGAGGCTCGTCCGGCTGCGTCGCTCTCGGGCCACGACGTAGCATGCCCGCCGTGACCTCGAAGTTCGCGATTCTCGCCCTGGCGGGGCTCAGCGCCTGGAACGGGCTGGGCTTCGCCGGGAGCGCGCCCGGCTGGCGGGTGGCGCTGGCCGTGATCGTGGTGGTGCCCGCGTACCTGGCCGGGCGCCGCCTGGCGGGGCGGCGGGACGGCGAGTTCCTGGCCGTCGTCACCGCGCTGACGGCGGCCAGCGCCGTGGTCGTGGAATGGGGCGCGGCCACCGCGACGCTGTGCGTCGCGGTCTTCGTCGCACTGCCCTGGCTGATCGGCCGGTCCCGGCAGCAGCAGGCCCGGCTGGTGACGGCCGAACGCGAGCGCGCCGACCAGCTGGAACGCGAGCAGCGGCTGGTGGCCGAGCGGGCCCGGCTGGCCGAACGGGCCCGGATCGCGGCCGACATGCACGACTCCCTGGGGCACAGCCTGGCGCTCATCGCGTTGCGGGCGGGTTCGCTGGAGCTGGCCCAGGGGCTGTCGGACGAACACCGGCTCGCGGCCGAACGACTGCGGGCCGACGCGGTGTCGGCCACCGACGAGCTGCGCCACACGATCGCGCTGCTGCGCTCCCCCGGCCAGGCCGCCGCCACCCACCCGCCGGACGAGGACGTCACCGCCCTCGTCGAGCGAGCCGTCGAAGCCGGCATGGCGGTCACGTTGCGGCACAACGAAACCGAGGCGAACCGCCTCGACGCGGAGCCCCCGATCGAGCTGGTGAGCCGGGAGCCGGAGGCGGGCGGGACGGCTGGCCACGATGCGAAGCTCGCGGCTGGGCAGGTGAGCCAAATGCCGGAAGCGGGCGGGACAGCTGGCTCCGGCTCGAAGCTCGCGGCTGGGCAGGTGAGCCAAGCGCCGGGGGCAAGCGACACGGCTGGCCAGCCAGCGGCCGAGCCGAGGAGCCAGCGGCTCGACGGGAGCAAGGCGGCTCAGCCGACGCTGGTGGACCGAGCGGTGTATCGCGTGGTTCAGGAGGGCTTGACCAACGCGGCGCGCTACGCTCCCGGGTCCGATGTGGAGGTCGTCGTGGAGCGGGCCGCCGACGCGACCGAGGTGCGTGTGACCAATGACGCGCCGCGCGAGGTCCCGCTGTCGCTGGCCGGGACCGGTCAGGGACTGACGGGCCTGCGCGAGCGGGTCGAGCTGCTGGGCGGCAGCTTCGCGGCGGCCGGGCACGGGCGCGGCTTCCGCGTCGAGGCTCGCATCCCGCATGCCGCGACACCGCCGCACGGCCCTGACACGACGGCCCGACAGCCCGACGATCCCACCGACACGAACGGAGCCACCCCGTGATCCGGGTACTGCTCGCCGACGACGAGAACATGGTCCGCGAAGGCGTCAAGTCCATCCTGACCACCGACGCCGGCATCGAGGTGGTGGCCGAGGCCGGCAACGGCCGCGAAGCCGTCGAACTCGCGCGCGCCCACCGGCCCGACGTGGCGCTCATCGACATCCGGATGCCGGTGCTGGACGGCCTGGGTGCCCTGGCCGAGCTGCGTCAGGCCGCCCCCGCGACCCGCTGCGTCATGTTGACCACCTTCGACGAGGACGAGTTCATCGCGCGGGCCCTCGACGCGGGCGCGGCCGGGTTCCTGCTCAAGGCCAGCGATCCTCGGGAGCTCATCATCGGGGTGCGGGCCGTGGCCGACGGGGCCGCGTACCTGTCGCCCCGGGTGGCCGGACGGGTGATCGCCGAGTTCGACACCGACCGGCTCACCCGTGGCACCGGCGCGCAGCGCAAGGTCGCGGAGCTGACGCCGCGCGAGAACGAGGTACTGGGCCTGATCGCCAGCGGCCTGTCGAACCAGGAGATCGGCCGCAGGCTGCACCTGACCGAGGGGACCGTCAAGGCGCACGTGAGCGCGATCCTGCAACGGCTCGGCGTGCGCAACCGGGTGGAGGCGGCGATCATCGGCTACCAGGCGGGCCTGGCCTGAGAGTGGAAATCTGGTTCCCAACCCGGCCCGGCCCGGGTATGGTTCGCGGCCATGACAGCAATGGTGACCAGGCAGAACGGTACGACGGTTCTCAAGCTGCCCGCTGACGGCCCGCAGCTGCGCGAGGTCGAGGACTTCGTGGACCTGCTCGGCGAGGCCATGGCCAACGAGGCCGATCTGGTCGTGATCCCGGCCGACAGGATCGCCGACAAGTTCTTCCAGCTGCGCAGCGGCCTGGCCGGTGAGGTCACCCAGAAGTTCGTGAATTACCGCACCCGGCTGGTGATCATCGGCGACATCAGCACCCACACCGCCGACAGCTCGGCGCTGGCGGCCTTCGTCGCCGAGTCGAACCGGGGCGATCAGCTGTGGTTCCTGCCCGACCGCGCGACCCTGGACGACCGGCTCGCGGACGGGGACTGACGCGCGAAGGGCGCGTCCGCCGAGACCCTCCAGCTCGGCGGACGCACCGGTCCGGGTCATCAACCCTCCAGGCCGATCCCGTTCGCGCCGAACACGGCCTCGGTGATCCGGTCGAAGACCGGGAAGGTCAGCCAGTCGTTGTTGGTGTGCATGGCCACCATGCGCTCCCCGTCCGGCGAACCCAGTACCAGCGTGATGGTGCCGAAGCTCTGACCGCCGCCGCCGCGGACCTTCTGCCCGTCCGACAACGTCAGCTCGCACACGCCCAGCCCGTAGCGGGAGTTGAGCATCCAGTACCCGCCCTTGGTCGACACCGTGTTCCACAGCTCCGCGTTCTGCTCCTGCGGCAGCAGGCTGCCGGTGATCAGCGCCTTGTAGAACACCAGCAGGTCGTCGAAGTTCGACACGACGTTGGCGGCCCCGTAGCCACCGGAGGTGTTGACGTCGGTGGTGTCGAACGGCTCCAGCTCCGGTCCTTCCATCATGGACTGCCAGTTCTCGGCGGTGACGTCCTCGGGCCGCACCCCCTCCTTCACGAACAGCTTCGAGTACGCCTTGGGGTGCGGGCCCCGGTAGCCCTCGTCGGCGCGTTCGCGCATGAAGGTGTTGGCCAGGCCCAGCGGACGCACCGCGCGCTCCACTTCGGATTCGAGGCTGGCACCGCTGGCCCTCTCGATGATCGCCCCGGCGAAACCGAAGCCGCCGTTGGAGTACCAGAACTTCTCGCCCGGTTCGCCGACCGGCGGCTCGGAGACCGCCAGCTTCAGCACGTCGTCGATCTCCCACACGTCGTGGCGGTGCTTGTCGAAGGCCGAGCGTTTGTTGTAGCGGTTCTGGACCTCCACGGCCATGCCGGTCGCGAACAGGCCGCTGGTGTTGTTCAGCAGGTGCCGCAGTGTGATCGTCGAACCGTCGTAGCCGTTGCCGTTCGCGGTGCCGGGCAGCCACTTCTCGACGGTGTCGTCGAGGCTGAGCCTGCCCTCGGCGGCCAGGTTCAGCGCCGCGACGGCGGTGAAGGCCTTGGAGATGCTGCCGGTGTGCAGCTGCTCCCCCGGTTCCCGTTCCGCGCCCGTGACCAGGTCGCTCTTGCCGACCGCGTCGAACCAGGTCCCGTCTGCGTCACTGACCTGCACCGCGACGCTGGGCGCTCCCTGTTCGACTCCCCATTCCAGTGCTTCCCGCAGTGCGGCTCGGTCGTTGGTCATCTCGGTGTCCTTCCCTCGATTTCGGATGTGACACCGAGGTTGTCCGGCCGCGCTGACAAACCCCTGATCCGGCACTGATGCCGGCCGCGGTCACCCGCGACCGAAGCGCGCGGGCGAGGTCAGCGAGTCCCCCACCTGGTTGATGAGGGTGGCCAGTTCGTGCCCCACCTGGCCGATGTCGCAGCTCTTGTCGGACAGGGCGAGCAGGCTGGCGCCGCCCGGCGCCGACATCGAGAACATGAACCCCTCCTGGGTCTGGGTCAGGTTGCTGATGACCGGGTCGGCCTGCAACGACCGCGCCGCCCCGGCCAGCAGACTCACCAGTCCCGAGGCGATCGCGGACAGCCGCTCGCCCTGTTCCTGCGGCAGCGCGTCGTCGCGGGCGACCAGCAGCCCGTCGGCGGACACCGCGATGACGTGGGTGACATGCGGGACCCGGGTGACGAAGTCGTTGAGCAGGAAGTTCAGGTCTTCACCGTTGTACACCGTTAGCTCCTTGAGTCTGTGGGCGAAGCGCCGGCGTCACCGAACAGTCCCCGGGCGAAGGCGGTGTAGGTGGCGCCGATCGCTTCGGGGTCGCGCCGGGCGGGCGCGTCGGGACGGTCGTGGGTCGGTGCCACCGCGCCGGGAACCAGCTGGGATCGCGGGCGTCGGCGGGGCAGCCCGGTGACCTCGTCGTAGGTGGTCTCCCGGCTGGGCAGCGCGGCGCCGGCGCGCAGCGAGCTGTCGGCGTGCACCGTCTGCCATTCGAAGTGGATGACCGGCAGCCCGGCCGCGGCGTCGGGGACGGTGGCGGGTCCGCTGCCGATGCCCAGCAGGCCGCCCCGGAACAGTGGCGCCTCCGTGGCGTCGGCGGGGGCGGCGTTGCTGAGCTGCCGCTGCTGCGTCAGGTCGCGGGCGAAGCGCAGGATCGAGTGCGGCAGCACGACCTCGGCGGTGGTGCCGGAGCTCTCGGTGGCCGGTTGCAGCCGCACCTGGATGCCGTGCCGTTTCGCCAGTTGCCCGACCACGGTCAGGCCCATCGACTGCATCGCCTCCAGGTCGAGCGGCGCCCGGGTGCCCAGTCGGGCGTTGTAGCGGGACATCCGTTGTGGATCGATGCCGATGCCGTAGTCGCGGATCTGGATCACGACCCGGTCGGTGAGGTAGCGCGCGATCACCTCGGTGGGGTGGCGCGAGTACTGGGTGGCGTTGTCCATCAGTTCGGCCAGGATCTGCACCACGTCCTCGACGGCCGTCGAGGAGATCCACACGCCCTCGTCCACTGTGGTGACGTTGATGCGGGTGTAGTGCTCGGTGTGGGACTGGGCCGCGGTCAGGACGTCGTTGAGTTTCTCGTCGCTGGTGCGCACCCGGGCCGCGGCGGCGCCGCCCAGCACCAGCAGACTGTCGTTGGCGCGTCCCAGCAGTGCCACCAGGTGGTCCAGCCGGAACAGCAGTTGCAGCCGGTTGGGGTCCTGCTCGTCGCGCTCGGCTTCGTCCAGTGTGGCGGTGAGCCGCCCGGTGAGCGAGTGGCCGCGCCGGGCGAGCCGGACGAACATCGTTCCGATGTGGACCCGTAGCAGCGCCTGTTCGGCGGCCACCCGGATCGCCTCGTGGTGGACGTCGTCGAACGCCTCCCCGACCTCGATGATCTCGGCGGCGCCCTGGGTCTTGAGCGGGGCGGCGGTGTTGTCGGCGAACTCGCGCGGGGTCAGGCCCGCCAGGCCCTCGTGCTCGCTGACCTGCTTGACGGCGGTGGGCAGTTCCTCGTAGGCGATGCGGCGGGCCGAGTCGCGCAGCTGCCGCAGTCCCCGGATGACGGGACGGCCCAGCCACAGCGTCGCCATCACGGCCACGGCGACGGTCAGCAGCACGATCACGGTCTCGATCAGCACCCGCAGCACCACGTCGTCGCGGATCGAGCGGGCCAGCGTCACCGCGGAGTCCTGGGTGTCGTCCACATAGGTGGCGGTGTCCTTGTGCCGGGCGTCGTAGGCGCCCATGAGTTCGGCGTGGTCGATGTCGACGTTCTCGTCGGTGCGGCTGGTGGCCACGGTGCTCTCCAGCGAGTTGGCCGGACGGGCGGCGCCACCGCCCAGACCACCGGCCTCGAACACGGCCTCGCCGCCGATGCGCCGGTACTCGCTCATCGTCTGCGACCGCGACAGGCTCAGCGTCATGAAGGGCCGGTAGGCCGCCGCCAGCGGTTTGCCGTCCGGCAGTTGCAGGATCAGTACCCGCAGCCGCTCGGAGTACTCGTCCGCCGACGCCAGCAGGGAAGCCGCCCGCACCCGCCGGCTCAGTTCGGCGTCGTCGACGAGGTCGACGGCGCGGTCGAGCACCCGCATCAGCCGCCGCACCGCCGCGTCGTAGACGGTCAGATAGACCTCTTCGGACTCGTCGAGTTCGGCGGAGCGGACCCGGTCGAGCCGGTTGAGCGGTTTGTCGGCCTGCTCCAGCTGTTCCCTGACCTCGGCGTCACCCTCGAAGGTCTCGCGGGCCTGTTTCAGCGCGCCGAGTTTCTCGTCGGTGGCGTAGACGGCCTCGTCCAGATGCCGCAGGTCGCGCTGGTCCTCGTCGAGGTTCAGTTCGTCGCCGTAGATCTGGACCGCCATCTGGTGGCGTTCCTCCTGTAGCGCGCTCAGGGTCTCGGCGACGGTCTTGGTCAGTTCGACGACGCGGGCGGTGTCGCCGATGCGCAGGGCCTCCAATGTCGAGTCGACCAGCCGCACCGCCACCACCCCCGACAGCGCCACCAGCGGTATCAGCAGGATGAGCGCCAGTTTCGAGCCGATGCGCATGTTCCTGAACCGGGTTGTCTTCGAGCGACGTCTCACGGCGGATGCTGAGGTCGTCATGTCCCTGTGCCTTCCATAATGGGCTCACCCAGGACTCCCACCGGGTGGTCGTGCTTTTCTTCGCTAGATCAGTGATCTACGTATTTGCATATCTCGACACCTTGTGTGGTCGACGCGATACACGTCAACCCCCCAAATAGGCGTCAACTACCCGCCGATCGGCTAGCAACCGGGGTGCCGGTCCCGAATGCGAGACGACCCCGGTTTCCAGGACATATCCGGTATCCGCGGCGCGCAGCGCCCGCCGGGCGTTCTGCTCGACGAGCACAATGGTCACTCCGGTGGCCCGGATCGTCTCGATCACCCGGAACACCTCGTCGACGAGTTTGGGCGACAGCCCCATGGACGGTTCGTCCATGAGCAGCACCCGCGGCTGCGCGACCATCGCGCGGGCGATGGCCAGCATCTGTTGCTCCCCACCGGAAAGCGTCCCCGCCGACAGGTCGCGGCGCTGCGCCAGCACCGGGAACAGCTCGTACATCTCGGCGATGGTGGCCGCGGCGCGGCGTCGCCGCCAGCCGCCGAGCAGCAGGTTCTCGGCGACCGTGAGGGTGGTGAGGATCTGTCGGCCCTCGGGCACCAGCACCATTCCGGCGGCGACCCGCCGGTGCGCGGGCCAGCGGGTGATGTTCGCGCCGTCATAGTGGACGGTCCCGGACTTCGGACGCACCAGTCCCGAGACCGCGCCCAGCACCGAGGACTTGCCCGCGCCGTTGGCGCCGACCAGGCTGATCAGCTCGCCGCGCGGGGCGGTGAACGACACGTCGCGCACCGCCCGCACCCGTCCGTAGGAGACGTGCAGACCGTCCACTCGCAGCAGTTCATCGGACATGGGTGTCCTCCGGATCCTCCGCGCCGAGGTAGGCGCCGATCACCTCGGGATCGGCCGCGACGGCCACCGGATCGCCCACCGCCAGCACCTCACCGAAGTTGAGCACCGCCACCCTGGTGCAGGTGTCGATGACCATGCGGACGTTGTGCTCGATCAGGATCACGGTGATGCCCTCGTCGGCCACCGAGCGGATCGCCTTGGACAGGTCGGAGGCCTCGACGTGGTTCATCCCGGCGGCGGGCTCGTCCAGGATCAGCAGACTGGGATGCGAGGCCAGCGCCCGCGCGATCTCCAGCCGCCGCTGGTCGCCATAGGACAGTTCGTCGGCGGCCAGGTGCGACTTGTCGTCCAGCCCGACCCGTTCCAGCTGCGTCATCGCCTGCGCGACGGCCCGGCGTTCGTCGGCCCGCGCCGAGGGCAGCCACAGCAGCCGTCGCAGGAACGTGGGACGGCAGACCACGTGGGTGCCGATCAAGGCGTTGTCCAGCACCGACAGTCGGCCGAACAGTTTGGAGTGCTGGAAGGTGCGGCTCACCCCGGCCCCGGCGAGGCGGTGCGGTCGCATCCGGTTGCCCAGTCGTACGCCCAGCACCTCCCCGGTGCCGCTGGTCGGCGCGGTCAGGCCGCTGATCATGTTGACCAATGTGGTCTTTCCGGCGCCGTTGGGGCCGATGACGCCGAGGATCTCGCCACTGCGCACCGTCAGGTCGACGCCGCGCACGGCGTGCACGCCGCCGTAGTCCTTGCCCAGGCCGGACAACTCCAGGATCGGGATCCCGGCGGCGGGCAGCGGCGGCAGTACCGGCGGGGCGGCGCCGGCCGAGCCGAGCGGTTTCGTCCGTGGCCTGATCCAGGTGAGCAGACTGGACAGTCCGCCGGGCAGGAACAGGATGACCAGCAGCAGCAACGCGCCGGTGACGAAGGGGTGCATCCACCCGGCTTCCAGTCCGGTGGCCCGTTGCAGTTCGGGGAGCAGGTTCAGGAAACCACTGCCCATGATGGGCCCGAAGAACACCAGGAAACCGCCGACGATGGCGGTGACCAGGCCGTCGAGCATCATGGTGAAGTTGAAGTCGCCGGGTTCGATGCCCCGGGCGAAGAACGCGAACAGTGAGCCGTACATGCCCGCCAGCGCGCCCGAGGCGGTGAAGGCCGCCATCCGGGCCCGGGACACGTTGATGCCCATCGCCCCGGCGGCGACCTCGTCCTCGCGCACGGCGGCCAGCGCCCGGCCCATCCGGGACGGTCCCAGCCGCCACACGGTGTAGGCCACCAGGATCAGCGCCAGCCAGGCCAGCTCCGGGGTCACCCACTTGTCCAGGTACATGCCCTCGGGTCCGCCGGTCCACGAGGCGTTGACCATGTAGATGCGCACCACCTCGGCGAAGGCGATGGTGGCGATGGCCAGGAACACGCCGCGCAGCCGCAGCACCGGCAGTCCCAACAGGACGGCGGCGGCGGCGCCGACGGCGGCTCCCACGGGGATGCCGACGATGGCGGGCGACAGCGACCCGAACAACGGGGTCTCGGGGACGACGAGCGCGGAGGTGTAGGCCCCCAGCGAGGCGAACCCGGCCTGGCCGAGGCTCAGTTGTCCGCTCATGAGGACGATGTGGAACGAGTAGGCGAGGATGCCGGTCAGGGCGATGGTGGTGAGCAGGGATTCATAACCGTCGAACATCAAACCTCCCGGGTCTTGACTTGTCCGAACAGGCCCTGGGGTCGCGTCAGCAGAATCACGAACAGCAGGACGAAGGCGACGACGTTCTTCCAGGTGGAGTCGATGAGGTGCACCGTGAACGCCTCGGCGAAGCCGAGCAGCAGGCCCGCCGCCATGGCTCCCCACAGTGAACCCAGGCCGCCCAGGATGATGACGGCGAAGCCGGTCAGCTCGATGGACAGCCCCATGCGCAGGTCGCCCTGGCCGACGTTGAGCGCCATCAGCACTCCGGCGCACGAACCCAGCGCTGAAGACAGCGCGTAGGTTCCGGCGGTGACACCCTCCACATTGATGCCGAGCACCCGGGCGGCGCGGGGGTTCTCGGCCACCGCCCGCATCGCGCGGCCCAGCGCGGACTTCGACAGCAGCCAGGCCAGGCCCAGCATGAGTGCCAGGGCGAGTCCGAGGGTGAGCAGCTGGGCCAGGCTGACGGTCACCCCCGCGATCGTGAGGATCTCGTTGGGGAACGCCGACTGCGAGAAGCTGCGCGGCTCGGAACCGAACCGGGCCTGCAACAGCGCGATCAGCATCCCTCCGAAGGCGACGGAGGAGATGAGTCCGGCGAAGTGTTCGTCGCGACGCCCGGCCAGCGGCCGAAACGCCGAGCGTTCCAGGATCAGGCCGAGCGCCGTCCCGGCCAGGATCGCCAGCGGGAAGGCCAGCCACAGCGGCAGACCCTGGCCCTCGACGAGTTCGATGCCGATCAGGGCACCGGCGGTGTAGATGGCGGCGTGCGCCAGGTTGAGGTGCCGCAGGATCCCGAACACCAATGTGAAGCCGATCGCGAACAGGGCGTAGATCGCGCCGGAGAACAACCCGTTGGCGAGTTGCTGCAACATGAGGGGCCTTTCCACCGGAGTCGGGCACGCGAACACCCGACGCGCGGGGCGCGCGGCCAGGCTCACCGGGTAGGCGGCTCGGTGAGCCTGACCGAAGCGCTATTTCTTCTTGAGCGGGGTGAGCTTGCCGTCCTCGACGATCTGGACGACCGGTTCCTGGTGGACCTCGCCGGTCTCGTCCAGGGACAGCTTGCCCAGGACGGTGTCGAACTTCAGGATCTGGCCGAGATTGTCCTTTATGGCGTCCCGGTTGCCGTCGCAGTCGGTGCGCACGGCCTCATCGATGAGGAATCCGGCGGTGTACGCCTGGGCGGCGAACTGGTCGGGATCCTTGTCGTAGGCCTTCTTGTAGGCCTTGATGAATTCGGCGTTGCCGGGGGTCTCGGTCTTGGCACTCCAGGCGCCACCGACGATGAGTCCCTCGGCGGCGTCCTCGAGCTGCTTGATCAGCACGGGCGAGTTGAAGGCGTTTCCGCCCACGATGGGTGCGTCGATGCCGAGTTCGCGGGCCTGTTTGACCAGCGGGATGGTGGCACCGGGCAGGGCGGACAGGACGAGCGCGTCGGGTTTGGCGCTCTTGACGTTGGTCAGTTGCGACCGGAATTCGGTGTCGGTGGTCTGGAACTGCTCGTCGGCGACGATGTCGATCTCCGCCTCTTTGAGGGTTTCCTTCATGGTCTTGTAGGCCGAGGCGGTGAATTCGTCCTGCTCGTCGTGGAGGACGGCGACCTTTTTGAGGTCGAGCGCGTCCTTCGCCGCGGGGATGCTGGCGGCGAGGGCGTACTGCTCGGGCAGCGAATTCCGGAAGATGTAGTCACCGATGTCGGGGATGCCTTCGGCGGTGGTGGACACTCCGAGGGCGGGGACGCCCGCCTGCTCGGCGTCCTGATAGGTCTTGAAGGCCAAGTTGGACAGTGTGGGGCCGACGATCGCGCTTACCTTCTCACGGTCGATGAGCTTCTCGAAAGCGGCGAGGCTCGCCTTGACGTCCGTCTTGTCGTCTTCCTGGATGAGTTCGTATTCGACCCCATCCTTTTTGTTCAGTTCTTTGAAGGCCAGTTCCAGGCCCTCTTTCTGGTATGTGCCGGCGAAGGCAGCCGCCTCGGTGAGACTGAATACAGCGCCCACTTTGACGGGATCCTCGATCTGGCATTTCGCGCCTTCGCCCTTGCCTACGAGATTGCCTTCCGCTTTATCGTTTCCGGTACTGCTTTCCACGCAGCCCGTCAACAGCAGTGTCGCGGCCACAATGGCCGTGGCAGAAGCGATTCGAATACGCATGCTTCTCCTATGTAGACTTTTTGTGGCGGCAGGAATCCCGTCGCCGCAATCGAAGTGATGGGGCGGATTCACTTCAACGGAGAAGAATATACAGCGATATCGCAATGTGTGACAGCCCCTTCACTACCGGGTAACTATCGCTGATGGTCTGAGGGGCAAAGAAAAGCGGCGATGTGCAGGCACATCGCCGCTTCGGTAAACATCTATACATGGCCGGTTACAGCCGCATCAGTCCGCGGACGTTGCGATGGTAAACGCATTCCCGTTCCGCGTCGGTGATGTCGAGCTCGTCGACGACGCGGATGATCTCGCGGATGTACATCGGGCCACCCTGTGGATCGAATGGACAGTCACTGCCGAACAGAACCCTTTCGGCGCCGAAGAAATCGAGACCGCAGCGCACTCCGATCGCGGATCCCGACAGCGCGGTGTCGGCGTAGAAGCGCCGGAAGTAGTCCACAAGCGGCAGTGGCAGCCGTTCCTCGCGCAACTTCGCGTAGTCCACTTCGGCGGTTCGGCTGCCGAGCTGATCGCTCCACCCTAGCCCAATCCTGCCCTCAAGGGACGGAATCATCGCTCCCATGTGGTGGGTGATGATCTTCAGATCCGGATACCGTTCCAGAATTCCCGAGAACACCAGACGGGACATGGCCACACTGGTCTCGTACGGCCAGCCCAACGCCCACCAGATCTCGTACTTGGACGTGGACTCGGTGAGATAGTCGGCGTGACCGGGGCCGCGCGCGGGGTGCATCCACACCGGAAGGTCGCGCTGGGCCATCCGCTCGAAGATCTCCAGGTATTCCGGTTCGTCCAACGGTTTCCCGTTCACGTTGGTGAACACCTGCACGCCCCGGGCGCCCAGTTCGTCGATGGCGTAGTCCAGCTCCTCGAAGACGGCGTCGGGATTGTTCATCGGCAGCGAGGCCACGAAGGCCGGAAACCGTTCGGGGTACTTCTGGCACAGCTCCAGCATCGACTCGTTGGCCAGCCGCGCCAGTCCGGGAGACTGTTCGGGTGTCGCCAGTACCTCGATGGGTGGCGAGGACAGCGTGAGCACCTGCTGGTAGTCGTCGCCGAACTCCTCCATCATCCGCAGTCGCACGTCGATGTCATGCAGCGCGGGCAGTTCCAGCCAGCGTTTGAACATTCCCGGATTCGCCACGAGCTGGCGCATCCGCTCGAAGTACGGCGCGGGCAGGATATGGCTGTAGGCGTCGATCTTCATGACTTTCCTTTCGAGGTCTGGGGAACCCAGCGGGTGAGGCGGCGGTCGACGGCCTGTACCAGGCCGACCGCGGCCAGGGCGACGGCGATGATGACCAGCAGCACCGCCAGCACCCCGGCGCCGTCGAAGCGTCCGCCCGCCTGGGTGACGACCCGGCCCAGACCGACGACGGCGATGAACATCTCGCCGTTGATCATGCCGATGACGGCCCGGCCGACGCCGAGCCTGACTCCGGCCATGATCATCGGGGTGGCGGCCGGAAGCATGATCCGTGTGAGGATCTGCCATTCGCTGGCCCCGTAGGAGCGGGCCATCTCGATCAGGTGGCCGGGCACCGAGCGCATCGCCGAGGCGGTGTTGATGACGATGACGAACATCGCGTAGGTCACCACCACCGCGACGATGGACGCCCGTCCCTCGCCCAGCAGCGAGAAGAAGATCGGCGCGAACACCAGCGACGGCGCGGTGAGCAGCGCGTAGACGTAGACGCCCAGCGCCGCCTCCACTTTGCGGTAGCGGCCCATGGCGGCGCCGATGACCAGCCCGCCCACCAGCGAGATCCCGAAGCCCAGCACCAGGTTGACGAGGCTGTCGCCCAGATTGGCGAGGATCTGTCCATTGCCGACCATCTCGGCCAGCCGGGCCAGCACCGCGCTCAACGGCGGGAAGAACCGGACGCTTGCGGCCTGTCCGACGATCTCCCAGGCCAATGCCCCGATCGCGAGACTCAGCGGGGTGGCCAGCAGCCGCGCCCACGGCACCCGCCGTCGCGGCCGGATCGCGAGCGTACTCATGCGTCCACCTTGGCCGGACGGTGTTCGGCGTGCATGCCGCGCAGCCGGTCCCACAGGTACGCCGACAGTTCGGCGTACTCGGGCGAACGCTCCAGCCCGCCGACGTCACTGGAACGGGGACGCTCCAACGGCACCGGCACGATCTCGGACACCTGGCCGGGCCGCGCGCTCATCAGCACCACCCGGTCGCCCAGCAGCACCGCCTCCTCCATGCTGTGGGTGATGAACACGACCGTCAGCCGGCTCTCCTCCCAAATGGACAGCAGCTCCTCCTGCAACAGCCGCCGGGTCTGCTCGTCGACGGCACCGAAGGGCTCGTCCATCAGCAGCACCCGGGGCCGCACCGCCAGCGCCCGGGCGATGCCGACCCGCTGCTGCATGCCGCCGGACAGCTCGCCGGGCCGTTTGGTCTCGAACCCGGACAGCCCCACGGTGGCGATCAGCTCCCGGGCCCGCTCCTCCCGTTCGGCCTTACCGGTTCCGCGCATCTTCAGTCCGAACGCGACATTGTCGAGCACGGTGGCCCACGGCAGCAGCGCGAAGTTCTGGAAGACCATGGCGCGGTCCTCGCCGGGGCCGCGCACCGGTTCGCCGTGGATGCTGATCCGGCCGCCGTCGGGGGTGATGAGCCCGGCGACGATCTTCAGCAGCGTGGTCTTGCCGCAGCCGCTGGGGCCCAGCACGGTCAGGAACTCGTTCTCGGCCACGTCCAGGTCGACGTCGCGCAGCGCCTCCACGACGCCACCGTCCTGGCCGGTGAAACTCTTGGTCAGTCCTCGGATCTCGATCATTTCGCACTCCTCGCCGTAGTCGTCTCAGCCCACCGGGTCAACTTGCGTTCGCCCCATCGCGCGACGGAGATCAGCAGGATGGCCTCCGCGAGGATGATGACGATGGTGCCGTACAGAAGCGGCGCCTTGAACAGGCCGCGGTACTCCAGGATCAGTCCACCCAGGGCGGTGGAGACCATGAGCAGCTCGACGATCACCATCCCGGTGATCGCCCGTCCGATGCCGAGCCGGATTCCGGTCATGATCGCCGGAAGCGCGCCGGGCAACAGGATCCGGGTCCAGATCTGCCGTTCCGAGGCACCGAAGGAACGGGCCATCTCGATCAGCGCCGGGTCCACCTGCCGCACCCCGGTGCGGGCGTTGACGACGACCATCACGATCGCGAACACCGCCACCAGGATGACCCGGGATGCCAGTCCGAACCCGACGGACATCACCAGCAGCGGGATGATCGCGGCCATCGGGGTGATCAGCAGGATGTTGAGGTACACGTCCAGATACCGCTCCAGCAACCGGAACCGGCCCAGCAGGATCCCCACCGGAATCCCGATGACGACGGCCGCGCCGAAGCCCAGCACCAGCGCCTGGTTGCTGACGTACACCGCCCGCCACAGCTCGGCGGTGCCCAGCAGTTCCACCGTCGCCACGGCGGTCTCGGTGAAACTGGGGATCAGCAGGCCGCCGGAGACCCGGGCGTAGATCTCCCAGGCCGCGGCGAAGACCACGAGGGTCGCCAGCTGGTACGGCAGGTTGGCGTCGCGGATCCGCCGCCGTCGCCGTTGGTTCGTGGTCGCGACGCTCATGCCGCTTCCTTGATGAACGACAGGTCGGCGGCGTCCTTCGTGGTCAGTCCCTTTTCGATGACCCCGGCCCGCTCGAAGAAGTCGATGGTCTTCTGGACGTTCTTCTCGGTCAGCGCGCCCGCGTCGAACAGTCCCGACTCCACGTACCGCTTGGCGATCTCCTTGAGCTCGGCGTCCTTCTCGTCGGGCAGGTACTTCTTGGCCAGCTTCGCCAGGTAACCGTCCTTCGTGTTGATCTTCTCGTGCTGTTCCACAAGGGCGGTCACGAAGTCCTGTGACACGTCCTTGTGCTGGGTGAGGAACTCCGAGTTGGCATACACCGTCTGCGGGTGCATGTCAGGGGTGGCCTCGGCGAAGTCGACGATCTTGGGGAACTTCCCGGACTCCTCGAGCGCCACCGTGTCAGCGATCTCCAGCGGGGTCGCGTCGATCTCCCCGGCGATCAGGGCCTGGGTACGGGCCCCGGAATCACCGATGGTCAGGTACTTCGGCTCCTTTCCCTTGCCGCACTCGCCCGACACCCATTCCTTGGCCATGGCGGTGGCCACCGCGCCCTCGCTGAAGATCCCGAAGGGACGGTCGTCGAGATCGTCACAGGACGTGACGCCGGGCTTGCCGTACAGCGCCCACTGGTTGCCGACCACGTCGGCGATGATCTTGATCGGCGCGTCCTGCTGGATCGCGTTCAGGGCCGGACTGGTCGCCTCCGCCGAGATCGCGTACTCCCCTTTGGCCAGTCCCTCGATGGCCAGCTCCGGTTCGGCCAGCTCTACGATCTCGACGTCGTGACCGTCCTTCTTGAGCGCGTCGACGGCGGCCAGCACCGGCACCGTCGTGAGGTCGGCTTCGGTGACCGCCACCTTGAACGACAACGTGCCGTCCTCCTTGACGTCGGCGGCGCCGCCCTGGCCGCCGCACGCGGCCAACAGACTCAGCGCCGACAGGGCGGCGAGCCGCTTCACCTGTGTCGTTACCTGCACAATCTCCTCCTCAGGGTCGCTTCCGAAATCCTGTCCAGTCATCGTCGCAGGTCAGAATCTAGGAAAACGTTTGTCGTGGAAGCGTAGCACCGCTTCGGCGAGCCGACAAATCGGACGCGTATCCGCTGTTCCACGCCCCCTGGTCCAGCCCCTGGGCCACGAATGACGAGCCGTCCGTGTCATACTTAGGAAAACGTTGTCCTAGGAGTTTCCGTGAGTTCATTGACCGAGGTCGCCGAGGCCGCCGGGGTGTCCGTGTCCACCGCCTCGCGCGTCCTCACCGGCTCCAAGCATCCGATCGCGGCCGCCACCCGCGCCAAGGTCCTGGCCGCCGCCGAACAGCTCGGCTACTCCCCCAGCGCGCTGGCGCAGGCGCTGGTCTCACGCCGCAGCCGACTGCTCGGCGTCCTGGTCAGCGACATCGTCAACCCCTACTTCTCGGTCATCGCCCGCGGCATCGACGACATGGCCAGCCGGTCCGGCTACGTCACCATGCTGTCCCATGTCGACAGACGCACCAGCACCGAGATCGACCGGCTGCGGGCCATGCGCGACTACAGCGCCGCCGGGGTGATCATCGCCGGTAGCGGTTTCGTGGACGATCCCGAGGCGACCAAACTCGCCGAGGCGGTGGCGCAGGCCCGCGAGCAGGGCGTCAACATGGTCTGCCTGGCGCCGCGCGACCTGGGCTGCCCGACCATCTCCGCCGACGCCACCGCCGCCGCCCACGAGATCACCGATCACCTGATCGCGTTGGGGCACCGGCGGATCGCGTTCATCGAGGGGCCGTCCGGCATGATCGCCTCCCAACAGCGCCGCCAGGGCTTCGACGACTGCATGAAGGCCGCGGGACTGTCCGATCTGGCCCGCCACCAGCCCGGTGGTTTCGACTTCGAGGCGGGGCACGCCGCCACCATGCGCCTCATCGCCCGGCAGCCGTTGCCCGAGGCCATCCTGGCCGCCAACGACGAGGCCGCCGTCGGGGCGCTCAATGCCTTGCGGCAGGCGGGAATCGACACCCCCGGCGAGGTCTCGGTCGCGGGGATCAACGACCTGCCGGTGGCCCAGTTCGTCGGCCTGACGACGGTGAGCCTGCCGCTGTACGAGATGGGCGCGATGGCGGCCCGGCGCATCATCGAAGGTGCCGACGGCGGCGAGAAGACGACCATCCTGAGCCACCGGCTGATACCGCGCGACACGACGGCCCGTCGGCCCTCGTAGCGAGATTGATCGGCCGCCCGGCCGTCAGCCACGGCCCGTCGAGCGGCTAGCCGACAACTCGCTCGCGGCTAACGGGTACTCGCTCCGGCCGCCGCAGCATCGCGGCCAGCACCTTCCACAGTCCGTAAGCCAGCGCGGCGATCCCGAACAGGGTCAGCAGTCCGGGCGGCCCCCACACGTACCCCAGCCACACCGGCGTCGGCCTCGACGGACTCGCGACGGCCAGCGCCAGCATGTACAGATTGAACAGGGTCGGCAGGCCGAGCGCCAGCGCCGCCACGGTCAGCGGTCCAGCCAGTATGGACTTCCGCACTCCGCCCCAGTGCGCCATCAGCTGTTCCAGCCAGACGATGACCGCCCAGCCGAGTATGGCGCCGAGGATCAGCCCGGCGGCAGCGAGGACGAGCACCGTCGGTGGCTGAGCGCGCTCGATGTGGACACTGGTGGTACTGCTCGCCGTCGCGTCACCGTCGGTGCGCACCGTCACGAGCAAGCCGTCGCGAGTCGCGGTGAACTCGGTGCCGTACTCCGTGGCGGCCAAGGGTTCCACGTCCCAGCCAGCAGCCGTCAGATTGCGGTTCGCCTGCTTCAGGAGCCGTCGCTCGTCGTTGACGTGTTCGACGGCGAACCCGCGAAACCCGGCGCCGTAGTCGTCGCCGCCGAGATGCAGCATCGACGCGTCCGTGGAGCCCCAGCCGAACAGGACGTCGCGGGACTCCGCGGCCTTCGCTCCCGGTACGGCGGTGTCGGCAATCCGGGCCGCCGCGTCCTGATCCGGCAGGCCGGACGCGTTCTGCCAGCCCGCGAGCGCGCCGCCAGCCGCCCCCAGCACACCGATGATGATCGCCGCGAGGACGGCCATCACTCGTGCCGACGTCGTCCCCGCGGTCAACCGCAGTCGCAGTCCACGAAGGACGAGCATCGCGTCCTCCCCCACCGGCGCGCGGTCCCGGGCCTCGGCGGCGTCCACGAGGGTCGTCAGCATCTCCTCACCGCGCTCGCGGCGATAGTCGGGTGGATAGGCGCGCAGCAGTCGTCGGTAGCGACGTTCCAGCGTCGAGGCGTCGTTCACTTCGGTGGCTTCACGCATGACATGGAATATACCAGCAAATGGAGTATTCCCGTTCGCGCCGGTTTCAGCTCCCCGGCGGCCGCGTCGGCGGCTGGGCGGGCGGCTGCCCGTAGCCACCCGAGACCGGCGGCGGGTAGCCCGCGTTTGCTTGCGGCTGTTGGTAACCCGCGTTCGGCTGCGGGTACCCGGGCGCGGGCTGTCCGTACGCCATCCCCGGCTGCGGATGTCCGGCCACGGCGAACTGCCCCGGCATCGGCTGCGGCGCGACCGGGGTTGCCCCCGCGATGCTCGACGCGACGAAGCCGCGCAGCTTCGCCAGTCCGAACAGGATGTACCCGAAGACGATCGCGGTGACCAGGAACATGCCCGTGTACATGAGGAACTCGGAGTTGCCGGGGTCGAGAATGCCGCCGTACAGCATCGGCGCCTCCCCCGCGAGGTTCGCCAGAATCAGGTACAGCAACGGGAACCCGATCCAGGTCACCGGATGCCAGGCCCGCGTCCGCGCCGAGAACCGTCCGACGAGGACGAAGTCGGCGGCCACGATCAGCGGCGTCAGCAGGTGCTCGAACAGGAACCCGGTCTCGCCCAGATCGCCCTCTCCCAGGATGAAGATCGAGGCGATGCAGATCAGCATCATCATCGACGCCAGCGCTCCCCGCACCCAGGCCACCACCGGCTCGGCCTTCTCGCCGCCGGGGATCAGCGGGATCGGGGCCATCAGCCCGTACAGGATCGCCGCGACCAGGCTGCCCGACTGGCTGAGGAACCACAGGTCCGACCAGCCCAGCACCGGGTCGTAGGCCACCAGGAACACGCCGTAGAACGCGCACGCGGCGACGATCAGCCGCCACCCCGCCGTGCCGATGTTGGTCAGCACCGGCGGCAGCATCGGGGCCGGAGCGGGAGGCGGAGCAGCGGGAGGCGCGGCGGCGGGCGGATACATGAACCACTCCTTGCGGGGATCGACCGGTCAAGAGTATTCACCGTCGCCAGTTCCGCGCCTGAACAGGCAGCTAGTTGCCGAAGACCGCCGCGTGGTCCCGGGCCCACCGCTCGAAGCTTCGGGCCGGGCGGCCCAGGATGTCGGGCACCTCGTGGGTGATCGACGGCTGCGGCGGCCGACCGTTGAAGACGGCGTACCGGGCGATGAGCGACGCCACCATCGCCGACGGCAGCCCGGACGCGGCGATGAGCTCCGCCGCCGGTTCCAGGCCGATCTCGCGGTAGCGCAGCGGCCGGTCCAGGACCTTGCCGAGGATCGTGACCAGTTCGGCGTGGCTGAGGTAGTCCGGGCCGGTCAGCACCGGTTTGCGACCCAGCAGGTCGTCGGTCAGCAGCGCGTGCGCGGCCACCTCGGCCACGTCGCGCGGGTCGACGAGCGTCTCGACGAAGTCGGCGTACGGTCCCGTCACCACGTCGCCGACCGCCAGCTGCGGGCCCCACAGCACGACGTGGGCGGGACCGGCGAACACCGCCGGTCGCAGGCTCACCCACTCCAGGCCGCTGGACTCCACCGCCGCCTCGGTCTCGGCGTTGCGGTGACCGAAGAACCGGGACGGTTGCAGCGACCGGTCCTGCTCGATGTTGAACGCCGACAGTCCGACCAGCCGCCGCACCCCGCGTTCACGGGCCAGCTCGGCGAAGTCGCCGACCGAGTCGCCCAGCGCGGCGGAGTTGACGAACACCGACGTCACGCCGTCCAGGAGATCGGCGACGGTGTCCAGACGGGACGGATCGGCCCACACCACGTCGACGCCTTCGCCAAGCCGGGCCGCGGCGGGATCGCGGGTCATCGCCCGCACTTCGGCACCGCTGTCGCGCAGCGCTTTCACCAGCGGTCGGCCGACGTTTCCGGTGGCTCCGGTGACGAGAATCATGACACTCCTTGGTTACGGGGTAGGGGTATCCAGGATGTCTCCTCGACGCGTCATCGCCATCGCACCGGCGAAGTCCTTCGCGCGTACTTCCCGTGCGGTACGGACTATTCCTCCTCGGCCTCGTGGACCTTGATCGCCCCGGCCGTTCCATCCACTGTGATCGTCTGGCCGGTCTGGACGCGTTCGCAGGCGTCGTGGACGCCGACCACCGCCGGGATGCCGTATTCGCGGGCCACGACGGCGCCGTGCGAGTTGGCGCCGCCCATCTCCATGACCAGGCCGCCCGCGGTCAGGAACAGCGGGGTCCAGCCGGGGTCGGTGGACGGGGCGATGAGGATCTCGCCGGGTTCCAGGTGCGCCCCCAGCGGATCCAGGACCACCCGGGCGATCCCGGTGACCTCACCTGACGACGCCGGGGTGCCGGTCAGTTCGCCCTCGACGATCTCGCGGCTGGCGACCGCCTCGGGTTCGGTCCCGTCGGACAGCATCACGCGTGGCTGGTGTTTGCGGCGCAGTTCCCGGTCGTAGTCGGCGCGACGGCTCGCGACCAGCTCGCGGTAGTCGCGCGGCTGCCGCAGTTCCTTGGGCGTCAGGAAGAACACGTCGTCCACTGTGTCTAGTTGTCCCGCGGTGACCAGCGTTTCGCCGATGATCTTCAGGTGGGCCCGGGCCGCCGCCAGTCCGCCGACCAGGCAGTTCTTCGGCATCTCCCGCACCCCCACCAGCTGCCGGGCCCGCCCCAGCGCGAACCGCACCATCGGGCCGCGCAGCCAGCCCGCCCGGTGCGCCAGGTCGCGGATCTTCGCCTCGGCTTCGGCCGCGCCGCGCTCGAACTGCCGGTCCGGGGCCAGTTCGGGATCATCGAGGCGCAGGTAGTTGGCCAAGACGGCGAGGATGTGGCCGGGGTCGTCCGACCAGCGCGGCATCCCCAGGTCGATCTCGGCGACCGCGCGGTGCCCGTACTCCGCCAGGAACTCGTCGAGCCCCGCCGACAGCACCGGCGGCAGTTCGGTGCGGTGCCGGGCCAGTTCGGCTGCCGGGGTCTCGCGCAGCACCGCCGCAGACGCGGGGTCCGCACCGGCGTCGCGCGCCAGCCGCCACAGCGCCAGGTCCATCTCGGTGGTGACGTTGTTCGGCACTCCACGCAGGACGGTCTGGAGTTCGCCGGGTTCGGTGCGGCCGCGCAGCAGCCAGGCCGCGGCACCGAGCATGCCGAAGCCCGCGAAGGCCGCCGGGGCCAGCCGGGGCGCGTTGGGGAACAGGTCCCGCCCCAGCAGCTGCTCCACATGGTCCAGTCGCCGCGTCGGGCTCGCGTCCGGCATCGGCGACGACAGGGCCGCGAAGTCGCGCCGGATCCGCTCGACATTGGCCAGTGCCCGGCGCGGGGAGATGACCGCCGCCACAAGGCGCGGCGGAATCCTGTACCGCCAGGCGATCCTGGCGATCCGGCGCAGTACCGGCCGCCGGGACGGCTGGGTGATGCTGAACTGGGGCCAGTCCATCAGTTCCCGCAGCACGACGGCCGAGCGGGCCTCCATGACGCCCAGCAGTTTGGAGACGATCGTCCGTCCCATCCGGGATCGCAGCGCCGGGGTCACCTCGATGTAGATCCGCTGTCCGGCCACATTGAACACGGCCGGGCCGCGCTCGGGGTCGGGCAGCGGGAATCCCAGCGTCCGCGCGGCTCCCCCGGCCAGCAGCCGAAACGCCGCCAGCCCCATCGGGGTCACCGGCCGGTACATGCCCTGCCCGGCCGCGACCGAGAAATACGCGCGCAACGGTTGTGGACTCGCCGTGTCCGGCAGCGGGTACAGCGTCGTGATCGGGCGGGCCTGGGTGAGCCACAGCTTCCCGTCGGCGTCGATGACCCACTCGGTGTCCTGCGGGCTGCCGTAGTGCGCGGAAACCTTGCGCCCCAAGGCTGCCAGCTCTCGCAGCTGTTCGTCGGTCAGGCACGCGGCCTCGACGTCCTCGCGTTCCATGGTGCTGGTGCCGCCGCCGGGCAGCGAGTGGATCGACATCCGTTTGTCCCCCAGGCGGCGCTCCGAGATCCGGTCGTCGGGGTCGACGACGAAGTGGTCGGGGTTGACCGCGCCGGACACCACCGCCTCCCCCAGTCCGGGGCTGGCGTCGATGACGGTCTGGTTCCGGCGCCCGGTAACGGGATTGGCGGTGAACATGACCCCGGCGACGCTCGGCTCCACCATGTCCTGGATGACGACGGCCAGGGCGACCTCGGCGTGGTCAATGCCGTTGGCCTCGCGGTACGCCACCGCCCGTTCCGTCCACAGTGACGCCCAGCAGCGCCGCACCGCGTCCAGCACCGCGTCGGGTCCGATCATGTTCAGGAAGGTGTCCTGCTGTCCGGCGAAGCTGGCGTCGGGCAGATCCTCGGCGGTGGCCGAGGACCGCACCGCCACCGGTCCGTCCGCGTGAGCGCGCACCGCCTCGGCGATGTCGGCGTCGACCTCGGCGGCCAGGATCGCCTCCCGCACCCGGGCGGCGAGTTTCCCGGCCTCGACCGTCCCACCACTGAGGATCTCGGGCACCCCGGCGGCCTCGGCCACCCGCCGGTAGGCCGCGGTGGTCACACACACTCCGGACGGCACCGGCAATCCCGCGCGCAGCAGCACTCCCAGGTTCGCCGCCTTACCGCCCACCTGGGCGAGCTGCTGGGGGCCGACCTCGGCGAGTTCGACGACGAGGGCTGATTCGACGACCGACATGACGGGCTCCTCTCGACGGCCGGAGCACGGCGTCACGGCCGTCCCCCTCAGGTTAACTCATCGTCTGTTGAATTATCGCGGCGGTCGGACCGAATCCACCCTCCGGTCGGCGAATCGCGGCCACTTCGACGATGCCCCATCGCGGTTCAGTCCGCAGCCACTCGCGTCGGATCCAACCGTCCCCGCAACAACGCGACACTGTAGACGGCGATCCACACCACCCACAGCAGCCAGCCGATCAGTCCCAACAGCGACAACGGATTGACCGTCGCCAGTGGGCTGGTCGTGGCCGAGGCCAGCAGCGCCGCCGCCCCGGCCAGGCCGATGGCGGCGTGCCAGCGCGCAATCATCCGGCCCTTCAGCCCGCTGACCGAGAACCCCAGCAGCGCCAACGCCAGGAACACCTGGTTGAAGCCGAAGAAACCGTTGTACAGCACCCACAGTCCCGCCAGCGTGTCGCTGGATTCGACGGCGGTCATGGCCAGCCGGGTCGCCTCGACCCCGGTGAAGGCGAGGTTCTGCAACAGCACCCCGGCCAGGCCGAGGACCGACCACGCGTCGCCGCGCCTGACGTCGCGGCCCGACTGGACGGCGAACACTCCGGCGGCGAAGATCGACGACAGCAGCCAGGCCACCGGCAGGAACGCCGAGGCGACGCGCAGCGTCCGCTCACTGCCGTCGAAGATGCCCGCCAGCCGCTCGGGCGCGACGGCCTCGGAGGGGGCGGGGAAGCCGGACGACAGCAGGAAGGTGTTTGCCACTATCAGGACGAGGGTGAATCCGATGCCCGCCAATCCGGCGATACGGAGGAAGCGCATGAGGGTGCCTCTCAATTGACTTTACTTAGCTTATATTGAATATAGTCACAGTCAAGCGAAAGGCAGCGATGGAGTCCCAACGGCGCCGCTACGAATCCCTGGTCCGCACCGCCCGGGCCGACGAGACCCGGCAGCGGATCGCGCACGCGGCCCGGGAACTGTTCGTCTCGCACGGCTGGGCCCACACCACGGTCCGCGAGGTGGCCCGACGGGCCGAGGTCTCGGTGCCGACGGTGTACTCGGCCTACGGCAACAAGAAGGGCCTGGCCCTGGCGGTCGTGGACTCGATGGATCTGACCGCCGATCCCTCGGCCCTGGTCACCGAGCTCGCCGACAGCCCACCCCGGCAACAGCTGGCGGCCGCGATCGGCTTCGACTGCCGCCTGTTCCAGCACTCCGGCGACCTGATCCGGCTGCTGCGCGAGGCGGCCCGCACCGAACCCGAACTCGCCGACATCCACCGCGCGGGCCCGCGCCGGGGCGAGGAGGCACTGCTGGCGCTCGTCTCGTCATGGCCACGGGGAACACTGCGCGACGGCCTCACCCCCCAGCTCGCCGTCGACACCTACGCGGCGGTGTGCACACCGGACACCTACGCTGACCTGACCGGCCCGCGCGGCTGGACCCCCGACGACGTCCAACGACTGTGGACGGACCTGCTGACCCGCGAGCTGCTCGCCGGGGCTTGATCAGTCGACGGCCAGCTTCCGGACCGGTTTCGGCCTCCACAACAGCGAACCGCCGAGCGCCGGGATCAAAGCCATCCAGAGCGCACTGACGACGGACCGTGGAAGACTGTTCGCCGTGCGCATCAACCTGCTGGGACCCTTCGAGGTCCTCGACGCCGACGGCCGCACCGTCGACGTCGGCGGCCCCCGGGTGCGCGCACTGGCCGCCCGTCTCGCCCTCGCCGACGGCCGTACCGTCTCCGCCGCACTGCTGATCGACGACCTGTGGGGCGACAACCCGCCCGCCGGAGCCAGCGGCACCCTGCACCGGCTCGTCTCCCGGCTGCGGAGTGCGTTGCCGGACACCGGAACGGGCCACCCCCTGCGCTCCGAACCCGGCGGCTACCGACTGGAGGCCACGGTCGACGCCCGCCGCTTCGAGGACCTCGCGGCGTCCGGACGCCAAGCACTCGCCGACACCGACCCCGCCACAGCGGCCCGGCTACTGCGCGATGCCGAACGACTCTGGCGCGGCCCCGCGCTCGGCGGCCTGGGCGAAGCCCCGTACCTGACCGGCGCCACCGCCCGACTGTCGGACCTGCGACTGCGGGTCTCGGAGCATCGGTTCGAGGCCGAACTCGCCCTGGGGCGACACGCCGCCGTCGCCACCGAGGTCGAACAGCTGGCGGCGAACCACCCGCTGCGGGAACGCTTGCAGGGCTTGCTGATGCGGGTGCGATACGCCACCGGACGGCAAGCCGAGGCGCTGGCCGTCTTCGAGCGGGTCCGCGCCGAACTGGCGGACCGGCTGGGAGCGGACCCGTCGCCGGAGCTGGCCGCTGTCCACGTCGCGGTGCTTCGCCAGGACCCCGACCTGGCCCCGAACCCACCCCACCCGACGCCGTCGGCCGCGCTGACGAGCTTCGTCGGCCGCGAGTCCGAACTAGACCAACTGCGTTCGCTGCTCGGCCGCGAGCGACTGGTGACGATCCTCGGCCCCGGCGGAGCGGGCAAGACCCGACTGGCCCGCGAGCTGCTCGTCCAGCTGTCCCCGGACGGCGGCGAAACCCGCTTCGTTGAACTGTCCATGGTCGACGGTACTGCGGGGCTGATCCCCGCGATCCTGGACAGCCTCGGCACCCGCTCGCCGTTCCCGGGCGGCCCGGCCGATACCGACGGCCACAGCCGACGTGACTCGGGCGCCGGTGAGTCCATTACCGCCGACTCGCCCACCGAGTTCGAAGCGCTCACCGCCACACTGCACGGCCGCGCGCTGCTTCTGGTCCTCGACAACTGCGAACACCTCGCCACCGACGTCGCCATCCTCGTCGAGCGACTGCTCGACACCAACCCCCGGCTACGGATCCTGTGCACCGGTCGGCAACCGCTGGACATCGCGGGCGAGCAACGCTTCCCCTTGCCGCCGTTGGGTTTGCCAAACTCAGACCGACCCACCACCGAAGCCGCCGCCGTCCGGCTGTTCGCCGACCGCGCCGCGAAGGTGCGCCCCGGCTTCACCGTCACCGACGCCAACGCCGAAACCGTCGCGGAGATCTGCCGCCGCCTCGACGGTCTGCCGCTGGCCATCGAACTGGCCGCCGCCCGGACCCGCATCATGACGCCGTCCCAGCTCGCCCACCGTCTCGACGACCGGTTCCAGCTGCTGACCGGCGGCGTTCGCACCGCCGATGCCCGGCACCAGACGCTGCGAGCCGTCGTGGAGTGGAGCTGGGATCTGCTGGACGAGCCGGAGCGGCGGTTGGCGCGGCGGTTCTCGGTATTCGCGGGTGGGGCCACGCTGGCCGCCGTCGAGGCTGTCTGCGGTGGACCGGATCTGCCCGCCGACCGGATCCTCGACGTCGTCGCCGCTCTTGCCGACAAGTCGCTGCTCGAAGCCACCGACACCGACGGTCCCGAGCCGCGCTTTCGCATGCTGGACACCATCCGCGCCTTCGCCACCGATCAGCTAGCCGAGGCGGGCGAGAGGTCCGGCCCCGGCCATGCCGCCGCCCCTGACGGCCCCGCCAGCCCGCACCCCACCGAAGCCACCGCCACCCGCACCAAGCACGCCCACTACTTCCGCCAACTCGCCGAGCACGCCGATCCCCAACTACGTGGCCCCGACCAGCCCACGGCCCTGGCCATGTTCCAAGCCGAGCAGCCAAACCTGTCGTCCGCCTTGCGATGGGCCCTCAGCACCGCCGACACTGAACTCGCGCTGCGACTGGCCGCCTCCCAAGTCTGGTACCGACTGCTACGCGGCTCCCGATACGACACCGCCATCACCGACGACGTCCTCAACCTGCCCGGCGACGACTTCCCCACCGAACGCTCCACAGTCGCCACCGCGCTCGCCATGGCGGGCGTCGGCTTCGCCGGAGTCGACGTCCCCGTCGCACAGCGAGCCCTGACCGTCGCACGCCACCACATCGACCAAGCCGACCGCTCCCGACACCCGCTGCTGTCCCTGTGGGAACCGCTGCTCGCCTTGCACGACAAAGACCTGCACGGCACCCGCCTCGAACTCGAAAAGCTGCTGAACCCGAACGACGCGTGGACCCAAGCCACCGCGTCGCTGTTCCTCGGCTTCGTCCACAACCTCGACGGCGACACCTCGACCGCCCGCCACCATCTGGAGCAAGCCGCCGACCACTTCGAACGCCTGGGTGACCGCTGGGGCCGGTTCCTCACCGCGCAGGCCCTAGCCCCGATACGTTCCCTCAACGGCGATCCCACCTCCGCCGCGACCACCTACCGTGAAGCACTCGCCCACCTCACAGCACTGGGCACCACCGAAGACGTCCCGATGCTACTGGCCCAAGTGGGCCACGAACTACTGCGCGCCAACGACACCAACGCCGCCCGCTCCGAACTGGAGTCCGCGCTGCGACTCGCCGACCGCCACGGCAACCGCGAGGCCCGAATCTGGAGCCACTGCGGCCTAGGCGATCTCGCCGTCGCAACCGCCAACCTCCCCGAAGCCGAACACCACTACCGGCTCGCCCGGGAAGCGATAGCCGCCGACTCTCCCACCCGCCGACTCATACCCGTCATCGAAAGCCGCACCGCCCGACTCCTGCACGCCAACGGATCCCCAGTAGCGGCAAGGTCCCGACTCCAGACCGCCATCACCGCAGCCCTCGCCGCCGACGACCTGCCGAGCCTCGCCTACGCCGCCAACACCCTCGCCGAAATCGTCCTGGCCGACGGCGATCCCGCCACCGCCGCCGAAATCCTCGGCCTGGCCGAAACCATCCGCGGCGCCCCCGACCAAGGCGACCCCAACGTCGCCCGCACCACCACTGCGGCCCGTACCGCTCTCGGCACCGCTGACTTCACCACCGCTCACCAGCACGGCGCACACCGTACCCGCGCCGAGTCCCTGAAGCGACTGACCGACCTCGCCGAACAGACCCCCGCCTCCGGCTGACAGCGAACTGTTCGACGCCTGTCAGCGCGGCGGCGAATCGTGTGGTCGTCAACCACACGATCGCAGGAGGTCCCCAATGTCAACCGTTCCCATCGCTCCCCCATCACAGTCCCTCGCCCACCGCTTCAGTCTGCCGACGTTTCTCCTCGTCACGCTACTGGGCGGCTGGGTCGCCGTCACCCCCCTGTGGCTCTTCGGCGGGAACGCCGCGCTCGGCATCGCCGGGATGGCCATGATGTCCACTCCCGCGCTGGGGGTGCTGGCCGCCCGTCGCCGCGGCGTCCGATTCCGGGACCTCGCCCACGCAACCGGATTGACGCTCGGCCCGCGCCGAACCCGCACCATCGCCGTTGCCATCGCCGTGCTGCTGGGCCTCCCCGCGCTGGCCGGGATCGCCATCGCGATCGCCGCCGGTTCCGGCTTGGCCACACTCAACCCGGGGATGTCGGGCGCGCTGCTCGCCGTCGTCATGACCCCGCTGACCACGTTCCTCATGGTCCCGACCGCGTTCGGCGAGGAGTGGGGCTGGCGCGGTCTCCTTCTGCCGCACCTGATGGAACGCCACTCACGACGCAAGGCCATTGTGGTCACCGGCTTGATCTGGTGTGTCTGGCACGCACCCCTGGGCCTCTTCTTCGGAGCGTCGGCGCCCTTGTACTTCATCCCGCTGAGCGCGATGTTCATGGTCTTCGCCGGTCCGGTCAGCTGGGCACGGTTGGCCACCGGTTCCGTGTGGCCCGCGGTCCTCGCCCACGCCGGACTGAACGCGTCCGCGGCAACGCTGTTCACATCCCTGTCCTCAGGCGCCACCCCCGCCGACATCGGAATCGGCGCGGTGGTCGGCATGGCTCTCTGGGCGGCGGCTCTGCTGCTGACGACAGCGATCCTGTTCCGCACCAAACATCAACACCCGTGACCCACATCACTTGAACTTAGTACAAGAATCTATTGCACTTAGTTCAAGCGGAGGCTAACTTGTACTTAGTTCAAGTAGCCCCGGTCCTCCGGGGCCCCAGCAAAGAGGAGCCACGAACATGTCGAACGACTTCATCGCCCAGGCCCAGGAACGACTCGACACCCTGCGCGCCAAGCACCGCATCCCCGGTGCCTCCCTGGCCATCCTGGTCGACGGCCAGATCCACGAGCTGGCCTCCGGAGTCCTGAACCGCGACACCGGCGTCGAGGTCACCCCGGACTCGCTGTTCCAGTCCGGCTCGGTCGCCAAGATCTACACCGCCACCGTCATCATGCGGCTGGTCGGCGAGGGCAAACTCGACCTGGACGCCAAGGTCGTCGACGTCCTGCCCGAGTTCAGCACCCCCGACCCCGAAGCGGCCGCCCAGATCACCATCCGGCAGCTGCTGTCCCACACCGGCGGTGTCACCAACGACTTCCACGGCGCCGCCGACGCCACCGGCGGCGACGCGCTGGCCCGGTACGTCGAGGCCGCCCGCGAAGTGCCGCTGGACCTGCCGCCTGGAACCGCCGCGTCCTACGGCAGCCTCGGCATCGTCGTGCTGGGCCGCGTCATCGAGGTGCTCACCGGAACGACCTGGAACCAGGCGCTGAAGGACCTGCTGTTCGACCCGTTGGGGCTGAAGCGTTCGGTGACCCTGCCCGAGGAGGCGATGCGGTACCGCTACGCGTGGGGCCACCTCGGCCAGCCGGGCACCGACCCGGAACCGATCGACATGTTCTCCTACATCCCCCGGGCCTTCGCCCCGGCGGCGCAGGTCCTGGTCTCGGCCGGGGACCTGGTGCGGCTGGCGAAGCTGCACCTGGACGGCGGCGTGGCGCCCGACGGCACCCGGATCGTCGCCGCCGAGGCCGTCGCGGCCATGCAGCGCGTCGAGTCCACACCCGTCGACCGCTGGTCGGTCAGCGCCGACCACTGGGGACTGGGCTGGTGCCTGTACGACCAGCCGGGTTTCCAGGGCTTCGGCCACGACGGTTCGGCGGTGTCGCAGCACGCGATGCTGCGGGTATTCCCCGAGCAGGGCGTCGCGCTGGCGCTGATGACCAACAGCGGCAACGGACGTTCCCTGTACGCGGAGCTGTTCCCCGAACTGCTCGACGCGCTGGGCATCACGATGCCCGCGCCCTTCGGTCCGGCCGACCCGCCCATCACCGTGGACGCGACCCGGTTCTACGGCCTCTACCAGCGGGCTGGTGTCGACATCACCATCAGCGAACGCGACGGCAAGCCGTACGCGAAGTACGAGTTCGTCGACGTCTCCGCGGAGATCCCGCCGCTGGAGGGAGAGATGCGACCGGTGTCGGACACCGTCTTCTCGGTGTTCATGTCCGGCGAGGGCATCAACGAGGAGATGCCGGTCATCTTCACCACCCACAACGGCACCGAGTACTGCTGGGCCGGTATGCGCGCCGCCCCCAAAACCGCTTGAGCCCCAACGAAACAAGGCCGCGTCCGGACGAACCGGGCGCGGCCCCTTCGCGTCACCTCACGTCGATCGGCAGCGGCGACGTATCCCGCCGTTGACTTTCGTCTAGGCGGGTTCGGGCACCTTGTCCAGGGCGGCCCGCAGCACCGCCAGGTGGGTCGGCGCGGCGGCCTCCCAGCGCGCGCGGCCCTCGTCGGTGAGTTCCAGGAACATGGCGCGGCGGTCGAAGTCACAGACCGCGCGGGTCACCAGTCCCGCCTTCTCCAACCGGGTCACAGTGCGAGATAGCGCACTCTGGCTCAGATACATCTTCGCCTCAAGGTCCTTCATCTTGACCTTGCCGTCGCCCTTGCCGCATACGCCACCGAGCTGACAGAGGACCTCGAACTCACTGAGCCCCAGGTCATGGCGCGCTTGGAGTTCGTTCTCAAGCTCGCAGGACGTGGTGTGGACGACCCGAAGTGTTTCACACCACGCTGTGCGCACCTCGTCGTCCGTCATGTGTGTCATGACCAGGAGATTAACATGTCAAGGCATTTAATGTCCACGCGAAATATGTCTTGGCATTCAATGCAGAAGCATGTATGTTGATCGACGTGACTCTCACTGAAGCGAAACCCCAGCCCAAGCACGTGACGTCCCCCGAGGGACCCGATACCCCCACCCCCCACGCCCGGCGTTGGGGCCCGAAACTGTGGGCCATTCTCTTTGTCGCCGGTCTGGCGATGTTCCTGGACGCACTCGACGTCTCGATGGTCGGCGTCGCACTGCCGTCCATCGGCGCCGAACTGGGACTTGACACCGCCAGCCTCCAGTGGATCGTGAACGGCTACATCCTCGGCTACGGCGGACTGCTGCTGCTGGGCGGCCGGGCCGCGGACCTGTTGGGCCGCCGCAAGGTCTTCCTCGGCGCTTTGGTCGTGTTCGGTGTTGCCTCCCTAGTCGGCGGGCTCGTCGACCACGGTGGACTCCTGATCGCCAGCCGGATCGTCAAGGGCGTCGCCGCCGCGTTCACCGCACCCGCGGCGTTGTCCATCATCACCACAACCTTCAAGCAGGGACACGACCGCAACCGGGCGCTGTCACTGTTCACGGTGTTCGGTGCCACCGGTTACGCGTCCGGCCTGATCGTCTCCGGCCTGCTGACCGGCATCGACTGGCGACTGACCTTCTTCGCGCCGGTCGCGGTGGTCGCCGTGGTCATCATCGCCGCCTTCTTCGTGGTGCCGAAGTCCTCGCCGGAGCACGGCAGCATCGACTACGCCGGTGCCGTCCTGCTGACCGGCGGCATGCTGGCCGCCGTCTACACGATCGTGACCGCTCCCGAGACCGGCTTCACCCCGCTGGTGACCGCCACGGCCATCGCCGCCGTCGCCTTCATCGGAGTGTTCCTGTTCGTGCAGAACAAGGTCAAGGAGCCGCTGATCCGCCTGGGCATCTTCAAGATCGGCTCGATCGTGCGGGCCAACCTGGCCGCGCTGGCGATCTTCGGTTCCTACATCAGCTTCCAGACCGTCGTGTCCCTCTACCTTCAGAACACCCTGAAGTGGGACCCGCTGCAGATGGCGCTGGCGCTGGCTCCCGCCGGAGTGATCGTGGCCTTCCTGTCCCCGATCGCCGGCAAGTTCATCGACCGCTTCGGCACCAAGCCGATGATCATCGCCGCGATGGGCGCCTTCGTCCTGGGCTACCTGTGGTTCATCATCCGCGGCGGCGACCCGACCCCCGCCTACTTCGTGGACTACCTGCCCTCGTTCCTGCTGCTGGGCCTGGGCTTCGCCCTCGGCTTCTCGGCGGTCATGGTGCAGGCCACCGACGGCATCAGCGACGACGAGCAGGGCCTGGCCTCCGGTCTGGTCCAGACCTCCGGCCAGATCGGCGGCGCGGTCGTCCTGGCGATCGTCACCGGCCTGATCGCCGGTCCCGCCGCCACCAGCATCGCGCAGTACAGGCCGGGTCTGTACCTGATCGTGATCGTCGGCGCCGTCGGCCTGCTGGCCGCGGTCAGCGCGCTGCTGTCGGGCCGCAAGCCCGCGCTGGAAGCCGCGTGACACAACGTAAGTAACCGCAAGGGAGGATGCTGGGGCCGCCGGGGATGGCGGCCCCAGCTTCGTGTTCTCACTCGGTGTCGGGGGTGATGCGCGCCAGCGCGTGGATCCCCCGGAACAACTCCTCGGCCGACGGCGCCGTGTCCGGGTTGACCAGGTACTGGATCATCACGCCGCTCAACAGCGCCATCTGCACCGAACCGAGGGTGCGGATCGTCTCGGGCGGCACCTGCGACTCCTCGACGCCGGTCAGCACCGACGTGATGCCGCTGCGCCCCTCCTCGAAGCCCGCGGACAGGTGCTCGCGCACCGACGCGTCCCGATAGGCCACCAGCACCGACTCCAGGTTCGCGGCCCAGAAGGTCTTGTCCTCTCCGCCGTAGGCCGCCATCATGTTCGTCCACAGTGCCGTGAACCGCTGGACGGGCGTCGCGTCCGGGTCGGCCGCCTCGGCCGTCGGCGACAAGCCCGAGTCCCCGCCGCCGAGCACCTCGAACAGGGCCGCGTTCAACAGCGCCTCCTTCGATCCGAAGTGGTAGCCGATGGCCGCCTTGCTGACGCCCGCAAGGTCCGAGATGTCGCGCACGGTGGTGCGCTCATAGCCCTTCTGAATCAGACACTGCTTCGCCGCGTCCAGAAGTTGCTCGCGATTTCCCATGTCAGCAGCCTAACCCGCGCTGGGACGCCTGTCTGAGACAAGTTTTTGCCCAAACGTCTTAGACGTTTGTCCAAATCTTTGCTACGGTTCTCCGCATGACCCGAAACCGCAAACTCCTCACCGCCGCGACCGCCGCCCTGGCGGTCGCCGCCATCGCCATCACGACCACCGCCTACGCCCAGGACACCGACCCCACCCAGAACCCCATAGTGGACACGAACTCCGGCCCCGTGCGCGGCACCGACTCGGGCACCGTCCGCACCTACCAGGGCATCCCCTACGCCGCCCCACCCACCGGCGACCTGCGCTGGCAACCCCCCAAGAAGGCCGAACCCTGGACCCAACCCCTCGACGCCACCAAATCCGGCAAGCCCTGCGTCCAGCCCACCGACCAGCCCATCGCCATCCCCGGCGGCGAGGAGGACTGCCTCACCCTCAACGTCACCTCCCCCACCAAGGGCGACAACAAAAAGCCCGTCATCGTGTGGATCCACGGCGGCAGCTTCACCTACGGCGACGGCGCCTCCTACGGTGCCGAGAAACTCGCCACCCGGGGCGACGCGGTCGTCGTCACGATCAACTACCGCCTCGGCGCCTTCGGCTTCCTGTCCCACCCCGACCTGAAAAACGCCGACAACCTGGGGCTCCGCGACCAACAAGCCGCCCTGAAATGGGTGCGCGCCAACGCCTCCGCCTTCGGCGGCGACAACCGAAACGTCACCATCATGGGCGAGTCCGGCGGCGGCTACAGCATCTGCGGCCACCTGGCGGCACCGAAATCGGCCGGACTGTTCGACAAAGCCATCATCCACAGTGCAGGATGCGTCGGCAGCGCCGACGCCAGCATGACCCGCGAACAGGCCGAGAAGAACGGCGAGGACTTCGCCGAACGCCTCGACTGCACCGACGTCGCATGCATGCGCGCCAAGGATTCCGAAACGATCCTGACCGCCGCCGAGAGCGGCCACGAGGGCTACCGTCCCTTCCACGGCACCAAGACCCTGCCGCTGTCCCCGTCCGAGGCCATCGAGTCCGGCCGCATCAACGAGGTCCCGGTGCTGCACGGCTCCAACCACGACGAGGAGAACGGCCGCCTCGCCGGAGAGGAACTGGCGACCGGAACACCGTTGACCGAGGACGACTACCGCAAGCGCATGCGCGAGACCTTCGGCGATGACGCCGAAGCCGTCATGGCCGAATACCCGGTGTCCGACTACGCATCCCCCAGCAACGCGCTCGGCGCAGCCCAGACCGACGCCAACTGGTCCACCCACTCCTACGACACCCAAAAGGCACTCGCCAAGCACGTCCCGGTCTACGCCTTCGATATCGCCGAGCCCAACGCCCCCTGGTTCAACGGCATGCCCCGCCCCAGCTTCACCATCGGCACCGGCCACATGCAGGAACTGGCCTACTTCTACGACAATGCCCTGTTCGAGAAACGCGACGGCGACCAGGAGCGACTGTCCGACGCACTGATCGACTACTGGAGCCGCTTCGTCCACAGTAGCGACATGAACGAGCGCGGCCTGCCGAAGTGGAAGCAGTTCAAGCACCACCGCCCCTACACCCAAAAACTGGTCGCCGACCTCGACGCGATCGGCCGCACCGACTACGCCACCGAACACCACTACGACTTCTGGAAGTCCCTGAACCGCTGACCCCCATACGGCGCTGCCCCGGTCATCCACCGGGGCAGCCCCGTCTCCCGCCGCAACTCGGCGGCGACAACCCGCGTCTGAACTGCCGAGCAAGCCCCGTGCCCCTCCAGGGCCAGAGTCCTCAGATCGCTGTCCCTCGTCCCTCGCCTCTTTGCCAGTCGTCAGCTGGCTCCCGCCCACCCCGCAGCTGTTAAACGATCGTGGCAATGCCCCCAGCCCTTGCGAAGCGCCGCTGGCCGCCGGTGAGCTTGCCGCGAAAGGGATCCCCGCGCATGGCGTTGTCGGCTGGACGCGTGGTAGTGCGCTGGCTCGCCATCGCCGCAATGCTGAACCCCGTTCCCCTGCGGGGCCCGAGTTACCAGCCCGCTGTCTCCCGAACCCCAACATCCCGGCCAATTCTCAACTGGCTCCCGCCCACCCCTCGCTGTGCCGTGGTCTTGGCGGTCTCCGGCGGATGGCCCCTGTATCGACCGGCGGAATCGGAGGGGCAATGGGACGAGCCGCTACCGGGAACGCTGCTCGATGCAAGTCCAAGATTCCCGACAAAGCTTGCGCTAGTTGTTGGGCCTCTGCGGCTTTGGCCTCTGCCGCAGCTTGTCGTGCCGCAGCAGCCTGTTGTCGAGCAACTGCGGCGAGCTGACGGTCCCTGGTACCACCTTCAGCGAAAACCCCACGACGACTGCTCCTTCCTCAACAACCCGATGCGCTGAGATCGAGCATCACCAAAATCGATCAATCTAGACAGTGCCGTTAGATCCCAACAGAAAGAACCAAGCGGTGGAGTGAACGTCTCCTTTCGGAATCTCGATAGTTCGCGTCCAATGCCGAAGGCCATCGCCGTTTTCGGGACCAAAGGGCGGCCGGTCGCGGCAGCCAGGGCATTGACTTTGTCGGGCCGGACATACACCTCGTCGCCCGATGCGAACTCGCGGACCTGTGCATCGACCCGCACCCGCACATCGTGCTCGGCCATCTCGGCTTCGGGCACCTCCGCTAGCCGCAGCGGTGCCTTGTACTTGTTGACGACGAACGCCTTCTTGCGGCCCATCGAGCGGGCGCGAGCATGGCCTCACTTGCCAGATTGTCGGACAATATGGCAATCTTGGGGAGGTCGAGCAGGACTTCAGGACAGGAGGCAGGTGACAATGACGAACCCGATCACCGGCCTGGGCGCGAGCATTCAGCGGCAAAGCACCACCGAGCAGGCCGCCGATGCTGTCCGGCAGGCCATCCTGTCCGGCCGACTACTGCCGGGCACCCCGCTGCGCGAGACCGCCCTGGCCGCCGAGCTCGGCGTGTCCCGCAGTACTTTGCGCGAGGCCGCGCGGACTCTCGACGGCGAAGGCCTGGTCCGCTATCAGATGAACCGCGGCATCGTCGTCGCCGACATCACCGGGCAGGACGTCACCGACATCTACGCTGCCCGCGCCGCTGTGGAACTGGCCGCGGTCGATGCCCTCTCCGAGCACCGGGACCCCGCGATCTACGCGAAACTCGCCGACCTGGTTGACCAGATAGAAGGCGCCTTCGACGACGGCGACACCACCGCCGCGCTTGAGGGTGACCGGCTCTTCCACGCCACCCTGGTCACGGCCACCGGCAGCCCCCGGCTGTGCCGCTTCTACCAACAGCTCCAACAGGAGCAGCGTCTCGCCCTGGCGCTGGCCGAGCGCTCCCGTCGTGAACTCGGGCGCACCACGGACGACCACCGCCAGCTACTGGACGCGCTGCACGGCAGCGCGGAACAAGCCAGGACGGAACTCACCGCGCACCTGCGAGCAGGCGCCGCCGAGCTGCGACGACTGCTCGACCTGCTCACCCAACGCCAACAATCCACCCGTCGCGAGGAAACGAAGGACTCCGCATGACTGATCGCAACACCAACAGCGCCTGGGATCTGATCGTCACGCCCTGGCATCTCGACGAGCACATCCCGGCCTTTCCGATCCCCGACACCGCGACCCCGGTCGCTCGCCCGGCTCTCCCCGCCGGTCCCGTTCCCGTCCGCATGAACCTGCTGCATGAGGCCACCCTCGACGTGGTGACGCGGACCGACAGGCCCCTGGTGTTGTCCGGCGACTGCCCCACCGCCAGGGCGGTGCTGGCCGGGATGCAGCGCCGTCACCAGGACCTGGCCGTGCTGTGGCTGGACGCCCACGGCGACTTCAACACCCCCGCCATATCGACCAGCGGCTATCTCGGCGGTATGGCTCTGGCCATGCTGACCGGCCGGACACCCGGGCTGTTCGACGACACGCTCGGACTTCGGCCAGTCGACGAGGCCAATGTCGTGCTCGCTGACGCCAGGGATCTCGATCCCGCCGAGCACGACGCCCTGTCCACGAGCCAGGTCCACCGTGTACCCGCCGACCCGGCCGCGATCACCACCGCCCTCGAAAGGCTCGGCGGCACACCGGTTTACGTCCACCTCGACATCGACGTCATTGACGGCGCCCAGCTGCCCGGCGCGCGCTTCCCCTCCGGCCCCGGCCCTTCCTTCGCCCAGATCGAGGAGTGCCTGACTGCCGCCTGCGCCACCGCCGACGTTGTAGCCGCCTACATTGCCTGCGCCTGGCTGCCCGACCACGTCAACGACCAGACCACACGCGAAGCGATCACCCGGCTCACAACAGCACTCGGCGCCAATCTGACATGGCGCCAGCCGACAGACCGCTAACCGCGCACTTCTTGGGGTCAGACACGGAAGGCGTTGGCGTGTTCGGTTGCCCATTGGGTGAAGGATCGGGGCGCTCGACCCAGGATCTTCTCCACTGAGGAATTGACGTGGCCGACCGAGTCGGGAACGGTCGCCCACATGTTGAGCATGAACTCGATGCCCTCTTCGGACCATCCTTGCGATCGCCATAGGTCGCGAGCCTGGTCATCGGTGAGTTCGGCGAAGTTCAATGGAAGGCCGGTCGCGGTGGCCAGGGCATTGACCTTGTCGGCGGGGGTCAGCGTTTGGGGGCCGGTCAGTTTGTAGGTCTGGCCGTCGTGTCCGCCGTTGATGAGGATGTGGGCTGCCACCGCGCCGATGTCGGATTCGTCGACGGACGCGGTTTTGCGGGAACCGTAGGGTTCGCGGACGACTCCGTCATCTCGAATCGCTTGGCTCCAGCCCAAGGTGTTGGCCATGTAATCGATGGGCCACAGTAGAGTCCATTTCAGTTCGCTGGCGGCGAGTGCTTGTTCGAGCGGGCCTTCGAGACCGGGGGAAATAGCGGTTACCCGTTGTACTCCGGCGCGCGTGGCCAGTGCCGCGATCTCGGCGCCCGTCCGCAAGGGAGTGTGGTCGTCGCCGGAGGCGCTAAGAAGGTGAGCCGCGGTCACGCCGTCGAAGACGGCGCGCAGGGTCTCCGGTCGGGAGAGGTCACCGGTTACGACCTCGACGTTTTCGGGCAAGCTGGCGGCGTCGGGGTTGCGGGTCAGTGCTCGTACCGGTTGGCCGGTCGCCAGCAGGTGTTTGATGATGTGGCGGCCGATGGTTCCGGTGGCTCCGGCTACTAGATACGTCATGTCCTGCCCTTTCGCGATGGGGTCGGACCGAAACCGTATTCCCGATTGCGGACAGCCACTGCCCTCGATCGCGGCTGACCTAGCCGTCGCGGCGGCGGTCCAGGACTTCCGGGCGCGCTTGGAAACCGGCCGACTTGTACGTGGCCACCGCGCCCACATTGGAACTCGGCGTGCAGACGAGCACACTCGACGAGCCCAACTCCCGCAGCACAGCCGCCGCCGCGATGTTCATCGCCTTGCCGTGTCCGTGGCCGCGATGGTCGCGGTGTACGCCCATCGGTTCGATCAGCCCGGGTTTGCCCGGACCAGCCGACCATACGGTCACCGTCGCGACCGCGTTGTCGTTCTCGTCGTACGCGACAAGGCATCGCGCGTCGGCGAACGGAACACCGCTGGCCATCGCCTGCCAGCGGTCCTCGGTGAACGTTGACTTGTCGAACGATGCCCGGACTACCTCGGCCGCTACGTGCGCCTTGTCCGGACCTGCGACCTCGTATCGGATGCCGGGGTCCTTCACCGGTTCGGTGAGGTCGAGACGTAGCGGGGTCCACGGTTCGTCGGTGGCCCAGCCGGTTTCGTGCAGCAGTTCCTGGATCAGTGCGTCTTGAGGGGCTTCGACGTAGACCTTGCCCTCGGGGAGGACGCCGCGCTTGGGGTCGGTCAGGTCCTGGGTGAGTTGGTGCGACAGTTCCTCGTCACGGCGGGAGTCGGGCGCCATCGTTATGCGCAGCAGGTCGGAGCCGTCGAGCAGGCCGACGGCGAGGATGCGGCCGTCGCGGCTCCAAGTGCGGACCGCCGCCGCTGTGGTCTCGGTTCCGAAGCGCCAGTACCAGCCGATGTCACCCGGGTGGAGCTGCATGGGGGCGCCTTCGTGTTGCCATGAGCGCAGTGCGCTGGTGGCTTCGCTCAGCTGGTCGACGCGCGGTTGGGCCAACTCAATCGTCATGGCGCCGATCTCACACCACCGGCGGGCGGGGTGCAACCGTTTTCTGGTCAGGCCGGGGCTGGTTGGCGGAGTTGTCGGCGCCAGAGCACGAACGCGGCGACGATTCCCCAGACCCAGACGGACGCGTACATCACGCGTTGGGCGGCGCCGCCGAACGGGGTTCCCGTGAGGGGTTGGGCCAGCAGGGTCGCGGTGGCGACAGTGGTGACGATGACGCATTCGTAGGTCCAGCGGGCGAGGGCGGGCTGGTCCTTGGACGTGGTCGCCAGCAGGATCAGGGCGGGGATCTGGGCCAGCATGCTCGGCAGCGCCACGATCACGTGCCACTGTAGATTGACGTCGGCGGGGATGAAGCCGGTGGCGGCGTTGCTGAGTCCGAAGGAGACCAACAGGGCGGTGGCGACGACGGTCTTGGTCGAGCGGGGCCAGTAGCGGTGGAGCAGGATCGCGGCGGCTGCCGTGGTGAGTCCGTTGAGGACGAACGCCCAGTTCACCATGTCGTGCAATGGCGAGCAGACCGGGTACTCGGCGACCGAGATCGTTCCGCATTCGGCGACACCTAGTGCGCTCATGGGTTGGACGAACACGTTGTAGGGGACCCGGCTGGCGGCGATGGCGATCGCCTCGGGGATGAAGTAGCACAGTGTCGCGATCCAGCAGGCCAGGCTGGCGGCCGCGGCGAACCTGCTGCGGCGCGAGAACCAGGCGGCGGCGAGCACGACGATCGAGACCGCGAACATGGCGAGGATGGAGGGGCTCATTGTCTTATGAGTCTGGTGGCGGGCAAGGGTTCCGGCATCGGCATGGGGGACGATTCGCGGCTACGACTTTGGTCGCGGTCGCACGGGGCGCGTCACTTGTCGTCGCGGTTGATGTTGATCGTCTGGGCCTGGTATGAGTCGTGGCCGACCGTGCCGGAGTTGATGTTCACCGTGGCCCCGGGAGCGGCGGCGATGAGCGCTTGCCCGGCCTGGCGCAGTTCGCGGTCGAACTCGGGATCGGCGGCGGCCACCAGTTCGAGGGCGGCGGCGAGTCGTTCGGTGTTCGCCTCCGGATCGGACTCGGCGGCTTCGAGGGCGGTCTGAGCGAGCGGTTCCTTGGCGAAGCGGCGTTTCACCAGCGCTACGACGGCGTCGTAGGCTTTGCGTCCGCCCTTGAAGGCGACCTCGGCTGTCTTCCCGGCGACGGCACCCGCGATGGCCATCATGATGGGATCCGGCATGTGAACCTCCCCGGCTTGGAAAGCTTGAGCATATCGACGCGGGGGGTAACCGGTTACAGTGTCGGGGTGTCTGGACTGCGGATGGGGTGCGCGTGCCGCTCGCGCGTTGCGGCTGCCATACCCGAGTCCAGTGTGGTAACGATCGGGCGGCCAGCGGCCAGCGGCCAGCGGCCAGCGGCCAGCGGCCAGCGGCCAGCGGCCAGCGGCCAGCGGCGTGCGACAGGACGACTGACCGGCCGGGCCCGGGGTGCGGACGCGGGGAGTCGGTGTGACCGGCGGCCTCGACGGCAAAGTGACGCTCGCGTCGCAGCGGCAGGTCCTGGCGGTGACCCGCAACCGGGCCTCGGTGTTCCGGCTGCTGGAGATCCTCAAGCTGTTCGACGATGACGACCGGGTCACCATCCGCACGACGATCGGACCGGACTCCCGGTATGACCACGGCGTCGATCAGCTGCTGGTGTCGCAACGGATCCGTCCGCTGCCGTGGCACCGCGCCACACAGTCCACATTCGATCTCGCTGTCTCGGGTACCACTCACGCCAGTCTGCGGGAGCTGAAGGCACCCGTGGTCGTCTTCCCGCACGGGGCGGGGCATCACAAGCGGCCACCCGCCGTCACCAGCGGCGGCGAGGTGTTCGAACTGATGCCACAACAGTTGCTGCACAACGGTTCCGTGATCCCGTCGCGGATACTGCTGCCGGGTCCGGACTCGTTGCGCCGGTTGCGGCTCGGTTGTGGGGCGGCCGTCCCGCACGCCGTCATCGCGGGCGATCCGATCGCCCAGCAGCTACGCGCGCACCGGCCGCTGCGCGACAGCTATCGGGCGGCGTTCGGCCTGCGACCCGGACAGCGCCTCGTATTGGTGGCGTCGTCGTGGGGTCCGGGTTCGCTCGCGGGACAGTCGCTGGAGTTGATCAAGCGGCTGGTCGCCGAGTTGCCCGTTGACGAGTACCGGATCGCGGCGGCCTTCCACCACAACGTCACCATTCACGACGGTCAACGCGACCTGGAGCGGCGGCTGCGAGCCGCGCTCGACTCCGGCCTCATCCTCATCCCGCCGACGGCGGCCTGGCAGCCAGCCGTGATCGCCGCCGACGTCGTCATCGGCGACGGAGGCTCGATCTCGTTCTACGCCGCCGACGGGACACCCGTGGCCATCGCGGCCCACGATCCGAGCGAGTACCCCGACGACGGCCCGGTGGCGGCGTTGGTCGACGCGGTTCCGCACCTCGACCCGAAGGCGCCGCTGCCGCCGCAGGTTGAGCGGCTTGTCGCGGAAGGGCGGCCCGCGGCGGTCGAGGCGATCCTCGACTCGTCGATCGACCGTCGCATCGACGCGGCCGGGGCGTTCAGAACCGTCATGTACGAGCTGATGGACCTGCCGGAGCCCGCCGTCCCCGCGTTCCTGCCGTTGGCCAAGCCGGAACTGAAGTGGGACAACGTCACCGCCTTCGTAGTTCACAGCGCGGTCGACCCGGGGAACCGTACGGTCACCCTCACCCGGTACCCGGCCGCGACGGCGACCGTGCGGGCGGGCCGACACCTGGTGGTGCGCACCGATGACGCCGACCCGCGACGGCCACAGACGGCCGCCGCCCTCGTCGCGGTCAATCCCGAACCGAGTCCGGCCGAACTGCTGCGGCGGTTTCCCGGTTGCCGGGTCGTAGCGCGGCCGTCGGCCGAAGGGCGTTGCGTACTGCGCGACCGCGACGGCACCGAGTACCTTGCCGTCGTGAGCGGGTCGCCGATCGCGACGGTCGAACTGGCCGCCTCGACGTACTACGTCATAGTCCAGGCTGGACTAGAACCGCTGGGCGGCTTCACGGTCGGCTGCGGCGGGCAGACGGTGTCGATCCACTTCAGCCACTCACCCGTCGACTAGGCCGCGTCAGTAGAGCTTGGCCTCCCAGTCCTCCAACGGTCGCTCGCCTTCTGGCCAGGTACCGGTGAAGTACCGGTAGATCCACAGTGCCGCACGACGTTCGGCGTACTTCTCGTTCACGGGTTCGCCGTCGTCGTCGAGCTCCAGCACGTTCGCGAAGACGGCGAACAGCGACTCCATCTGGCTGGGAGACTCGCGCAGCTCGTCCCAGTAGTCAATGTCCTCAAGCAGCGGGTTCCCCACCGACCCCCGGGCCACCCAGCCCGCGAAGCGCCGCAGCGCGCCGGAGGTTCCGTGCGACAGTTTCCCGGTCACAGCCGCCTCAGCCTTTCCTCCACAGCGGATAGTTCCGTGTCGTGGGTCGCCGTGTACAGGTCACGCAGTCGCTCAAGACACGTGCGTTCCAGTTCGGTGTCGCCGCGCGCTTCGGCTACGAGCGCCAACTGCCGCAGGGCGCTGATTTCGATGCGGTACCACTTCTTGTACGCCAACACGTCCACCGCGGCGGTGACGACGGCGAAGGCTTCGTCCAGTCTGCCCAGTCGGCGCAACGCCTCGCCGAGGTCGGTGCGGATCGTGGCTACGTCGCGGTCGTGGTCGGTACCGACCATGCGGGATTCGGCTTGCCGCAAGTGTTCCGCGGCTCCGGTCAGGTCACCGAGTTTCAGCAGGCACCGGCCGATGAAGTGGAGCTGGAGCGTGACGCCGCGCTGGCTCGCGCGACGACTTTCGTCGGGGAGATCGGTTCGCTCAGCTTGCGACGCGAACAACGGTATTGCCTGCCGGTAGCAGTCGATTGCCTCCCGGTACTGTCCCTTGTAGCTGTACCAGCGTCCGGTGAACTCGATCGCTGAGGCGCGCAGGTCCGGGCCGATACCGTCCGCCATCGGCAGTTCCCGGGCTCGCGTCAGTTCACGCGCGGCCTCGTCGAACAGCCGATCCGGCTCGGTCGCGATCGCGGCGTTCTCCATCAGTGCCCGCGCGAGGAAGGCACGAAACCGTACTTCCGCGGCCGGGTGCCCCGAATCGACGGCGGCGGTGACGGCGAGCCTGCTGGAATCGAGCCAGTCCTCCAGGTACCGGCCGCCGATGTACATGACCCACATCGACTCGCCGAGCCGCATCACCAGGTCGTACCAGCCCTCATCGAAGCAACGGCGCTGGATGGCGAGCAGGTTGTACCGTTCGGCTTCGAACCAGTCGCGGGCGTCGCGCTTGTTCTCGTCCTTGTCGTCGCCCGTGGTGAACGGCGGTCGCCGTGACGGTTCGGTGGCGAACACCCGGGTGCGGTTCGGGATCATGGTCTTGTCGGCGCTGTGAGCCCATGCCGCGTACCAGCTGGCCAGTACCTTCAGCGTTTCACGCTCCGCTCGTGGACCGTCCACACTGATGGCGTGCCGACGAGCGTGCGCGCGCACGAGATACGACAGCTTGTACCGGTCTGTCTGGAGCGGTTCCAGCAGATGGTGCTCGAGAAGGTCGATCAGCGGCGGCTCACCCGTGCCGCTTGGATGCTGCGCCAGGGCGAGGATCGCGTGCTTCGAGACGTCGCCTTCCGGATGCCAACTCAGGGCGCGGTACAGGCGGGCGGCTTCCGGTGTCAGTGAATGGTAGGCCCGATCGGCGACCATGCCCAGAATGGAGTCCTGATCGACGGGACCCTCGGCGCCGTCGATTTCGGTTCGCAGCCCCGCCAACACGTCGGCGATCCGGATGCTGTCGTGGCGGCGAACCGGGCCCACCGCGATACCGATCACCTTGGGCACTCCGCCGCACAGGCGGACGAGTTCGGTGACCTCGGCCCGTTCCGCCTCCGCTTCCCCGGAACCGATCAATATGGACACCAGCTCGAATGCCGAGGCGTCGTCCAACGGTTCCACCGACAGGTGTTCCTGGTCCATGGCATACTCGCCGCCGCCGTGGCCGGTGATGATCAGGGCGCTGCCGACATACTCGGGCCGCAACTGCGCCACTTCCGCGTCGGTATTGACGTCATCGGCGACCAGAAGCACCCGCTTACCCCTGAGCCGGGCGCGCAGTTGTTCTCGCCGTCCGGGCAGGTCCTTCGCCAGTTGCCAGTCCTCGCAACCGCACTGGCCCAGGAGCTGCGCGAACGCGGCGTTCATTCCCACGCCGCCGTTGGCTCGGTGGGCGCCCAGGTTGACGTGCATCGTGCCGTCCGGGAAAAGCTCCCCGGCGACCTGGTTACCCCACCGCGCGACAAGAGCGGACTTCCCCACCCCGCCGAGGCCACCGATCGCGACAAGCGCCGCGCCCGACTTCCTCGGCTTGGTGACCAACGCGGTTAGTTCGGCCATTTTGTCCACTCGGTTGACGAATATCTCCGGCGCCTGTGGCAGTCCACTGGGACGGATCTCGGGCAGGTCGTCGAAACCGCGTACGGCGGTGTGCACATTGGTGACAGTGATGGTGTGCCCCTGGTAGAGGTTGCCACCCACCGGCCCCGAGGAATCGTTGCGGACCACCGGTTCGGGCTTCGCGTCGCCGCGGCCCTCGGCTTCCGGTTCCTGATCGTCCGGTTCCACGTATGCCCTCCCGCATGGTGTCCTCAGTCACCACTCTACGCGTCGGGCACCGCGACAGTCCTCACTGGCGTCGTCGACACCAGCCGACGCTCAGCGCTGCAACGGCCAGCGCCGGTCGATAGTCTCCTGTTTGCCCTGTCGCCGGAAGTACGCCTCCAGGCTGGCCGCATCGTCGGCGTGCCAAGCGATCTGGGCCGTGTGGAGTTCGGTGATGTTCATGGCCGCCAGCGCTTTGTGGCGTTGGCCGATCGCGCGGGCCAGTGAGACCGCGGCGCGGGCGTCGGCGTCGGCACTGTGGGCGCCCGAGAGGTCGACGTCGTAGTGGGTGCACACCGCCGACAGGGTTCGCTTGCCGCGCCGGAACTTGTCGGCCTTCTTGTCCAGGACGAACGGGTCGAGGACTTTCAGGCGCTCCCACGGGACCTGGGGTAGCGAGTACCGGTCCAGTTCGTGCGACAGGAGGGTGAGGTCGTAACCGGCGCGGTAGACCACGACGGGGGTGTCCTCTTCGGCCGCCTTGGTGAGCGCTCTGCCGATTTCGGACAGTGCCAGCGCGGGTTCGGTGCCGTTGGCGCGGGCGTGTTCGGTGGAGATGCCGTGGACGTTGCTGGCCGCCGCCGGTATGTCGATGCCGGGGTTGATGAGCCAGCTGGCCACGTCGTCACCGTTCACTATGGCGGCTGTGACGATGCGGGCCGTCGTCGTGTCGATGCCGGTGGTCTCGGTGTCGAATCCCAGTAGTGGGCCGGTATGCCACGTCGAGTCATCCATGTGCGACACCTTAGCGGGAGGCACTGACCGGTTCGTGTTTCGAACAGCGGGTCACCGCCTAACCTTGTCGGATGCTGGAAAGTGGTCAGGTGCGGCGGGGTGTACCCGAACATGGCAGGGTGCCCAAGTACTTCGCGGTGAAGGCTCGGCTGGTGACCCTGATCGGTGAGATCGGCGAGGGTGAGATGTTGCCGCCGGAGCGGGAGCTGGCGGCGCGGTTCGAGGTGAGTCGTGCCACGGTGCGGCAGGCGATCTCGGAGCTGATCCTGGAGGGACGGCTGGCGGCGCGGCAGGGACGGGGAACCTATGTGGCCCCGCCCAAGACGATTCATCCGCTGGAGCTGGTGTCGTACACCGAGGCGGTGGCGAGCATGGGACGCAGACCCGGGCGGCGGGTGGTGTCGGCCGAGCGGATCGACGCCAGCGACGAACTCGCCGAGCGGTTGCGGATCGGCAAGCGGGCCAAGGTGATTCACCTGGAGCGGGTGTTGCTGACCGATGAGGAGCCGACCGGTTTGGAGAGCACCTATCTGCCCGCGGCGCGGTTTCCGCGGTTGCTGGAGGTCTTCGATCCGGCGGCGTCGCTGTATCGGTGTCTGCAGGACGAGTTGGGTGTGGTGTTCGACGAGGCGGACGAGCGGATCGAGACCGCGTTGGCCTCGCCACGGGAGGCGCTGTTGCTGGAGACGAATCCGGCGCAGCCGATGTTGCTGTTGCACCGGGTTTCCTATGACCCGCAAGGGGTTCCGATCGAGTTGGTGCGGACGTTGTATCGGGGAGACCGGATCGGGTTCTCGACCCGGTTGCGGGCTCGCTGAGCCGGAGTTGACGGTGGGTGGTTCGGACGGGTACTGTCTCGTTTCGGTAAAAGGTCCAGACCTTTCGAGTTCGTGGAGGTTCCACCGTGCGCATCGTCGTCGTCGGAGGCGGGGTACTCGGCACCATGCACGCCTGGACGGCCGTGGCCGCCGGGCACGAGGTCGTCCACATAGAGCGGGAGCCCGAGGGACGCGGGGCCTCGGTGCGCAACTTCGGGCTGGTCTGGGTTTCGGGGCGCAGCGCGGGGGTGGACCTCGAGACCGCCCTGCGGGGACGGGAACTGTGGCAGTCCATTGGGGATCAAGTGCCCGGCGTCGGTTTTCGCGGGATCGGGTCGCTGACGATCTGCCGCACTCCGGCGGAGGTGGCCGTCGCCCAGGCCGTCCTCAACGACACCCGGCGGGGGTTCTCGCTGCTGGAGCCGGAGGAGGCGCGGGCGCTGAATCCGGTGCTGCGCGGGGACTTCATGGCGGCGCTCCACTGTGAGCATGACGCGGCGGTGGAGTCGCGGGTGGCGTTGCCCGCGTTGCGGGCGAAGCTGGCCGAGTCGGGGCGGTACCGCTTCGTCGGCGGCCGTGAGGTGCGCACCGTCGCCGCCGGGCTGGCCCGCGACGACCACGGCGAGATCCACAACGCCGACCAGATCGTCGTGACGCCGGGGGCCGCGCACGCGGGACTGGTGCGGGAGCTGGCCGGGCCGACGCCGCCGATCCGGCGGGTGCGGTTGCAGATGATGCAGACCGCGCCGCTGGCCGAGCGGGTGACGACCGCGATCGCCGACGGCGACAGCTTCCGCTACTACCCCGCTTTCGCCTCGGAGGCACTGGATCGGTTGCGGGGCGTCCAGAAGCAGACCCCCACGGCGGCTGCGGAGAGGATGCAGCTGCTGCTGGTGCAGCGGCTGGACGGCAGCCTCACCATCGGCGACACCCACGAGTACACCGAGCCCTTCGCCTTCGACGTCACCGAGGACGCCTACGAGCACCTGCGCGACGTGGCCACAGCACTTTTGGGGCGCGAGCTGCCGCCGATCCGGCGCCGCTGGGCCGGGGTGTACTCGCAGTGCCTCGACCCGGAGGCGACGGTGTTTAGGGCCAGCCCGGAGGCCGGGGTTCACCTGGTGACGGGGCCGGGCGGACGCGGCATGACCTGCTCCCCCGCGATCGCCCAGGACACCGCCGCCGAGCTGGGCTGGTAGAACGTCGCCGCCACAAGCGTTCACGTAGCTGTCGCCTACATGACGCACAGTCGTCCGACCACTCCATTAGCATTCAGAGTCGTCAATGCAATTGGTCTAGACCAATCTTGGAGACTCCATGAGAAGACGACACCTCCTCGGCATGGCCGCCGCCGCGACCGCCGCGGCCGCGCTGCCCCTCTCCCCGGCACGGGCAGCCGAGACATCCCCCAAGGTCCTGGTGATCGGCGTCGACGGTTTCGTCGCCGACCGGGTCCGCGACGCGAACGCCCCCACCCTCGCCAAACTCCAGGACACCGCCCTGGACGCGCGCAGCCTGCTGTACACGCAACCCATGGCGCCCACCAGTTCCGGGCCTGGCTGGTCGACGATCCTGACCGGCGTGTGGCCCGACAAGCACAAGGTGGTCGACAACTCCTTCGGCGGCAACGACCTCAAGTCCTATCCGGACTGGCTGTCCACGGCGAAGGCCGCCCGACCCGAGATCCAGACCTGGGCCGCCGCCGACTGGAAACCCATCGGCGATCACCTGTTCGGCGACGGCATCGACGCCACGATCGTGCTCGACGGCGACAAGGACGGGTACGTCGAGCACGACGCCACCATCGCCGATGAGACCGAGGCGCACCTGGCCAAGGACGCCGCCGACGCCACCTTCGTCTACTTCGGTCAGCTCGACATCGTCGGCCACGCCGACGGATCCGGCTCCCAGAACTACCTCGACGAGATCGCCGTCGTGGACGGCTTCGTGTCCCGGCTGCTGGCCGCGGTCGAATCCCGGCCCACCCGGGCCGAGGAGAACTGGCTGATCATGCTGACCACCGACCACGGACACCTCGACTCCGGCGGCCACGGCGGCGACTCGCTGATCGAACGCGGCACCTTCATCCTGGCCACCGGCGACGGCATCAGCGCCGCCAAGCCGGTGACGACGCGGCTGGTCGACGTCGCCGCCTCGGCGCTGATCCACCTGGGCGCCACGCCATCCGACACCATGGACGGCCGAGCAGTGACCCATGAGGACTCAGACCCGTTCCAGACGGTGAAGCTTCAGCCGGCGGTCACCGAGGACATCGACGCCGAGATCCTCGGCTGGTCCCCGGAACTGCCGCAGGGCTGGAGCCGCGACAACGCGAAGCTGCCCGAGGGCGGCGTCACCGAATGGGCGGGCTGGAGCCTGGTGTCCGACGCGTTCTGGTCCTCGGCGCAGCGCGGCCAGAACCGCGAGACCTTCGTGCGCGGCCGGGGCACCTTCGCGGTGGCCGACAGCGACGAGTGGGCCGACACCGACGCGGCGTCCGGCAAGACCTTCGACTCAACACTGTGGACCCCTCCGGTGGCCGCCAACGCGAAGGTCACCGTCCGGTTGACCCACCTCTACCGGCAGGAGGGCGAGCAGCGCGGCGAGATCCTGGCCAGCTGGGACGACGGCGAACCGCAGGTCGTGCGCACCCTGTCGACCGACGTCAACGGCCCCGACGCGATCGACGTCGACCGCCCCTCGGACGCGCGCGAGGTCAGGATCGGGTTCCGGCTGACCGGCGTCAACAACTGGTACTGGGCCGTCGACGACGTGCGCGTCGCATAGCGCTCACCGCACCCGCAGGGCCTTGAACAGGGTCTCGTCACCGGCGAGTTCGAGCACGCTGGTCTGGACCCGGCCCCACAGCGCCAGATACAGGTCAGAGGCGTTTCCGGACGCGCTGGCCTGTATCGCGGTGTTGTCGACGTCGACGCTGTCGGGGTCGAGCAGCGTCTCGCGGCCCTCGCGCAGCCGCACGAACCAGTGCCGGTCGATGTCGCGGGCGAACAGCTGCACCACGCCGGTCGCGGTCGATTCCTCGCGGCGACGGCCCCACGGGATGAAGGTGTCGAAGACCTCCTGGATGCCCTCGGCCGCCGCCCGGGAACCGATGGGTTCGGCCGCGGCGAAGGCCATCTGGGCGTCCCAGCGGTGAACCGCCGTCTCACACATGAGCCTGCGGATCCAGAACCGCGCGATACGGGCATGCGGCCCCGGTACCCACGCGGGGTCGTCCAACCGCACTCCGTCCAATGTCGTCGTCAGTTTCCGCACGGCGGTGTCGTACTCGGCCAGCACGTCCTCGCCGAGATCGAAGTCACCGTCGCCCTTGCTGTCCGCGGGCGGCGCCGCCGTCGCGGTGACCAGACGTTCGTAGTTCAGGAAGACCCGCGCGACGTGCGCGACCAGATCCCGCAGACTCCAACCCGGGCAACTGGGGACTTCCCGGTCCAGCTCGTCGGCCACGGCCGCTTCCCGCAGGCGGTCCGAGTCGGCCCGCCAGGCCATCAGGAAGGCGTTCTTGTCCCATCGAGTCATGTCTGCTACCGCCCAAAGTCCGCAGGTTCCGGGACCAAGCTTAAGCTCGTCGTCGTGTCTGACGCTAACCTCACCCCGCTGGCCACACTGACGACCTTGCGCCTCGGCGGACCCGCCAAGCGCCTCGTCGAAGCCGCCGACGCTCGTGAGCTCGTCGACGTAGTACGAACGGCCGACAGCGCCAACGAACCGGTGCTTTTGGTCGCCGGGGGCAGCAATCTCGTCATCGGCGACGCGGGTTTCGACGGCACCGCCGTGGTGATCCGCTCCAGCGGCGCCGAGGTCGCCGTCGACGGCGACGACGTCCTGGTGACGGTGGCCGCCGGGCACAACTGGGACTCGCTTGTGGAGCGCGCGGTGGCCGAGGGCTGGTCCGGGATCGAGTGCCTGTCCGGGATTCCCGGTTCGGCCGGGGCGACGCCGATCCAGAACGTCGGCGCCTACGGGCAGGAGGTCGCCGAGACCATCGAGACGGTGACGGTCTACGACCGCGAGCTCGGCGAGACCGTGGTGTTCACCGCCGCCGACTGCCGCTTCGCCTACCGCGACAGCGTCTTCAAACACAGCGACCGGTTCCTGGTCCTGGACGTGCGGTACCGGCTGCGGCGGTCGCGGCGCTCGGCGCCCATCCGCTACGCCGAGACCGCTCGCACCCTGGGCATCGAAGCGGGCGAGACCGTCGATGCGACCGTCGCCCGCGAGACGGTCCTGAAACTGCGGCGCGGCAAGGGGATGGTGCTGGACGCCGCCGATCACGACACCTACAGCGCCGGTTCGTTCTTCATCAACCCGGTGGTGGAACCCGACGTCATCGACGTCATCGCCGCCAAGGCCGGGAAGCCGCCGCCGAACTGGCCCGCGGGCGACAAGGTGAAGACCTCGGCGGCGTGGCTGATCGCCCAGGCCGGGTTCGAGAAGGGATACGGCCACGATGGAGTGTCCATTTCGACTAAACACACGCTGGCGCTGACCAACCGGGGCGACGGGACCACCGCGGCACTGCTGCGGCTGGCCGACGAGGTGCGCGCGGGAGTCGAGGCGGCCTTCGGTGTGCGACTGCGACCGGAACCGACTCTCGTGGGAACCGACTGGGTTTAGTGCCGCAACGGCGTCGGTCGCCGTTGCGGCACCATGTCAGGACGGCGACGCCTGAGCTAGGAAGCCGCTGAAGATGTACAGCACCTGGTCCAGGAACTTGAATCCGGTTGACGTGTATGTACGCGCCTCTTCACCGCCGCATATCTCCATGTTTGAGGCATGCGGAAGATCGGTGGTGGAGATGTTCCACATCACGGCAGCGAATACGACACAGATCAGTCCGACCTTGAGCCAACGGGGAAGCGTGAACCGCTTGATCGGTCGGACCATGAGAAAGGTCATGGCGATCAGCAGGGTTCCTGAACTCACCTTTCCGGCGCCAAGCAGCACCACGCCACACATTCCGGTGAGGACGATTCCGGTCCACATCGATATCTTCTTGAAGGTGTCCATGAGGGATGTCTCCTTGTTCGAGAACAGACAGTTCGGTGGCCCGGGACTACTCGGTCCGCAACGCTGTGGCGGTACGGGTTCTGGCCGCCCAGCCCGCGGGCAGCAGCGCTCCCAGGACCGCGATCACCAAGCCGCCCAAGGCGAACAGCGTCAGGTCGCCGGGCCGGTAGATGTCCAGCACGGCCGAAGGCAGCGTGTAACCCGCCGCCTCGCCCATGTCGCCGACGATCGTCCGCTGTAGATACATGCCCAGCGGCACGCCGAGCGCGCCACCGGCCAGGCCGGTCACCAGCACCGAGGCCAGCACCATCGCGACCGTCTGCCTGGGCACCATCCCGATCGCCTTGCACACCCCCAGATCCCGCACCCGGTCCCGGGTCTCCAGCACCACGGTGTTGAGGACGCCCATGGCGGCCACCGCGATGAGCAGCAGCGTCAGCAACGCCGTCAGCGAGTTGATGATCAGGACGTACTCGTCGGCTTCCTCCTGGAGAACGACCGCCTCGGCGCTCAGGTCCTCCAGCTCCTTGTTGAGCGTGTCGGCGTAGTCGGCGGCGTCGGTGCCCGCCTTGACGTCGATGTTGAACTCCGTGGGTGTCAGCTTCGGATCGGCGTCGGTGAGCGTGTCGAGGTCGGTGAGGATCTGCATGCCCCGGTCCTCGGTGTTGAAGACCTCGCCCGCGATCGTCACGGTGATGTCCTCGCCGTGCGAGGTCAGCGTGATGCTGTCGCCGACCTCGGTCTCGGTGGCCTTCAAAAACGGCGTCGACACGACGATCTCACCGGCGCCGTCGAACCAGTCGCCGGAGACCATCCGGTAGTCGTACACCGACTTGTCACCGGTGAAGCCGTACGCCTCGACCGAGCCGGTGACGCCGGGGACGGCGACCTGGGTGCGGGCCAGGCCGCCCGAACCGGTGGTCGCGTCCTGGTCGTCGATCGCGGCCATGACGGCGTCGGCGTCGATCGTCGGCGGCTTGCCGGAGGAGTCCGGCGGTCCGTGCGGATACACGGCCACATCGCCGAAGACCTGGGTGGCCTGTACCTGTGCCAGCGAGGTGCTCAACCCGGCGGCGAAGGTCACCGCCGCGGCGCCGAAACCGACCGCGACCAGGATCGCCAGTGCCCGGCCCGGCCTGGCGAACGGCTGGGCCAGGCCCAGCGTGATCGAACGCGGCAGCGGCAGCCGGGCGCACACCCGGGCCGCCAGACTCCCCCGGCCGCCACCCTTGGTGCGGCCCACCGACAACGCGTCGACGCTGCGCAGCCGTCCGGCCCGCAGTGCCGCCGCCCAGGCCGTCACCGCCACGATCGCCAGGCCGCCGCCGAAGCCCAGGACGTCGATCCACCACACCACACCGGAATCGGAGGTGCCGTACAGCCGGTTGGTCTGCCCCAGCACCGGCTGGGTCAGCAGATTGCCCGCCACCACGCCGATTCCGGCGCCGATCGCGGCCGGGATCAACGCCTGCGCCATATAGGACCGGACCACCTGCGCCGGGGTGAAGCCGAGCGCCTTGAGGATCCCGATCCGGCGGGTGGCGCTGCTGACGGCGCCGGTGACGATGTTGCCGACGATGAGGACGGCCATGAACACGCCCAGCACGCCGAACACGATCAGGAACGGCACCAGCAGTCGCGCCTGCCCGGTAGCCCGGTCCTTTGTGCTCAGCCAGGATTTGGTTCCGGTGACCGCCTTGTCGGACACGTCCGCCATGACGGCGTCACGGCCGTCGTCGACCTGCGCCTTGGTCGCGGCGGAGTCGAAGCGGTACAGCATCTGGTAGCCACCGTCCTGTCCCGACGGTGTCAGCTCCTCGATCTGTTCCGGCACAACCCAGGCGTCGGCGCTCTCGCTGACCGAACGGGCCAGGCCGACGATCTTCAGCGTCGGCTTGCCCGGCAGGTCCGGCACCTCGATCTCGCCGCCCACCTGCGTCGCCGCCATCTCGCCGCCGGCGCCGCTGTTGTCGAACAGCACGATCTCGCCCGGTTTCTCCGCCCACCGGCCCTCGGTCACCGTGACCTTGTCGACCGCCCCGCCGGGTTTCTCGCGTCCGGCGACGGTCAGCGACGGCAGTCGCATCCCCCGGTCCAACAGCGCGTCCACCGGAACCGTCCGAAACGGACCCTCCGCCTGACTCACCGCGTCGTCCTCGGCAGTCGCCTCCACTTCGGATTCCGTCACCTTGCCCGCGTCGAACTGCGCGATCAGGTGCGCGCCATGCTGTTGCTTGAACGCGCGGTCGAACGGCGCCTGCGAGGCGACCACCAGCGTGCCGCCCAGCACCGCCGAGGCGGTCGCCATCGCCACCACCAGCACGATCACGAGCGTCTGCACCTTGCGGCGCCCGACGCCCGAGCGCACCACCTTCCCGGTTCCGCTCATCGCACCGGCTCCATCGCGGTGTCGGCGGCGACATGACCGTCCACAAGCCGCACGGTGCGGGTGGCGCAGGCCTCGGCCAGCGCCAGGTCGTGGGTGACCAGCACGATCGTCTGGCCGTCAGCGTGCAGTTCGTTGAGCAGCTGCCGCACCTCCAGCCCCGAAGCCGAGTCCAGGGCGCCGGTCGGTTCGTCGGCCAGCAGCAGTGTCGGACGGTTCATCAGCGCCCGCGCCACCGCGACCCGCTGCCGCTCCCCACCCGACAGCCGGGCCGGATGCGCGGCGGCCAGCCGCTTGATGCCCAGCGAGTCAAGCAGTTCCGCCGCCCGCGACCGGGCCTCGCGGCGTCGCATCCCGGCCAGCAGCGCGGGCAGCGTCACGTTGTCGGCCACGGTCAGGTCGTCCAGCAGATTGAAGAACTGGAACACCATCCCGACCTTGGCGCGCCGGTACCGGGCCGAGGCGGCCTCGGACAGCCCGTCCACCCGGGTGCCGTCCACCGTGACGGTGCCCTGGCTCGGCCGGTCCAGCCCCGCGATCAGGTTCAGCATGGTGGACTTCCCGCTGCCGGACGGCCCGAGGATCGCGACCGCCTCGCCCGCGCCGACCGTCAGCGACACGTCGTCGAGGGCCGGGGGCCCCTCGTCGTAGCGGCGCGTGGTCCCGCGCAGCTCTATCACCGGGGTGGACATCGTGGATCTCCTTCGTTCGTCGACAGAGCGTCTGACGCTACGATCGGTGCCACCTCGGCCGCGTCGGTCGCGAGAGCCAATTGCGGTACCGCGCCGGGAGCCGCCCGCGCGCGGGTCATCCTCGCGATGTAGTCGGTGGATGTACCGCCCCTCGGGTTCTCGGCCGATGCCGTGCGAGCCCCTGGTGAGCGAGAATGGGCCGGTGTTCACGATCCCGGCGGTGAAGCATCCACGGGAGTGGTTCTCGTCGGTCACGCGGCCGTCGGGGCCACTGCCACGCCCCTCCCGGCGCGCCTACGCCTTCGACGTCGCGCTGGTGCTGCTGATCGCCGTGATCTCGATCGGGTACATCGACGACCACACCCCGGTGCGCCACATCAACGGGATCCCCCGGACCATCGAATGGGACGAGTGGACCGGCGCGATCGTCTTCCTCGCCGTCGCGATGCCCGCGCTGATCTGGAGGCGCCGGTTCCCGCTGACGGTGCTGTGGCTGGTGGCGGCGGCGACCGTGCTGCCACAGCACGAACTGCCGCAGCTGGCCTTCTACCTGTGCGTCATCGCCGGATACAGCGCCGCCGCCTACAGCCCCTACCGGATCCCGACGATGCTGAGCCTTGCCGCGGCGGTGGTCGCGGTCGCCTCGCTGACGCCGAACGTGTTGCAGGACGTGCCGATGGGCAACAAGGCACCGTCCACCATCGACCAGACCGAATCGGAGGATGTGTTCGCGCCGCAGGAGCACGACATGGCCACGCGACCGCAGTCCGACGGCGCCAGCAGCGTGGTGCCGTCGGAATACGTCGCGCCGCTGATCCTGATCCCGGTGGTGCTGGCGGCCAGCGCGATGCGGGTGTGGAAGCACCGGGTCTCGGAGAGCCGCACCCGGCTGTCCACCCTGGAGAAGGAGCGGGCCGAGGAACTGCGCCGCGCCGCCGAGCAGGAACGCGCCCGCATCGCCCGGGAGCTGCACGACGTGGTGACGCACAACGTCAGCGTCATGGTGATCCAGACCGGCGCCGCCCGCAAGGTCATGGACGCCTCCCCCGACCAGGCCAAGGCGGCGCTGCTGGCGGTGGAAGCCGGTGGCCGGGCGGCGATGTCGGAACTGCGCCACGTCATGGGACTGCTGACAATGGACGACGCCGCGTCGGCCGGCCGCGCCGCCGGCTCGTCCGGCGACGACCCCGACGCGCTCAGCCTGACGCCACAGCCCAGCCTGGAGCGGCTGGAATCCCTGGTGGAACGGGTACGCGGCTCCGGAACCGACATCGCACTGACCATCACCGGCTCGGCTCGGCCGCTGCCGTCCGGCATCGAACTGGCCGCCTACCGGGTGGTGCAGGAAGCGCTCACCAACACGGTCAAACACGCCGCCGGAGCCACCGCGCGCATCACCGTCGACTATCAGGACGACCGGCTGGCCGTCAAGGTCACCGACTCCGGCGGCACCCCCACCTCGGCCGCCACCACCGGCAACGGCCACGGCCTGCTGGGGCTGCGCGAGCGGCTGGCCGTCTACGGCGGCACACTGCGCTGCGGCCCCACCCCGCTGGGCGGCTACCGTGTCGAAGCCGTCATCCCCCTGGAGGACCGGACGTGACCGAGCTTGCGAGGTCAGCAAAAGCACAGCACCGTCGGTCATTGACCGACGAGCCGCTAGGCGAGGAGGTTCGATGACCGAGCCGCTGCGAGTGGTCGTCGCCGACGACCAGGCCCTGGTGCGCACCGGATTCCGGATGATCCTCACCGCCGACGGCATGGACGTCGTCGCCGAGGCCGCCAACGGCACCGAGGCCATCGCCGCGGTGCGCCGCACCCGGCCCGACGTCGTCCTCATGGACATCCGCATGCCCGAACTGGACGGTCTGGAGGCCGCCCGCCGCATCCTCGCGGGCGGCGGCGACACCCGCGTCGTCATACTGACCACTTTCGACCTCGACCACTACGTGTACGCCGCGCTGTCGGCCGGTGCCAGCGGTTTCCTGCTCAAGGACGTCTCGCCGGAACACCTGGTCGCGGCGGTGCGCATGGTCCGCGACGGCGACGCGCTGCTGGCTCCGTCCATCACCCGTCGCCTCGTCGAGCGTTTCGTCGGTCGCGACGGCGACACCACGGCCATCCACCGCGACCTCGCCGCCCTCACCCCGCGCGAGCTGGAAGTGTTGCGGCTGTTGGCTCAGGGCCTCAGCAACGCCGAGCTGGCAGCCCGGCTGCACCTGTCGGAGGCCACGGTCAAGACCCACGTGGCGCGCATTCTGGCCAAACTCCAGCTGCGCGACCGGGTCCAGGCCGTCATCGTCGCCTACGAGACCGGGCTGGTCAGCCCCAGCGACCGCTCCACTCAGGAATGACCCTCCAGATAGGCCAGTACGGCCAGCACCCGCCGGTTGTCGTCCGACGATTGGGCCAGCCCGAGTTTGCGGAACACGTTGTTGGTGTGCTTGTCGACGGCCTTGTCGGTGACGTACAACTGCGCGGCGATGGCCGAGTTGGTGCGGCCCTCGGCCATGAGCGCCAACACTTCCCGCTCCCGGCCGGTCAGCGAGTCCAGACTCGACTGTTTGCCGCCCAGCAGCTGTGAGACCACCTCTGGGTCCATCGCGGTACCGCCTCCGGCGACGCGTCGCAGCGCGTCCAGGAACTGGCTGATGTTGGACACGCGGTCCTTGAGGAGGTATCCGACGCCACCGGCGCGGTCCCGGATCAGTTCGCGGGCGTACAGCTGCTCGACGTACTGCGACAGGACCAGGACGGGCAACGCCGGGACCTTCGCGCGGGCTTCGATGACGGCACGGATGCCCTCGTCGGTGAAGGTGGGGGGCAGTCGGACGTCGACGACGGCCACGTCCGGTTTGTGCTCGATCAGGGCGGGGGCGAGACGGGGGCCGTTGTCGACCATCTCGACGACTTCGCAGTCGTGGGCCGACAGCATCCGGTTCAGGCCGTCGGCGAGCAGCGCGTGGTCCTCGGCGATCACGACGCGCATCATGGGGTCTTCCTGGTGGTCATCGCGCTAGCCTACGTTCCCGGTTCCGAGAGGCTTTCACGAACGTATGTGTCAGCGGCGGGAGCCACGGCGAAGCCGCGCCACGCCGACGCGGGTCGCCGCGTCACCGCGGCGGGAAGGGCCGCGGCGCCCAAGCCAGCGAGGTGTTCCACTGATCGGGCTCGCCCAGCACCCAGCCGTCGAGCGCCCGGCCAGCGCGGTAGCGCACGGCCGTCAACAGCACCCGCTTCGGGGTTCCCTCGGGCACCTCGTACTCGGACGCGGTGTCGCTGACCAGTGCGAGCCCGTGATCGGAGCACTCCTTGGCCACCCACACCAGGTCCCGGCCGGACTCGGCGAGGATCCGGGGCAGCCGTTCGCGTTCTTGCGCGCAGCACAGGGTGTGGGCGCCGAAGACGATCGGCGTGACACCGTCGGGCACTTCGGACAGTGCCTTCGGCAGCGTCTCCATGTAGTCCCCGACGCGCCAGTCGACGCCGCCGGGTTCCATGACGGACAGCGCGCCGTCGACGCGGGCGAGTTCGTCGGTGTTGTCGGGCAGGACGCAGTCGCGCAGCCAGGCGACGGCGTCGTCGTCCTCGCGTCGCACCGGTTCGTACTCCAGACCGATCCGCGCGGCGACATCCACGCTGGCCGAAAGGAACCCGGGTTTCTCGCCGTTCCAGTCGATCGGGAGGACGAGCGGACGGTCACCGCCGAGGAGTCGATCGCCGAAGCGGTAGCCGTACCGGTCGGGGTACAGGCAGGTGCCCGCGGCCGAACCCAGTTCCAGCAAGGCGACCGGACCCGAGGCTTGGCTCGCGGCCCAGGCGATGCCGGGCCACAGCACGACGGCGACGAGCGGGTCGTTGCCCCGTGCCGAGCTGTGGACGCCCGCCAGCTCGGCCAGCTCGGTTTGGTAGCGGCGGGCCAGATCGCGAAACGCGTCGGCCAGCGAGCCGTCGGCGGCCAAGCGCCCGCCCAAGGTGCCCCAGTACTCCGTCAACTCGTGCCCGGATGCCTTGGTGCGCAACAACCGCGACACCAGCCCCGCCAGCTGCTGCGGGCGCGACCACGCCGGGCTGTGCTTCGGCCGCCCCGCGACGGGGCCGTCGTCCACACAGGCCGCGAGCTCAGGCTCGCCGGCGACCGCCCGGCACATCGCCGCGAACACCGGCGCCTTGTCGTTCCACTGCTCGGCTCGTTTCGCGAACACGGCCCGCGTCGTCAGTTCCTCTGTCATCGCCGACAAACCTAAGCACCCGACGCCCCCGCCACAACGCCGTTTCAGACAGTGATCGCCGACCGGAATACCCGGTCGGCGATCAGCTACTCATCCATCGTTAAACTTGGACGTACCGTCAGCTCGCACGGGATCTCGTAGGCCACGATCGTCGGCCCGCCCGGCTCACTGCGAATCGTCACCACACCGTCGAAGGCCGCCAGCCTGCGCGTCACCCCGTCCAGGCCGCCGCCCGGCGTCACCGTCGCGCCGCCCCTGCCGTTGTCGCGCACCGTGATCCCCAGCCGGGTCCCGAAGTAACCGATCCGGACGAACACCTCGGTCGCCTGCGCGTACTTGGCGACGTTCGTCAGCGCCTCGGCGACCGCGAAGTACGCCGCCGACTCCACCGGCTCCGGCGGACGCCCCGGCAGGTTCGTCTCCACCGTCACCGGCAGCGGGTGGGCCAGCGCCAGCGCCTCCACCGCACCGCCCAGGCCCCGGTCGGCCAGCACCGGCGGGTGGATGCCGCGCACCAGATCGCGGATCTCCGACAGCGCCGCGCCGGAGTTCTCGCGGGCCTCGGCCAGCAGTTTCGCCGCCGCCTGCGGATCGGAGGTCAGGATCTCCTCGGCCATGCCGAGGCTCATGCCCAACGCCACCAGCCGGGCCTGGGCACCGTCGTGCAGGTCGCGTTCGATGCGGCGCAGTTCGGCCGCCGAGGAGTCGACGGTGTCGGCGCGGGACTCGGTCAGCTCGACCACCCGGCGCTGAAGTTTCTGGGACTTGTTGGCGCGCATCATGACCCCGGCCAGCCGGGCGTAGCCGTTGAGCATGGCGTCCCCGCCCACCCACCAGGCGACGAAGTTCATGCCGCCCAGGATGACCCCGTAGGTCATCGCGAGGGCGAAGCTGTCGTAACTGATGAAGCCGTAATAGGTGTCGAAGACGTCCGGCAGCCCCAGCCACAGGAACGGCTGGATCAGCGCCATCAGCGCGCCGCCCAACAGCGCGATGTAGGTGACGAACACGATGAAGCCGAGGGTGAAGTTCACCGCCTGCCAGCCGAAGTTCCGCCACGTGCTCGCGTCCTTGGCCAACTCCAGCAGCACCTTGGCGACGTTGCCCTTCGGCCACGGCCGGTACGGTCGGTCGATCTCGACGCCGAAGCCCACCCGGTAGATGAACCGCTCGGCGTTGCACAACCCCCGGGTCGCCCCCACCGCGCCGACCACCAGCGGGATGCCCACGGTCAGGAAGACCAACGGCATCCCCACGACGAACAGGACGAACATCACCAGCCCGGCGATGCTCAGCCCCAGCAGCGGAAACACCAGGCCCAGCTGCTTGAACCGGCGACCGATACGGGCACCGGTCGTCTGCGAGATGGGGATCGACGTATGGCTCATGGGTACATTCTGTCCGTAGCCCGCAGGGCGGACAGTGGGGGAATCCCTCCAGTTCACGAGGTGGTCTCCCCCGAATCTCGGTCGGGGGAAGCACCACGACGAGAGCCGGGCCGGGTGTGGACCCGGCCCGGCTCTCGCGGGGTGGTTCTAGGCGTAGGCGACGGTGAAGTCGCCGGAGTCGACGGTGCCGTCGATCTTGCGGGGCGAGTCGGAGGCCGTCTTGACCTCGACGCTCTTGTCGCCGGAGTCCACGCCGATGTTGACGTCGTAGCCCTCCTTGACCTTCGGCACCGACAGGGTCACGTCGCCGGAGTCGGCCGAGGCCCGGGTCTTCTTGGGCGCGGTGGTGAACTCGAGTTCGACGTCGCCGGAGTCCACGTCGGCCTTCACGGTGGTGGCGTCCAGTTCCCGGCCGACGACGTTGCCGGAGTCGGCGTGCACCGTCAGCTTCTCGCCCGAGCCCTCCACCTCGATGTCACCGGAGTCGCAGGCCAGGTTCTGTTCGCCCTTGATCCCGGCGACGGTGAGGTTGCCGGAGTCGACCTCGGCCTTGAGGTCGATGTCGGCGGGCACCGCGATGCGGAAGTGGACCTCGCAGGTGAGGCCGCCGAACAGGTCGATGCCCTCGCAACCGGTCGCGGTGACCTTGAGGGTCTTGCCGGTCACGTCCTGGTCGGCACCCGGCTTCTCCTTGCCACGCCATTCCAGTGTGGTCTCAACCTCGATCTCGTCACCCTCACCCGCCACGATGTCAACGTTTCCGGAGTTCCCCTCGACGTCCAAACGCGTGATCGTCTCGTCGTAGGTCTTGGTCTGCTCATCCTTGTGCTTCGGGCCGTTGAACAGGAACTTCCACGCGAACACCCCTCCGGCCGTCAGCACCACCACGACGGCGAGGAACACGATGAGCCTCACGGCGCCGCGACTTCTGGGCTTGCGGTACTCGACTTCGGACATTTTCATCTCTCCCTTGTGAATATCGGCGGCTCCGGGGGAGCCCGCCGCTAAAGCTATGCCCTGGGCACTCGGGCGGCCATCTGGATTTCCCCACTCTTTACCCTGAGAAATCCCCCTAGGTCACGCGTACTCGACCGTCACCGACCCGGAGCCGGTCTCGACATTGATCCGCCGCGACGAGGTCGAATCGGTGGAGACCTCCACGTCGCTGGTGCCCGAATCGGTCTCGGCGTGGACGTCGTAGCCCTCGTCGCCCTCGGGCAGTTGCACCGTGACCGACCCGGAGTCCGCGACGGCCCTCACCTGGCTGGGAGCCTTGCTGAAACCCAGGTCGATCTGCCCGGAGTCCAGTGTGACGTTGACCTTCGTGCCCGCCAGGTCGGTGCCGGTGACGTTGCCGGAGTCGGCCTTGACCGTCAGGGCCTTCCCCGCGTCGGACACGTCGATGTTGCCGGAGTCGCTTTCCAGTCTCTGCTCGCCCTTGATGCCGGACGTGGTGATGTTCCCCGCGTCCACCCGCACTTCCAGATCCACATCGGAGGGCACTTCGATCCGATACGTGATGCCGCACTCGCCCACGAAGTCCCAGGCCCCCCGGCACCCCTTCTCCTCCACCCGCAGGGTTTCGCCGTCCCACTTCTGCGAGTTGACGGGCTTGCGCTCGCCCTGCCACTCCAGTGTGGCCTCAATGTGGACCTTGTCCCCCTTGACGACGTCGACCTCACCGGAGTCCCCGGCGACCACCAGTCGCGAGATCGGTTTACTGTGGACCTTGGACTGCACGTCCTCCTGGGGGACTCCCCCGATGACGTTCTTCCAGAAGAAGATCCCCACCGCGGCCAGCACGACCACCACGGCGAGCGCGACCAGCCACCTGACCAGGCCGCCGCAGGCGGGTTTCTCAACACTGTGTTCGGACATGATCGAACCCTACGAGCGGGCCGACCCTGAGAACATCGGGAAGATCCCCTATTGGCCCCCGGGAAGATTCCGCTCCACGAGCCCCGTCGCGGCCAGTCCCGCCGGGACCGCCCCGTAGCTGGCACCCCGGTTGTCGCCCAGCCGCGCGGCGGTGAACGCCCCGGCGACCTCGGACGGGGCGTGCCGCAGCAGCAGCGAACCCTGAAGCGCCAGCGCCAGATCGTCGGCCAGCAGTCGCGCGCTCGCCTCGTCCGGCCCGGCGGCCAGCCGCCGCTTCAGCCCCGCGACATGCGCGTCGAAGGCCCGGTCGGCACCCGAGGCCAGCCCGACCTCGTTCAGGAACGCCTCGATGGTCTCGGGATCGGTGCGCATCGCCCGCAGGATGTCCAGACACACGACGTTGCCCGACCCCTCCCAGATCGACATCAGCGGCTGCTCCCGGTACCGGCGCGCCAGCGGCGCCTCCTCCACGTAACCGTTGCCGCCCAGGCATTCCAGCGCCTCGGCGGCGTGACCCGGTCCGCGCTTGCACACCCAGTACTTGGCCACCGCCGTGGCCAGCCGCCGAAACGCCGCCTCCTCGGGCCGGTCGTAGGCCGCCGCCAGCCGCATCATGGTGGCCGTCGCGGCCTCCGACTCGACGCACAGATCGGCCAGCACCTGCCGCATCAGCGGCTGCTCGATCAGCGGTTTGCCGAACGCCGACCGGTGCGCGGCGTGCCAGGTCGCCTCGGCGACGCACTGCCGCATCCCGGCGGCGGTGCCGATGACGCAGTCCAGCCGGGTGTGGTTGACCATCTCGATGATGGTCCGCACGCCGCGGCCCTCCTCCCCCACCGGGAAGGCGATCGCGTCGTGCAGTTCGATCTCGGAGGACGCGTTGGCATGGTTGCCCAGCTTGTCCTTCAGCCGCTGGATCCGGATGGCGTTGCGGCTGCCGTCCGGAAGCACCCTCGGCAGCAGGAAACACGACAGCCCGCCCTCGGCCTGCGCCAGCACCAGGAACGCGTCGTTCATCGGCGCCGAGCAGAACCACTTGTGCCCCCGCAGCGCGTAGGTCCCGTCGTCGAGCCGCGTCGCCCGGGTGACGTTGGCGCGCACGTCCGAGCCGCCCTGCTTCTCGGTCATGGCCATCCCCACCAGCACGCCCTCCTTGGCCTGCCGGGGACGCAGACCCGGGTCGTAGCTGGTGGAGGTGATCGACGGTTCCCACTGCGCGGCCAGTTCCGGGTTGGCCCGCAGCACCGGCACCGACGCGTAGGTCATCGAGATCGGACAGCCGTGCCCCGGCTCGATCTGCCCCAGCATCGAGAACAGCACCGCCCGGGCGGCGTGCGCCCCGTCCCGGGGGTCGCGCCACGGCATCGCGTGGCACCCGAACTCCACCGACAGCGCCATGAACCGGTGCCAGGCCGGGTGGAAGTCCACCTCGTCGACCCGGTTGCCGTACCGGTCGTGGGTGCGCAGCACCGGCCGGTTGACGTTGGCCTGCTCGGCCCACCGCGCCGCGTCCCCGCTGCCCAGCACCTCGCCGAGCGCCCATGCCGCCTCGCCCACCCATTCGGCTCCGGCCCATTTCGCGGCCTCGACCAGCGGCACGTTGTCGTGGAACAGATTGCGGTCTTCCAGCGGTGGCACCTGGTTGGCGGCGGCGAAAACCGGTTCGGCTTCAAACATTCCGATGCTCCTATTACCAATGGGTGGCGCTTACGGTATCCCGGGTATTCGCAACGCTGTGCGAGGGCCATACCCCCTCGGTTGGGACGGCTGCGAGGCGGGGCATCGTATGTAACGAATGGGTCAAAAGAGTTCCGCGGAACCTCTTGTCTACCAGTCGGTAGGGGCGTACAAAAGTAGTTACGGAGCTTGGATGACGTTCCTACAGACAGGTTCTAGAACGACAAAAAGAGTTCCGGACATGGCCACCGGGTACCCACGTGCGACCAGCCGCGGGAGGCGCGTCGGGCCGGGATAGCACTAGACCGTGCCGACCCGACGATTATTACGCGCGCTTGGTAGCCCGGAAAGCGGACATGTTACGAAGGTGGCGTTCCTGCCGAGTGTGGGCAGGAACGCCACTCTCTCGCTATTCCCCGGTGAGCACTTCCACGGCCCGCCGCCGGTGCGCGGCGAACAACTCCAGTGCCCGCTGTCCATCCCGGGCCCGCAACACCGCCACCAGTTCCCGATGCTCGGCCGGGACTCCGCTCAGATACCCCTCGACACTGCGGTTGACCCGGGTCAGCAGGAACAGGTGCACCTGGCACCGAATCGACCGCCACGCCTCCAGCAGCCGTCCGTGCCCGGTGGCGGCGAAGACCGCGTCGTGGAACTCGATGTCGCGACGGACCAGCTCATGCTCGTCGACGGCGCGCTCCATCGCGTCGGCCAGCTTCCCGATCGCCGCCAGCTCCGCGTCGTCGGCACGCGCGATCACCTCCGCGACCGCGAGGTCCTCCAAGGCGCCGCGCAGACTGTCCAGTTCCGCGATGTCGTCGGCCGACAGGTCCGTCACCGTCGCGCCCCGATGCCAGGAACTGCGAACCAGCCCCTCGCGCTCCAACCGCAGCAGCGCCTCCCGCACCGGCCCCCGGCTGACCTCCAAGGCCGCCGACAGCTCCACCTCCCGCAACTGCGCCCCCGGCGGATACCGCCCGACGAAGATCGCCTCCCGCACCCGATCGGCCACCTCGTCGGCCAGCCCCCGACGCCGGGCCGGAGCGACCCTGTCACCAACCTCACTCACCGAAACCCCATCTCCTCACAATGTCCAAATGTTAACATTACGACAATCACGCTCACCACCACACGGCAGGAGTTCCCCATGACCGTCCTCGACTCCCCCATCCCCCGGTTCCACCTGGCGATGCCGGTCGACGACCTGGCCGCCGCCCGCGCCTTCTACGGCGGCATCCTCGGCCTCGAACCGGGCCGCAGCGCCGACACCTGGATCGACTGGAACCTCCACGGCCACCAGTTCGTCACCCACCTGGCCCCCGAACGCCAGGCCCGCATCCACAACCCGGTCGACGGCCACGACGTCCCCGTCCCCCACTTCGGTCTGATCCTCACGATCCCCGAGTTCCACAAACTCGCCGACCGCCTCCGCGCCGCCGAAACCCCGTTCGTCATCGAGCCCTACGTCCGCTTCCAGGGCGAAACCGGCGAACAGTGGACCATGTTCCTGTTCGACCCGGCGGGCAACGCCCTGGAATTCAAGGCTTTCGCCGACGACGATCAGGTGTTCGCGGTCTAGTCTGAACCCGACAAAGGGGGTCAGACCATGAAGATATTCCTGATCGGCGCCGCCGGCGGCATCGGCCGCAGGCTCTCGCCACTCCTCGCCCACCGCGGCGACGAGATCACCGGCATCCACCGCGACAGCGCCCAGACCGAGACCGTCGAATCCAGCGGCGCCACCTCCCTCCTGGGCGACCTCATCGCCGACTCGACCGACGAACTCGCCACCAAGATGCGCGGCCACGACGCCGTCGTCTTCTCCGCCGGAGCCCACGGCACCGGCCAGGAACTCACCACCCTCATCGACGGCATCGGCCTCGAAAAAGCCGCCGAAGCGGCAGCCCAAGCCTCAGTACCCCGCTTCGTCCTGGTCTCGGTCTTCCCCGACGCGGGCCGCGACCGTGAACGCCGCGAAGGCTTCGAGCACTACATGAAGGTCAAGAAGACCGCCGACGTCTACCTCACCCGCACCGACCTCGACTGGCTCATCGTCCGCCCCGGCACCCTACGAGACGAACCCGGCACCGGCAAGGTCACAGCGGGCCCGGCCATCGAATACGGCGACGTCCCCCGCGACGACGTCGCGGCCTTCATCGACGCGGCCCTCCACGAACCCGCCCTCACCCGCACCATCGTCGAACTCACCGGCGGCGAAGTCCCCATCTCCGGCGCCATCCGAGCCCTGCTCAACGGCCGCCCCCGCGAATCCTGACCCCCGACGCGCCGTCAAAGGACGTTTGACTTTCCGCGAAGCGGCACCCCACCTCGGAATCGTTCCCGAACGCGTGCATCGAACATGCCGGGAAAATGCGTCCCCTCGCGACGATGAATGCTGACAGCCGGACCAGGCACGGGCCAGTACCCCCTTGTCCGGGTATTACCAGCAGAAAGGTTCCGACCATGGAATGGATCGTCGAAATCAGCAGCGAACCGGCTCACCGGACGTACGACAACGGCAACTGCGTCTGTTAGTCGATGACGGCGGTGGCGGTACCACCTGACCGCCACCGCCACACCGTCCGTGGCCAACTCCCCATTCGCTTCCCCCCTGAAGTCCGTCATCCGCAGACGAAAGACGAGACCATGACAACCGTTACCTATGGGCCATCGAAATATGTCAGTTTCGCGTTCGATAACGACGGCGCGCTGATCGTGCAGTCCACCCGAACCGGAGCGATCGGCGTCGTACCGTCCGACAAGGCCGAGGACGCCCGCAAGGCCTTGCTGCCGGGCAGCACGGTGAGCAACACATCGGACGGAATCCTCAAAGACTTGAAGGACGGAGGATTCCTGGTACCCAGCACCATGGACGAAGACCAGCTGGTGCACGACCGGTACATCAAGCGGTACCAGAAGAACCGGCTCGACCTCATTCTCATGCCGACAGAGCAGTGCAACTTTCGATGCGTCTACTGCTACGAATCGTTCATCAGGGGCGAGATGTCTCCCGAACTCGTGGCCGGACTGCACAGCTTCATCGCGGCAGAACACAGGGTCAACGGATTGGAGAGCCTGAACGTCTCCTGGTTCGGCGGCGAACCGCTACTAGCCGCCGACCTGGTGCTCGACACCACTCGCAGCCTGGCAGATTACTGTCGTGCCAACGGGATCGCGTCGAAGTTCAGCGCCACGACCAACGGCTACCTCCTCAAGCCCGGCTACGCCGAGAAGGTCGTCCAAGCCGGGGTACGCCATTTCCAGATCACATTGGACGGAACCAAACACGACCATGACAAGCGACGCGTCGACATCGATGGGGCCGAGACATTCGACGTCATCATGGCGAACCTCCGCCATCTCAAGTCCACAGATCTCGACTTCACCATCATGTTGCGACACAATTTCGATCCCGAAGGTCTGCGGCGCCTCGACGACTACATCGACATGATTCAGCGGGAATTCAGCGATGACCCCCGATACACCACGCATTTCGCTGCCATAGGCAAATGGGGAGGCGCCAAAGACGACGACCTCGTGGTCTGTGAGGGCCGTACCGGCCCGCAAGCGATCGCCCACGCGCGGGGCCTGGCCATTTCCGCCGGTTTCAAAGTCGACCTGCTCGAGAACGGCCTGAAGCCCGAGGGTTCCATTTGCTACGCCGCTGATCCACGAAGCTTCGTCATCGGTTCCGACGGAACCGTCTACAAATGCACCGTCGAACTCGACTACCACGAACGCAATATGGTCGGCAAACTTCATCCCGACGGCACTATGGACCTCGATTGGCGCAAACTCGCCCTATGGTGCGAGACCGACGGCACCGACCCGGGCAAGAAGTGCAACTCGTGCTACTTCGGGGGCGCATGTCACGGTGCCGCCTGTCCGAAGGAATGGATGGACGAGGACGACTGCCACTGCCCACCAAGCAAACAGGTGATTCGAGAAACGCTTCCCCTTGTGCGGCGCAACTTCGCGGCGGGCGTTCAACGATGAGCTCGCACCCCACCCCAGCACTACGGACAGGAACCGAGACTCCCGTGCCCGGTATCACAACCCTCCCTTGCGGACGGGTGCTCGTCGGTATCTCCGGCTCCGTCCTCGCCGCCGAGATCACGAGCTACCTGCGGGCGCTCCGCAGCAGACTGGCCAGCGAGATCGTCGTCTTCGTGACCACGTCAGCGCGGCAGTTCGTGACACTCGACATGCTGAAGCTCTACGCCGACGACATCGTCCTGGCCGACCGCCCCGGTCGCTTCCGGGTACCTCACATCGACGGCCCGGATTGGGCGGACGTCTTCGCGATCGTCCCCGCCTCGGCGAACACACTCGGCAAGGCCGCCAACGGAATAGCCGACGATCTCCTGTCAACGGCGATGGTCGCCGCGGACAAGCCGATCTTCTTCGCCCCGGCCATGAACGTGAGGATGTGGCGATCGGCCCCGGTGCGTCGAAACGTACAGCGGCTCAGGGAGGACGGGCATTACATCGTCGAACCCGATGTCGGGTTGGCGTTGTCGAGTGGGCTCGCCGAAGGGGTCGCCCCAACGGCCGAGAAGGTGTTGTCTCATTTGTGGCACTTCAGAATGCGGCAACTCCGGGACGACTACTGGGATGAGGCGATCAGTGTCGCGCCCCGTCCGCCTGCCGCGTTGACGGCGGCCACAAGGACCAGTCTGCCGTTGACCGTGGCGAGTGGTTCCGGGAAGTAGTGTGAATGAGACGCGTGAATCTCCGGGACTCTCCCGCGGACGGTGAGGTGCGCCGTGTTCCATCCACTTGAAGGCCTTGCCGGTCTTCGGCGATCTCTTGGTGGCAGATATCTGAGAATCGTCACCGCGCATGGAATCTCGGTCATCGGTGACTCCTTCACGTTGCCCACCATGATGTTGTGGATCTACGCGACCTCGGCTCATCGGGTGCAGTGGCTCGGCTGGGTCATGGTGGCGCAGTATCTGCCACGGGTACTCGCCGGGGCTTTACTGTCCCGATTTGCCGACCTGCCACATCGGGGTCGGGTGATGGTGATCTGCGATCTCGTGAGAGTCGTCGTGACACTCGCTCTGCTGGTGGCGATGTGGCAGGGCGATATCGTGTTGGCCCTGGTTCTGCTGGCCGCTTCGTCGGGGATCGGGACGGTGTTCTTCTCCGCGCAGGAAGCCTCGATTCCGGTGCTGGTGGACCGGGACGCGATCACCCAGGCCAATGCCGTCCTGCAGGGGACGAATCAGAGTGTCTTCGCGTTCGCTCCGGCCGTGGCGGTGTTCGTGTACGTGCTCGTGGGACCCTACTGGGCCATCGCGTTCGACGCGGCGACCTTCGCCGTCTCCGCTGTCATCCTGCTTCGGTTGTGGCGACTCGAAACCACCGCTGATCGTGGTGACGCGTCGGATGTCCGGGAGACTCGATCACAGCGCACGGCCAATATCTGGCAGGGCATCGTGGCGGCGGGTTTCGCCGCCGCCGCGATCAGTCTGTCAGCAGGAATCAATCAGACCGTCATGATCGCGGTACTCGACCGCGATCTGGGTGGCGCCGCCACCGACATCGGGTGGTTGTCGATTGCCAACGGGATCGCCCAGGTGTCAGTTCTGGGGCTCGTGGTCACCTTCGCGGCTCGCATTCGCGGCAGCTGGTTGCTGCTCGTGTCGGCGGCGGGGATGGCGCTCGGGCAGTTCGCGGTCTCGCAGGCGGGTTCGTTGACCGTGCTCATCGCCGCGGTTGTCGTCACTTCGCTCGTGAACGCGCCGTTCAACGTCGCCACGGCGACCTTGCAGCAACGCTCCACCGGCAATCGGCATCGAGGCAGGGTCCTGGGCAGGGTGACGGCGGTGAAGGCCGCGATGTTCGTCGTCGGTGCCCTCGGCGGCGGCTGGCTGGCCGATCTCATCGGTGGTCGTGCCACGCTGGTGGTCTCCGCACTCGCCTGTCTGGCCGCCCTCGTCGCCGCGATCTTCCTGCGCACATCACATCGAGTGTCGGAAATCGACCATGACACACCGCCAGCCGTGTCCAACTCGATTCCCGAGGCCAAGTTAGATCGAATCGGCTCGTTGATAGGGCGCGCGGAGGATCTCGCCGATCTGCTTGCTGTCCCGGGTCAGGAACGCCCGGTGAAGCCTGAATGTTTCGGTCGGCGGGTCGAGGCCCAGCGTCTCCCGGTAGTGCTGACGGCATTGTTCGAAGCTGCGCAGTCCGGCAGCGGCACCGTTCGCGTGGAACTGGGCGATCATCGCCAGCTGCCACGTCCGGTCCGAGTCCACGCACTCACCGAGCAGCGTTTGTATCTCGGCTGTCAGCAGGTGCCAGTCATTCGCGAGCAGCCGCGCCGTGAAGTAGTCGCGTTTCACGTCGCGATAGGCGGCGTTGACGGCGACCGCCTGGCCGTCGAGCCATCGACTGGCGGGAAGGCCGGTTCCGAACGGTCCTCGCCACAACCGCATCGCCTGTCGGCAGAGTCCGATGGCCTGGGAGGCGGCACCGTTCCTGATGTTGTGCCGGGCATCGACCGCGAGCGCGCGAAACTGATCGAGGTCCAGGGCGTGGGCGGACAAGTCGAGCTGATATCCATCATGGAGAACTGTCCTCAGCTTCTTGGACTCCCCCTGGTGAATCATGTCGAATTCGCGTCGCAGCGTACTGATGATGCTGCGCAGGTTCGCGGCCGCGGAGCTCGGCGGGTTGTCCCACAGCAGATCCGCCAGTCTGCCAACCGATACCGGTGTTCCACGATGGAGTGCCAATGCCGCGATCACGGCGCGCCGCAACCGGGACCGCGGCGTCACCACAGTCATCGGACTCGCGAGGTGGACTTCTCCGAGAACCCGAACGAAAACTTCCAACTTCCATTCTCCGTACCAGCCGACCCGTGACGGGCGGCCGGTATCCGGGAAGAACCCACGGCTTTCCCGGGAACCGTGCGTTGACCGGCCGCGGACTCGCTACGGGGTCCGTTCTCTCCACTTCACCGCCACAAGTCTAGGGCGGCAACGCAAACCGCTCAGCGAACGCGCGTTCCCGGGCGACGGTTCAGACGACGGTGAGTTTGGAGACGTCGTTGTCCAGGGAGGTCTGGGCTCGGGAGCTGACCTCTTCGCTGGGTGATTGGGAGAGGTAGCCGAAGACCGCGTTGAGGTCGCGCAGGTCGGTGGCGGTGACCGGGATCTTGTGCTGCCGTAGGAGGGCGACCAGGTCCTCCATCGCGATCTGCCATTCGCCGGCGCCGGAGTTGCCTCGGATCGAGTCGGCGTAGCGGCGCATGAGGGCGTCGTCGCCGAGTTTGTCGACGAGGCGCTCGATGACGGACTCGCTGGTGGTGATGAAGTCGGTCAGGTCCATGGCAGGCAGTCTCTCTTCGCTCGTCACCGCGGGTTCTTCTTCACGCCCAGGCCCCCGTCGAGGGGGTGCGCCGACCAGACCGTGCCGTCGGCGTTGAGGATCACCCTAATGGTGACACCGGCGCGCTGGCCCTGGACTTCGTAGCCCGCTCCGTTGGGGCGGGGTAGCGGTTGGGAGTCGGGGTTGCGGGCGACGTCGTTGACCATGTCCATGATCTGGTCGTCGGTCCAGTGCTTGGGGAACTCGGTCTTGCCCGGGCGGTTGGTGCCGTAGCGGTGGCCGCCGGAGGTGGGGTCGTTCTTGTCACCGTCCAGGATGTGGCCCCGGCGTTGGGTGGTGTCGCCCAGGTTCGGCATGGTCTTGCGCGGGTCGGGTTCGTTGGGCTGGCGGTCGTCCCAGCCGTTCTTGCCGCCCGACTTGCGGGAGGGCGCGGGCGGTGGGGCGCTCGTCGTGGACTTGTTGAGCAGCATGTCGACTTCGTCGGCCGTCAGCCCGAAGCTCTTGCCGCCGCCGCCCCGGCCGCCCTTGGGGCGTCGGGGGCCCTTGCCGCCGCCGCCCTTGGCCATCGCGGACATGCCGACGGCCGTCAGCAGGAGAAGGAGTTTGCCGATCACAGGTGCGTCATCCGATCCTCGTCAGGCCAGCAGCGCTTGCAGGTTGGAGATGCTGGACACCAGGGAGTTGAGGTAGTTGGTGATCCGACCGACCCACTTGGCGATGAGGGAGGCGGCCTGCGAGATCACCCAGGGTGTCCCCAGGCCCAGGGTCAGACCGACCTCGGCGAGCCATTCGGGGATGCGGACCAGCAGGGTGGCGACGCAGTCGGCGATCAGGTCGCGCACGATGGCGCGGGTGGTGGCCACGAGCATCCCGGCGCCCGCGGTGGCCGCGGACATGACCTCGGCGAGCGCGCCGATGCCGCCCACCGCGTTGGTGGTGTAGTCGGCGTGGATCGAGTACGCGTTGGCCGCCGGGCTCTGCCAGGTCTCCAGGTCCTTGTGGGCCGCCGTCTGCAGCTTGGTACCGGCGTCCAGGAGTTTGGTGGAGACGTTCTCCCAGGTCTTGGCGTAGGAGTTCACCTTGTCGGCGTCGCCGGTGACCTCCTCCAGCGCGTCCCGCAGCGGTTTGACGTGTTCGATGAGCCAGCCGATCGCCATGGATGCCAAGGCGCCCAACGGGTCCATCGCCACCGACAGCGCGTCGAGACCGACGGTGATGCCGCCGATGGTGCCGTCCACCCAGGAGCCGGACTCGATCGCGTCGATGAGGGTCTGGGTGTCCTCCACCAGCCACAGCCCGGACGTCGCGGTGGTCGACTCCTCGACGGGGGCTACCAGAGAGTCGTTCACGCGGTCACACCCATCCGACGTCCTTGAGGTCGCCGATGGTCTTCTCGACCTCGACCGCGTTGTCCTTGTCGGTGGTCTCGTACTCGTCGGCGATGGTGCGCATGGCCTTGGCGTCGTCGGTGAGGATGTCCTTGGCCTTCTTCATCAGGCCGTCCAGCCGGTCGCGCTTCGCGTCGAGGATCGGCGGCAGCCACTGGCACAGGGTCCCGAAGGCGTCGTTGCCCGCCTTGACGTGTTTGCTGGCGGCTTCGGACAGCTTGAACGCGTCGATGGCGTCGTCGATGCTGTCGGCGTGGTCGCGGAGCTTCTTGGCGACGACCTTCATGCTGGTCACGACTTGTCACCCTTCTTGCGCGCTTCTTCCCTTGCCTCCATGGCCTTCTTGCTGAACCGTTTGCGGTAGCCGTTCATGACGGCCTCGCCGGTGGCGGTCTCGAGGCCCACCGAGTCCTTGACGACCTGGGACGCGGCCTTGCCCAGCTGGTTCTGCGCCTTGTGCTGCATGGCGAGGATCTCGGCGGCGAGGTCGGCGGCCGAGGAGTTCTTGACCGCCTCGGTCAGCTTCAGGTCGGTCATGATCCCGCTGGCGTCGATGGAGACGGTCACGGACTTGTCGGAGTTCGTCGAGGTGATGCTCAGCTTTTCGAGCTCAGCCTGCATCCGCTGGGTTTCCTCCAGCTGTTTGGCCGCCCGCAGTTGCAGCTGCGACACCCAGTCCTCGGCCTGCCGAGGGCCCTCCTCCGACATGTCCGCCTCCTTCAGGGAACTGTGACGAGTTGTGGCCGGATCATGCCACAAGTCTGTTCAGCCGCCCTGGATTGTGGATCGGCCTTCATGATTTTCCCCAGGGATTGTTTCCAGTGCCACTCAGAAACTGGCGTGTTTGGTCACAGCCGGGGACGGTTCCCGGTCAGGCCAGCAGCGCCTGCAGGTTGGAGAGGCTGGCGACCAGCGAGTTGAGGTAGCTGGTGATCCGGGCGACCCACTTGGCGATCAGCGAGTCGACCTGGGCGATCACCCATCCCGTCCCCAGCCCCAGGGTCAGGCCGATCTCGGCCAGCCACAGCGGGATCCGCACCAGCAGGGTCGTCACGCATTCGGCGATCAGGTCGCGCACGATCGCGCGGGTGGTGGCGACCAGCATCCCGGCCCCCTCGGTGGCCGCGGCCAGGACCCCGGCGAGCGCTCCGACGCCACCCACGGCGTTGGTCGTGTAGTCGGCGTGGATCGAGTACGCGTTCGCGGCCGGGCTCTGCCAGGTCTCCAGATCCTTGTGGACGGCGGATTGCAGGTCGGTTCCGGCGCCGACGAGTTTGGCGGAGACGTTGTCCCAGGTCTTGGCGTAGGACCTCACCTTGTCGGCGTCGCCGGTGACCTTCTCCAGCGCGTCACGCAAGGGCTTGATGTGCTCGATGAGCCAGCCGATCGCCATGGAGACCAAGGCGCCCAACGGATCCAAGACTGCCGACAGGACGTCCAGGCCGACGGTGATACCGCCGATCACGCCGTCCACCCAGGAGCCCGACTCGATCGCGTCGATGAGCAGCTGGGTGTCCTCCACCAGCCACAGCCCGGACGTGCCGGTGGTGGACTCGTCGACGTCAGCGATCAGCGGATTGTCGTTCACGAGGACGCACCCCTTCGGCGTCCAGGTCCGTCGCGTTTGCCGTGCACAGCCATGCCTCCACCCTTCGGTAATCGATTACCCACCTGTGCGGAATATTGCCACAGCGGTCGATCTGAACGGTTGAAGGCCCGGTATGTCCGACCTGCGGCATCACCGGATTCCGGTGCCGTCGCCGGTCTGGCGCGTTTGGTCAGGCCGCCGGGTCGACGGCGCGCGGGTCAGCCGGACAGGCCGGCCGCGACCAGTTCGGTGAGCTGTTCCTTGGTGAACACGACCGGGTTGTTGCCCAGCCGCTCGACGTTGACGCGCGAGGCCAGGTCGGCGACCTGTTCGCGGGTCGTGATGCCGTGCTCGGCGAGCTTAAGGGGGAGGCCGCATTCCTCGGCGATGGCGTCGAAGCGGGCCCGGGCGTCGGCGGCGTCGGCGGCTCCGAACGCGGCCAGCAGGGTGCGCATGCCCTCGGCGTGGGTGGCCGGGTCGACGCTGGGTTGCAGGTTGTCGGGGGTCGCCTTCGCGTGGGCTTCGATGAACGCGCCCAGGGTCAGGGCGACCGCGTGGCCGTGGCTGACACCGTAGGACTTGGTGAAGCCGTAGGACAGGGCGTGGGCGGCGGTGGTCTTGGAGACGTCGATGGCGCGGCCCGCGAGGTGGCTGCCCTGGGCCATCCGGCCCGCGACCTCGCTGGACGGGTTGTTGACGAACTCCGGCAGCGCCGGGACCAGCAGGTCGATGGCCGCCCGGGCGAAGCCGCGGCTCGCGTCGGAGGCGCCCGAGGCCCACAGGCTCTCGGTCGCCTGGGCCAGGGCGTCGATGCCGGAGGTGGCGCGCTGGTAGGGCGAGGCGGTGAGGGTGAGCTTGGGATCGAGGATGACCGTGTCGGGCAGCATCGCGGGACCGGCGATGGAGTACTTGTCGTTGCCGATGTAGACCACGGCGAAGTGGGTGGCCTCGGAGCCGGAGCCGGACGTGGTGGGCGCCAGCACGAGTTTGAGGCGGCGCTCGGTGATGGCCGCGCCGGTGCGGATCGCCGCGTGCAGCTGCTCGGCGTCGGTGATGCCCTGGTAGGCGCACAGCAGTTTCGCCATGTCCATGGCACTGCCGCCGCCGACGCCCAGCACCAGGTCGGGTTTGAACTCCTCGACGACACGCAGGCCGTGGATGAGGTCGGCGGCGTCGGTGTTGGGGTGGAACTCGCTCCAGCGGCGGACCTCGGCGACCTTGGTCAGTTCGTCGAGGCAGCGGTTGGCCCCGGACGCGTCGAAGGCGTGCTGGCCGCAGATGAGCACGGCGCGCTTACCGTCCAGCTTGGACACCAGTTGCCAGGTGTCGAGGATCGCGTCGTCACCGAAGCGGACATCGCGGTCGTCGGGCAGTGTCACGATCGAACTCCTCAACTCGCCGGGGTTTGGTCCCACAGTAAATGAGGGGCGGGCGGGAGCGTCCGCTCCGCCCGCCCCGTCAACAGTTCTTACAGCGCGTTCATGAACGCGGTCTTGCTGTCGGCCGGACTGCGGGTCGGACGGCCGATGTCGGCGCGGTTACCGGGCCGGACCTTGATCTCCAGCAGCGACGGGCCGCCGTGCTCGCGCAGTTGCGCGACCGCGGCGGCGATGCCGTCGACGGAGTCGGTCGCGGTGGCGTAGCGGTAGCCCAGCGCCTTGGCGGCGGCCGGAACGTCCACTTTGTCGATGGACGTCGGCTGGCCGCCGACCGAGTCGTGAACGCCGTTGTTGAACACGACGTGGAAGTAGCTCGCCGGTGCGTGGTCGGCGATGACGGCGAGGCTGCCCAGGTGCATCAGCAGGGCGCCGTCACCGTCGAAGCACCACACCTCGCGGTCCGGGTCGGCCTTGGCGACGCCCAGCGCGATCGAGCTGGCGTGGCCCATGCCGCCGACGGTCAGGAAGTCCCGGTCGCCGTCGAGCGAGTTGTTGACGCGGTACTCGAACAGTTCCCGCGACAGCATGCCGGTGGTCGACACGATGGCGGCCTCGGTGCCCACGGCGGTGGCCGCGGCGATCAGGGCCTCCTCGCGGGACGGCAGCGGCGAGTCGGCCTTGGGCAGCTTCGCCGCGTCGGAGAAGGTGCCCTTCTCGACCAGCAGCACGTACGGGCTGTTCTTCTCGACGGCCTCGGCCAGCGCCTCGTCCACGAGCTTCTCGGCCTCGTCGGGGTCGTGCGGCAGGATCGACCACGGCAGGTCCATGGCCTCGACCAGCTCGCGCTGCACCGCGCCCTGTTTGACGTGCTGCGGTTCGTCCTTGACGCCGGGCTGGCCGCGCCAGCCGACGACGACCAGCATCGGCACGCCGTAGACCTCGGCGTCGGCCAGGCTCAGCAGCGGGTTGACGGTGTTGCCGAAGCCCGAGTTCTGCATGTAGACCACGGCGGGCGTCTTGGTCTTGAGGTAGTGGCCGATGGCCAGCCCGACCGCGGCGCCCTCGTTGGCGGTGATGACGTGCCGCTCGCGCGGCAGCGCGGCCTGGATGTGGCTGCCGAGCTGCTTGAGCAGGCTGTCGGGGACACCGGTGTAGAGGGTGACGCCCTTGTCGCTGAGGTGGTCGACGAAACGCTTGGGATCGACGCTCATGCCAGGTTCTCCGGGATGATCGCCAGGGCTTCCTTGATGTTCGCGATCTGCGAGTCGACCTCGGCGGACCGGCCGTTCTCCAGGATGGAGGTGGCGACCGAGGCCATGGCCTTGTAGGAGGCGCGCATCAGCTGGTTGGCGTAGATGACGACGTTGACGCCGCGCTTGGCGAACTCGTCCTCGACGACGGTGTTGTAGCTGGTCGGCACGACCACCAGCGGAACCCGCTTGGGGAACTTCTGGAACAGCTCACAGAACTCGAAGACCTCGTCGGGGGTCTTCTGTCGCGAGTGGATCATGATGCCGTCGACGCCGCCCTCGTCGATGTAGGCGCGGGCACGCTTCACGGCGTCGTCCATGCCCTGCTCCAGGATCAGCGACTCGATGCGCGCGATGACCATGAAGTCCTTGGTGACCTGGGCCTTCTTGCCGACCTGGATCTTGTGGACCATGTCCTCGATGGAGCACTGGGTCTGCTGGGCGCCGGTGCCGAACAGCGAGTTGCGCTTCAGGCCCTCTTTGTCCTCGATGATGATCGCCGAGACACCAAGGCGCTCAAGGGAACGCACGGTGTAGCTGAAGTGCTCCGGCTTGCCGCCGGTGTCACCGTCGTAGATCAGCGGCTTGGTGGTGACGTCGAACAGGTCGTTGATGCCCTGCATCCGGGAGGCGGGGTCGACCAGCTCGATGTCGGGCTTGCCGCGCGCGGTGGAGTCGGTCAGCGAGGAGGACCACATGCCGTCGAACTCGACCTTGCGTCCATTGTGCTCGGCGGTGGTGGTCTCGATGATGAGACCGGTCAGCGGGCTGTGCGATTCCATGATCCGCACGATCGGCTTGTTCTCGATCAGGCGGCGCAGTCGCGACAGCCGTACGTTCGGGGTGGTGCCGACCTCTTTGACGGACTCGTTGAGCTGGGTGGACGAGATGCCCTCGGTGTAGCCGACCTCGACCAGTTCGCCGTTCCACTGGGCGAGCGCGTCGATGACCCGCTGCCGGGTCTGCTGCTGAACGCCGGTCTTCCAGTCGTCACCGTGGACGACGAAGTTCGGCTTGAGCTTCTCGAGGTTCTCGACGTAGTCGAGGGTCTCCTGTGGCACCACCGCCGCGACGCCCTTGATGTTCTCCACGACAGCCTTGCGCTGTTCGTAGGTCATGTGGGGCAGGCGCTTGTAGCTGGCGATGGCCGCGTCGGTCAGCAGACCGATGGTGACGTCGCCCAGCTCGGCGGCCCTTTGCAGGATGTTGATGTGCCCGGGATGGACGAGATCGGCGCTCATCCCCACATAGACGGTGGGCTTGCTCGACAAGGTTTCTCCTCTTACTTTCACACAGAGAATGCTCGCCTCGACGTACGGGCGCGCACCATCGCGACACCACCGGACCGGGTCGAGGCCGGAACGACCGACTGTACCGCGAATGAATTCTTCGTCCGGCGCCTACCCGATAAATCAGCTCGCCGTCACTGCCTGGTCGCGCTCGTGTGACTCGCGCGGATCACGCGGGGTCTCGTAGGTCTCGCGGGCCGCCGACAGGAACGCCCTGGTGTAGGTGTCGGCGGGGAAGTCGCCCAGGTAGTGGGTCTTCAGCGCCCGCCGCTCGCTCGCGCGCGGGTCGGCGTCCAGCAGCTGCGAGACCACCTCGGGGATGTTGGAGCCGTCGTGACGGATCACATATGACGCGGTCGACAGCGGGAAGCTCTCGGCGAACTCCTCGCCCTCGGCGAGCATGTCGGTCACGGCGAACGGCTTCTCCGAGTACAGCCAGTCGGACACGACGCCGCTGACGTCCGACACCAGCGCGTCGGCGTCGTTGAAGCAGTCGGCCAGCGTGATCTCGCCGGAGGTCTCGGCCCCGAAGCGGTGCGGGCGCCCGGTCTTGGCGCGGTCGGTGGCCAGCAGTTCCTGGACCCGCTCCAGGGCCCGGCCGGCGGCGACGTTGCGACGGGTGAAGGGGTGTTCGCGCATCAGGACGGTCGCGCCCCGGGCCAGCAGCTCGGTCACGAGCGCCTCGCCCAGCGGCAGCGAGGAGAAGTTGACGTCGGCGGAGTCGCCGGTCCAGGTCGGCGCGTACAGCACCGTCGGGTGTTTCTTGTTGGCGATGGGTTCGCGGTCAACGCGCACGTCGGCGACCTGCGGGCGGCCGACGATGCGGAACTGCTCGTCGGTGATCTTGACGCCGTAGCGGCGGTAGCGTTCCACCCCGGCCTGCCCGGCCACGAACACCCGGTCGTACATGGCGCTGACCGGGTTGCGGCTGGCGGGTTTCTCGCTGTCACCGTGCATCAGCTGGATGTGGGTCAGTTCGCCGAAGCGGACGCAGTGGGTGTTCTTCATGCTGTTGTTGACGTAGAAGACGGAGCGCAGGCTGGGCACCAGCATGCTCTCCATGGCCGCGATGGACGGGGCCACCACGATCGGGGCCGGGGTGGCGGCGGCGAAGGTCTTGGCGGTGCGGCCCTCGCGCAGGATGATCACGTACGGGTCGCCCAGCTGGTCGAAGTACGGCAGCCACATCAGCAGCTGGTAGACCGCCGAGCCCGGGCCGGAGAAGTGCACCGCGAACTTGGGCGCGTGCGCCTCGACGGCGGCGCGCACCGCGGTGTCGGTCTGGTACGCGACGTCGCGGCGCCGCACCCACACCCGCAGCACCAGCACCGCCTGGGTCAACACGACCAGCACGCCGACGGCGACCAGCGGCCAGCCCGACAGCTGGAAGGCCGCGCAGCCGGTGAAGGCGGCGATCATGCCGATGTTGACCATCGCGACGGTGCGCGGCGTGGCCCAGCGCGCCACGGTGGAACGCGGCAGCGGCAGGTTCGCGGTGTTGAGCCTGCCCATCCGCAATGCCTTGAACACCAGCGGTTCCACGCCCAGCAGGCCCAGCAGCAGCGCCCCGGCCCCGGCCAGTCCCAGGTTCAGTTCGCCGTCGCGGAACAGCCCGGTGCCCAAAAGCACGGCGGCGACGATGACGGCGCGGGCGGTGCGTCCGGCACCCGCGCTGACGGTGGTGAACAGGCCGGTCAGGAAGACCAGCGTCGCCAGGCACAGCCCATAGCCCAGCCAGGGCAGGTCAGTGAGCGCGAACACGACGACCGCGGCCGTCGGAAGTGCGCCGGGCAGCACCGTGCGCATCACGAAGCGCGACAAATTCTTTGGCATTGAAGCGGTTCAGCTCCCGGTATTCGAATACTTACGACGACCCACCGTAACAATCGGCTAACGGGATTATGGCGCACCCTTGCGCGACTCCCACCGACTCGCAACGAATGGAGGTTCTTCTTTGAGATTGAGTTGTTGCCCGCGAAGATGTTACTCGGTATAGCAATCCCGTGCAGCTGTGAAGAAAGCTTCTTCATAAGCGTCGGCGGGGAAGCCGCCAAGATAGTAGGCCTTCATCTTGTGCCTGTCGGCGGCCAGGGAATCGGTGTCGAGCAGTTCGGCGCACACCTCGTCGAGGTTGGCGGTGTCGGCGCGGATGACGTAGGCGGCTTTGGCCAGCGGCAGTTCGGCGGCCAGTTTTTCACCCAATCCGGTGGGGTCGGTGACCGCGAACGGCTTCTCGGAGTACAGCCAGTCGCTGGCCGCGCCGGAGGCGTCGGTGACCATGACGTCGGCGGCGTTGACGCAGTCGATGAGCGACATGGTCTCGCTGGTCGTCTTGCCCCACTTGTGTTCCCGGCCCGATGCCTCGGCGTCGGCGGCCAGGAGCCGTTCCACGGCGTCCAGTTGCCGGGCGGCGGCCGGGTTGCGGCGGGTGTAGGGGTGCGGGCGGACGATGACGGTGACGCCGCGCGCGATCAGGGCGGCGCAGATGTCGCGGGCCATCGGCAGCGAGCAGAAGTTGACGTCCTCGGACAGGCCGGTCCAGGTGGGCGCGTACAGCGCCACCGTCGGCGTGTCGGCGGCCTTGGCGCGGGGCCCGACGGTGACCTTGGCGACCTGCGGGTGCCCGACGATACGGAACTTCGCGGTCGGGATGTCGATGCCGTGGTTGTGGTAGCGGTCGATCCCGGCCTGTCCGGCCACGAAGATCCGGTCGTACATGGCGCTGATCGGGTTGTAGCTGGCGGGTTTGTCGCTGTCGCCGTGCATCAGCTGGATGTGCGTCAGGTGCGCGAAGCGCACGCACTGGGCGTTGTGCATGCTCTGGTTGACGTAGAACACCGCTTTGACGGTGGGGACCAGCATGCTCTCCAGGTCGGTGATCGACGGCGCCACCACGATGGGGGCGGCGGTGCGGGGCGCGAAGTCGGGCAGGAACTCCCGGTCGCGCAGCACGATCAGGTAGTCGTCGCCGAGCCGGTCGAAGTACGGCAGCCACAGTCGCAGCTGGTATTCCGAGCCCTCGGGAGCGGCGAAGTGGACGATGAACCGCGGCGCGTGCGCCTTGACGGCGGCCAGCACGTCGTTGTCGCCGGAGTGGGCGCGACGGCGTCGGCCAAGCCATTTCTCGACGGTTCCAGCGGCGAGTCCGGCGGCGGCCAGGCCGCAGGCGACGGTCACGGCCCACTGTCCCCAGCCGAAGGCGCTCGCGGCGATGAACGCCAGTGACAGAACGGTGATCAGGGCGAAGGCGGTGCGGGGGTTGTTCCAGCGTTCCAGGCCGGAGCGGTTGACCGGCAGGTTGGCGGTCTCGAGCTTGCGGACGGTCAGCGCGGTGACCAGGCGCGGTTCGAAGGCGATGATCGCGATGAGCAGCGTGCCCGCGATCGCCCAGGAGTAGCCGACGCGGCCCTGCGAGCCCATCGCGAGGCCGATCAGGATCGCGGCGATGGCGAGGATCCGGCCGATGAGGTGCTGGCCGAGGCCGTCGGCGCGGTACCGGTAGCAGCCGTAGCCCAGCGTGGCCAAGCTCAGCAGGTAGCCGGGCCACGGCGTCGGCAGCAGCAGCATCGCCGCCACGGCCGCCAACGGGAGTCCGTTGGGGGCGGCCACGTCGATGAGCCTGCGCGCGAGGTGAGCCATTCGTCTACAGTGTCCTGTCGCGGAGCAGCTCGGCCGCGACCCGCAGATCGCCGGGGTAGGTGATCTTCAGGTTGTCCTCGCTGCCGGGCACGATTCCGATCGCCATGTGTGGAAGATAGCGGCGCACCACTCCGCAGTCGTCGGTGGGAGTGAAGTTGACGTCGGCGACGGCCAGCTCGTGGGCCCGGGCGAGCGTCCGCAGCCGAAACGCCTGCGGGGTCTGGCAGCGCCGCAGCCGGGAGCGGTCCGGGATGCCGCTGATGAGTTCGCGCGGCCCCGAAACGTCGACCTCCACAATGGTGTCGGTGGAGGGCACGGCGACGGTGACCGCCTCCAGTTCGTCCAGCGCGGTGACGCATTCGGTGACGGTGGCGACGTCGACGAGCGGACGCACCGCGTCGTGCACCAGCACCTTCGTGTCACTCGGATGGTCCGACAGCGCCGCCAGTCCGGCCCGCACCGAGGCGGCCCGGTCGGCGCCGCCGGGCGCGACCCCGCGCACCTTGCCGAAACCGTAGGACTTCACCAGTTCCTCCACGACGGCGACGTGTTCGCGGGGCGGGAACACGAAGATCTCGTCCACCTCCGGCGTGGCCTCGAAGACGTCGAGGGTGTGCGCCAGGATCTCGCGGCCGTCGATCTTGATCAGCTGTTTGGGAAGCGCCGAACCCAGCCGTGTTCCGGTGCCACCGGCGGGCAACACCGCCACGACAGGCGAACTCACGCCGCCAGCTGCCGCTCGATGTCGGCCGCGGACAGGTAGAGCTTGTAGGTGACCGCGGCCTCGGCCAGCAGCAGCAGCACGATCGCCGCGATGGTCACGCCCAGCACCAGACTCGTCAACGGCGCGATGATGAACACCGCCATCTGGTACTCCACACCGGAGAAGACGTGCGAGCGGACCCGGTGCCGGACCAGGAAGTCCCGGAAGTTGGAGAACCAGCCGAACTTCTGCTTGAAGGAGCCCTGGACGTCGACGACCGTGACGCCGGCGTCGGTGGACTGCGCCGCGGGCTTGTCGCCGCCGATCTCCAGCTGCGCCTCGTCCTGCAACTGGAGCTGGTCGACCGTGAGCCCCTGCGCCGCGGCCAGCTTCGCGCGCATCTCGCGCCGCAGTTCCTTGAGGTACAAGGCGTTGAGGTAGCGGAACATGTCACAGAACACGACGGCCACCGCGAAGTAGAAGTAGATCGTCTTCCCGGTCTGGACGTACTGCCCGGCGAACAGCGTCACGGTGCAGATCAGCACCCGCAGCCGGTCGCAGATGTAGTCCAGCCAGCCGCCGAACAGGTTGCCGCCGCCGCGAACCCGCGCCAGCTTGCCGTCCATGCAGTCCACAGTGAAGCTGAGGTGGAACAGCAGCGCACCGGCCACCAGCCACGGCCAGGTGCCGAGGGCGAAACAGGCCGCCGAGCCCAGTCCCAGCACGAAGGCCAGCACCGTCAACAGGTTCGGAGTGACGAACCGCCAGGCCGAGACCCACCGCACCGCCGGACCGGCGATAGGGTCGACGAGGAACACCGTCCACCACGAGTCCCGTGGCTTGTAGGTGGCAAGCACCTGCTCTTTAGTTACGCGCTGCACTCGAAGATCCATTCGCCGTGACCTGACGCACGAGATTACCAAAGCCTGCCTCGGTGACTCGGGCGCGAGAAACGGCACCGATAATATGTCCAATACCGCGCGAATGCTCACTGGTGGAGGGCACCGCGTAGGCTCAAGCTTTCCTTTCCGTTCATGTAAGGCGTTTCAAGCAAACGATGACTGAAGACGCGATCATTGAGGCCCACGACCTGGGAGTCCGCTTCGCCAAGGGACGCAGGCGCAATGCCCGGCTCCGCGAAGTGTTCACCCGGCGCAACCGAAGCACGACCGCCGCTCCGGCCCCCGAGTTCTGGCCGCTGCGGCACCTGAGCTTCGAGATCCAACCCGGGGAGGCCGTCGGGGTCATCGGCTCCAACGGCACCGGGAAGTCGACGCTGTTGCGGCTGTTGGCCGGAGTGCTGATCCCCGACGAGGGACAGGTCATCCGGCGCGGCCGGGTGGCGCCGCTGATCGCGCTGTCGGCGGGGTTCTCCGGCGACCTGACCGGCCGGGAGAACGTCCAGCTGGTGGCGTCGCTGCACGGCATGGACCGCAAGACCCTCAAGTCCAAGTTCGACGAGATCGTCGCCTTCGCCGAGGTCGAGGACCACATCGACACCCCGGTGCGGCACTACTCGTCCGGCATGAAGGTGCGGCTGGGCTTCTCGGTGATCTCGCAGCTGGAGCACCCGATCCTGCTGGTCGACGAGGCCCTTGCCGTGGGCGACAAGCGCTTCAAGAAGAAGTGCTACAAGACGATGCGCAACCTCCTCAACGAGGGCCGCACCCTGATCCTGGTGTCGCACAGCGAAAGAGACCTCACCAAGTTCTGCACCCGGGGCATGTTCCTCAACGCCGGGGAACTCGAGGTCGACGGCACCGTCGACGACGCCCTGGCCGCCTACCAGCTCTCCGAGGACCAGAAGGTGCCCGCCTGATGCGGGCGGTCCTGCTCGCCACCACACCCGGCGCCCGGGCGGCGGTGGACGAAGAGACGGTCTCGCAGCGACTCATCCGGCAGATCGGGAGCTTCAAGCCCCGCGACATCACGGTCATCACCCGCCCGGAGTACCGGGCCGGGCTGCCCGCCGGTGTCACCGTCATGAGTTCGGAGGGCGTGCGCGAGGACCTGCGGCTGCTGTCGGACCTGGCCGCGGCCGGGGAACCGCTGCTGTTGGCCTGCGCCGACACGGTGCTGCCCGACACCGCGGTGTCGGCGGTGATGTCCGACCCGACCTCCCGCAGTGGCGTCCTGGTAGGACAGTCCGATGGGGCTCGTCCGCTGGACGTCCCGGTGTTCAAGGACCGCGGGCTGGTGCTGTCGGTGTCGACCGGCTTCCACAAGGTCGCGCGCCCCAACGCCGTCGCCAGTGGACTGCTCAAGGTCTCGCAGCCCTTCATGGACGACCTCGACCACGGCCTGGGACAGCTTCGCGACGACAGCGTCGCCGACCTGGCGCCCGGCGCCGACGCCTGGACGCTGGTGCTGCTGGCGCTGGTACGGGGCGGCACCAAGATGAACGCCTACGCGGTTCCCGGTCTGCCCTACGGCCGGGTCGCCGGTGAGGCGGGCGCGCGGGCACTGCTGGCCGACATCAAGGACACCGACGAGGACGCCGTCCGGCTCGACCTGTGCGTCAAGAAGGACGACGACCTCTTCGCGACCTACTGCATCAGCTCGTACTCCCGGCACGTGGTGAAGCTGTGCGCCAAGCTGCGGCTCACCCCGGTGGGGGTGACCTGGCTGTCGATCCTGTTCGCGCTGGGGGCCGCGGCACTGTTCTTCCAGGCTTCGCGACCGGCGCTCATCGGCGGCGCGGTGGCCATGTACGTCAGCTTTGTCCTGGACTGTGTGGACGGACAGCTGGCCCGCTACAAGCATCGCTTCACCAACTTCGGCGGCTGGCTCGACATGATCGCCGACCGGGGCAAGGAGTTCATCCTCTACGCCGGTCTGGCCGCGGGCGCCGCCTCCCAGGGCCTGACCTGGGCGTGGCCGCTGGCGCTGGCCGCCATCACGATCCAGACCTCCCGCCACATGGTCGACACCTGGTACGGCGTGCTCCAGGACCAGGCGACGCTGCGCGGCGCGGTCCGCGAACTGACCGACCCGGTCGACGGCTACGCCGCCCCGTCCGCCGGTGGCGGTTCCGGCGGCGGCGCGGGCGCGCTGGCGGCCAAGATGGGCCGCAAACTCGGCAAGCTGTCCGACCAGTTCGCCGCCCACCGCCGCTCGCCGTCCTACTGGTTCAAGCGCACCATCGTGTTCCCGGTCGGGGAACGCTGGCTGGTCATGGGTGTCGGCGCCGCCGTCTTCGACGGCCGGATCGCGCTGGCGGCCCTGCTGACCTGGCAGCTGATCGCCCTGACCTACATCCTGGCCGGACGCGGCCTGCGCGGCTGGGCCGCCAAGGTCGCCGTCCTGGACGACGACACCGCGACCTACCGCGACGACGGACCGCTGCGGTCCATCCCCATGCCGCTGAGCCTGCCGCCGCTGCCGGTGGTGCTGTTCGGCCTGGTGGCCGTCACGGGCGGCGTCGTGTGGGCGGCCCTGGACCACGAGTCCGGCTGGCTGGCCTCGCTGCTGGCCGCCGTCGGGCTGCTGTTGTCGCTGACGACGGCGCGCCACCGCCACGACGGCCCCTTCGACTGGCTGATCCCCGGCATCCTGCGGGCGGCCGAGTTCGGGCTCATCATCACCGTCGGGCTGGCCGCCGAGGTCCCGTCGCCGCTGACCTTCGGGCTGCTGGCGGTGCTGGCGCTGTACCACTACGACCTGGCCGCCCGGATCGACAAGGCCGCCTCGCCGATGCTGTCGCGCGCGGCGGGCCTGGGCTGGGACGGCCGCAGCCTCGTGGTGCTGCTGGCGCTGATCCCCGGCATCGGCACCTGGGTGTTCGCGATCCTGCTGGGCTACATCGCGCTGGTGTTCGTCGGCGGCGCGCTGGCCGGACGGCGCGGCAAACCCAAGGCCGTCGCGGTGGCCGCGTAGCGTCCGACTTCGAGGGCGCGAAGCGGCCAACCGGCGCCGATCCGGCAACCGTTGGCCCGTCTCAAACGTGCATCAATGGGACGCTGTGCACACTCCCGTCGATGACGGTCGTCAGTGGCGAGTGGGCATTACCATTGGATGCGCATTCGCCTTTGTCCGGCCGCGGTTACGGGAGCACGAGGGCGGTGGCCCACCGTGAGTTTCGTGTGTCACTGGTTTCTCGGAACCTGGCCTGCCCGGGCCAGGCGCTGATACGGAGGCACCGCCCCCTCAGAAAAGTGAGTCGACGCTGTGAACACGACGCCCCCTCCCAGACCCTTGTGTGTCACCGACAGCCGGTGATGGCCCGATGACCCGCGCCTCTTCCGGCACGCCCCGTCCCTCGCCGAGCGTGGTGCGCGGAGCGCGTTCCGACAACGTGGTGAAGCGGCTGTACGAGCGGTCGCTGCCGGAGTCGGCGCGCGGGCTGATCCGTCGGCGGGTGCCCGTCGGCGCGCGGTTGTGGGTGCGGCGCCGGCTCGCCGACCTCGGGGCGGCCGTCATGGGCGTGTTCCAGCTGGCCCGGCGCGCGGTCACGGGCTGGGCCCGGTCGAACAATCCGGACGAGCGGATCGTGACCTTCGACGGTCGCAGCGTGGTCGCGGTGACCACCGCCGCCCTGGCGCCGCTGTCGGTGCAGCGCTCGACGCTGAAGCTCGTGTGCGACGCGCTCGACGCGGTCGGGGCCGAGTACTTCCGGGTGCGGGGGACGGCCCGGCTGGCCTCCCAGATCGGGGTCCCGGAGCCGCAGCGCCGCCTGGTCGCCGCCGCGATCGCGGGGCTGGCCCGTTCGCACGCGATCTACGTCGCCGACCCGGAACAGCCGCAGCGGTTGCGGCGGCTGCGCGGATCCCGGCCGCTGTCACGGGACCAGAACCTGCTGCGGCTGGTGCGGTTCCACGCCGACGCCTCCGGCGGCGTCGTCTTCGGTCCCGAACACCACTGCGACATCGAGCTGTGGCAACCCGAGCCCGGCGACCAGCTGCGGGCGCCGCGCCCCAACCGGTGCGTCGAGTTCGTCGGCCGGAGCGGGGAAACCGTCGAGGCCGGTGAGTCCACCTTCACCTCGCTGACCGGGCACGGCGACGAGTCCCAGCCCCGCTATCGGACGCGGCCGGAGTTCCTGGGGCTGCTGCCCGACGACCACACCTTCCCGATCGACGCGGTCTTCACCTGGGTCGACCAGGCCGACCCGGAGTGGCAGGCCCGGCGCGACGCGGCCATCGACGCCACCGACACGACCGGGCTGCACGGCCATTCGGCCAACAACGCCCGCTTCGTCAACCGCGACGAACTGCGCTACGCGCTGCGTTCCCTCAACACCTACGCGCCGTGGATCAACCACATCTGGATCGTCACCGACCAACAGCGTCCACAGTGGCTTGATGTTCGACATCCGAAGCTGACCGTCGTCGACCACAAGGACATCTTCGAGGACCCCAACGTCCTGCCCACCTTCAACTCGCACGCGATCGAGTCCCAGCTGCACCGCATCCCCGGACTGTCGGAGCACTTCCTGTACTTCAACGACGACATGATGCTGGGCCGCCCGATCGGACCGGACCAGTTCTTCACCGCCGCGGGGGTCGCCAAGGTGTTCCCGTCGCCGCGCAAGCTGGGCGTCTCGCCGGTCAGCCCCGAGGACGTCCCGGCCACCGCCGCGGGCAAGAACACCCGCACCCTGATCGAGCGCCGGTTCGGCCGCACCACCTCCGCCCAGTTCCTGCACTGCCCGTACGCGCTGAACCGGGAGGTGCTGGCCGACATGTGGAGCGAGTTCGAACCCGAGCTGCGGGCCACCGCCGCCCGGCGGCTGCGGCACCCGCGCGACGTCTCGCCGACCTCGTCGCTCTACCAGTACTACGCGTACTTCCGGCACCGGGCGCTGTTGTCCCCCATCACCACCAAGTACGTCGACATATCGACCACACGGGCGTTCGAGCGTCTGCAGGATATTCTGGCCACTCGTGCGTACGCGACCATCTGCGTCAACGACACCCAGTCCCCGCCCGAGAAGGAAGCCGAGTATCTGCGCATCGTGACCCGATTCCTGTCCGCGTATTTTCCCCAGGCCGCACCATGGGAAGTGTGAACTACATGTCGTCGAGCCCGGTCGCGTGGGATCCCCCACTGATCGAGGTCCCCACCGTCACCAAGGCCGAACTGACCGGTCTGCCGGTGCGGGGTGTCCGCCACAACTTCGCCGAGTATCGGGGGCGCGCGCTCGACGCCGCCGCGCCGCTGGCGGTCCGGCAGCACAACCTGACGCTGGTGAGCGCCGCCTTCGACGAGGCCGGGGTGCCGTACTTCGCGGTGCCGGGACTGGACGACCTGACCTCCTGCCTGGCCGTGACGCTGATGGACCGGGACCGGGCCTGCGCGGTGCTGCGGCGGCTGTGCCAGGAGACCGACGGCTATATGTCGATCCTGCACCCGGTGCCGCCGGTGCGGCAGGAGCCGCGCGCGGGTGGCGACAAGGAGGCGTGGGAGCAGGCCGGTGACCCACGGGTGGTGCGGCTCAACTGGTACTGGACCGACCCGGACCACAAGCTCAGCTTCGGGCCTGAACACGGCTGCGACGTCGAGTTCTGGCGCCGCGACGCCAAGGTGCGGCTGATCTCGCCGCGCCCCAACCGGGTGACCCGGGTGGTGCCGGTCGACGGCGCGAGCGTCGAGGTGGAGGCGCGCCGGTTCACTCGGCTGCTGGACGGCGCCGCGACCACGCTGCCGCCGGTGCGGTCGCGACAGGAGTTCTCGCACACCACCCCCGACGCGGTGGAGTTCCCCGTCGACGTCGTCTACACCTGGGTCGACGGCACCGACGCGGCCTGGCAGCGCCGCCGCGCCGAGTGCTCCGGCGAGGTCTACCACGTCGAGGCGGCCAGCGACGCGCGCTACATCAGCCGCGACGAGCTGAAGTACTCGCTGCGCTCGGTGCACCAGAACGCGCCGTGGGTGCGCAACGTCTACATCGTCACCGACGACCAGACGCCGCCGTGGCTCAACACCGACGACCCCCGGGTGCGGGTCGTCGACCACCGCGAGATCTTCTCCGACCCGTCGGTGCTGCCGGTGTTCAACTCGCACGCGATCGAGTCCCAGCTGCACCACATTCCCGGGCTGTCGGACCAGTTCCTGTACTTCAACGACGACATGTTCCTGGGCCGTCCGCTCACCCCGCAGCGGTTCTTCGAGGCCAACGGACTGTCCCGGTTCTTCTTCGCGGGCTCGCACGTGCCGCTGGGGCCGATCACCGAGAACGACACCCCGGTGGACGCCGCCTGCAAGAACAACCGGGAACTGTTGCGCGACAAGTTCGGCAAGACGATCTCGCAGACCTTCCAGCACGTGCCGTACCCGCTGCGGCGCGACGTCATGTTCGACATCGAGAAGGACTTCGAGGAGGCGCACCAGCGCACCGCCGCCAGCCGGTTCCGAGCCCTGACCGACCTGTCGATCCCGTCCTCGTTCCAGCACTACTACGCGTACTTCACCGGCCGGGCCACGCCCGGGAAGCTGCAGTCGGTGTACATCCAGCTGGCCGTCGCCGACCTGCGGGAGCGGCTGGACCGGCTGCTGGCCCGCCGCGACGCCGACGCGTTCTGCCTCAACGACGCCTACTCGACCCCCGAGGACATGGAGCGGCAGAACTCGCTGCTGCTGCCGTTCCTGGAGTCGTACTTCCCGGTGCCGTCGCCGTTCGAGAAGAACCCGGGTGCGTCGCCGTGAAAGTCAGTCTGCTCCTCCACAACGCCTACGGCGTCGGGGGAACCGTCCGGACGGTCTACAACCTCGCCCACGCGCTGGCGGGCAGCTGCGAGGTGGAGATCGTCTCGGTACTGCGTCGCCGCAAGACCCCGGTCTTCGACATCCACCCGGCGGTGACGCTGCGGTCGCTGTTGGATCTGCGCCCCGGGCACGGCGACCGCGACCACGAACTGTCCCGCCGGGCCTCGGCCATCGTGCCGCCGGACGAGGAGTTCGCGCGGTTCTACAACGCGCTCACCGACCAGCGGCTGGAGGAGTTCCTGTCGCGCACCGACGCCGACGTGGTCATCGGCACCCGGCCCGCGATAAACCTGTACGTGGCCCGGTTCGGCAAGGCGTCGAGTCTGCGCATCGCCCAGGAGCACATGACGCAGTCGCTGATCCCGCCGAAGGTGCGCGCGGAGATGACCCGCCACTACGACGGACTGGACGCCAGCGTCACCGTCACCGAGGCCGACGCGCGGGCCCTGTCGGAAACCCTGCGCGACAACGCCGAGCGGCCGCACGTGCTGGCAATCCCCAACAGCGTCCCGGCGCCGCTCGTCGAACCCTCCGATCGGGACAACAAGATCGTGGTGGCCGCGGGACGGCTCGAAGACCTCAAGCGTTACGACGTCCTGATCCGCGCGTTCGCGATCGTCGCCGACAAGCGCCCGGACTGGCGGCTGCGCGTCTACGGCGACGGCCCGGTCCTTGGCGGCCTGAAGAACCTCACCGAACTGCTCAACCTGGGCGACCGGGTCGCGTTCATGGGCCAGTACTCGCCCATCGAGGCCGAGTGGGTCAAGGGCTCGATCGCGGCGGTCACCTCAGACCTGGAGTCCTTCGGCATGACCATCGTGGAGGCGATGCGGTGCGGACTGCCGGTGGTCAGCACCGACTGTCCGGTGGGGCCGCGCGAGATCATCGACGAGGGCGTCACGGGTTTCCTCGTCGACGTCGGCGACAGCGCCGCCGTGGCCGACCGGCTGCTGCGGCTCATCGACGACGACGGCCTGCGCCACCGGATGGGCAGCCAGGCGCTCGCGCTGTCCGGTGCCTACGACCCCGCCGTCGTCGCCGCCCAGTACACGAAGCTGTTCAGCACGCTGCTGGAGCACAAGAAGGCCCGCACCCAGCGGCAGCTGTCCACCTCGTCGCTGCGCACCACGGTGACCAGCGCCCCCGCCGTGGCGTCGGCGAAGTCGGCCGCGCCGGTGGTGCGGCGGCCGAGCGTGATCACGGCGGCGGGCACCGCCCTGGACCCGCCCAGCAACGTGGTGCGGGTGCTGCCCCGCTACTTCGCCCGGTCGGTGGAGCTGAGCATGTCGCGCTACGGCCGACGGCACCTGTACAAGCGGACCCGGCACATCGTGGGCTCCCGGCTCGGCGAGTTCCTCAACCATCTGGACGCGCGGTGGTCGCGTTCGGCCTCGACGACCACCGTCGACGACGACGGCGCGGTCCGGGTGCGGCTGGACGTGCCCCGCAACGTGCGCAAGGACTTCGCGCTGGAATGCCAGCTGCGCGGCACGACCACCCGGTTCACCGTCGACCTGGAGTCCGAGCCCGACACCGACGGCCCGCTGCGCCGCCTCACCGGGGTCTTCCCCGCCGACGCGCGACCGGCCGTCGACGGCGTCTGGGATCTGTACCTGCGCGCGGTGGGCGGACGGCGGCACCGCATCACCGCGGGCACCCGGGACGTGCGGGCGCTGCTGGACCCGGCCCGCCAGCCCGGCGACGAACCGTTCCGCTGGCACATCCCCTACGCGACCCAGAACGACCGGCTCAGCATCCGCAGCTTCCAACGGGAACGGCACGCCGAACTCGACGAGATCGCCGTCGAGGGCGCCGGGCTGGTGCTGCGCGGCCGGGTCTTCGGCGTGACGCCCGGCCCGACGCCGCCCCGGGTGGTGGTGCGGGCCCGCCACAGCGACGACATCGAGGTCTCCTACCCCGGCGTCTGGCAGACCGGACGGGACTTCCGGTGCGAGCTCGCGCTCGACCGGCTGGTGCGGGTGCGGCTGACCCGGCACGACGACTTCGACGTGTGGCTGGTCGCCGACGAGGGGGCCGAACCGATCCGGATGCAGCGCATCCTCAGTGACATTCCCTGGAAGAAGGACATGAACCGCTACCCCGAGGTTCGCGTGTCCGAGGAGACGGACGAGCTGCTGGTGCGGGAATACCCTGAGCCAAACTTGTTCGTGAAGCCGTATTTCACCCCCGCGGAGGAGTTCTCGATCTTTGTATCCGACAAATGACATCCTCGGGACGCCTCCGCGCCCGGTGCCCGGACGCGTCGTGTGATGACCGACCAGCACCGTGTCCCGCCCCAGCCGGGCGGGCGGGCGACGCGGTTCCCCGTCAAGCGCCGGGTGGTCCTGGGCACCGCCTTCGCCGGTGGCGCCGTGGCGACCGCCGGGCTGCTGTTGCGGCCCTGGCAGTCCGACCCCGCCGCCGGTACCGACGAGACCGGTGACGGCCGGGTACACATGCAGATCGTCGCGCACCCGGACGACGACCTGTACTTCTTCAATCCCGATGTGGCCCAGTGCATCCGGGACGGCAAGCCGATGGTCACGGTGTGCATCACCTGCGGTGAGGGCGACGGCCGCAACGGCCCCGACACCGAGGAACAGGACTACGAGTCCTATGTGGCGGCACGCTACAACGGCCTGCGCGCCGCCCACGCCGACATGACCCTGAAGAAGCCGCTGGCCGAGTGGACCCGCGAGAAGCTGAAGTTCAAGGCCGGGCCGACCGCCGAGCTGGCGACGCTGAAGTCCGAGCCCAGGATCCAGCTGGTGTTCCTCAACCTGTGGAGCAACGCCGAGAAACCCGGCGTGAAGGGCCGCCGGCTCAAGCAGCTGTGGGAGGGCGAGACCGACGAGCACGAGACCCTCGTCCCGGCCGCCAGCCCGATCGGCAAGAAGTACGGCTACGACCGCGAGACGCTGCTGAAGGTGCTGGCCGAGCTGCTCGACCGCTACAACCCGGTCGTGGTGCGGACCATGGACCCCGACCCGGACGCGCAGGAGCACGACGCCGCCAACCCGCGCTACGCCGACCAGAAGGGCTACTCCGACCACGAGGACCACACCCCGGCGGGCCTGTTCGCGTGGGAGGCGCTGCGTTCCTGGTGGAAGGACGGCAACGGCGACAACACCGTCGTGGAGTCCTACCGGGGCTACTACGGCCGCCGGTGGCCCCGCAACCTCAGTGCCAAGGCCCGCAAGGACAAGGGCCGCACCATGAACGTCTACGCCTGGCGCGACGAACGCGAGTGCGGCGACCCCAACGGCTGCGGCGACCTCAACATCACCGGCAAGGGCGTGGGGACGGCCTACGGCGCCAGCACCACCTACCGGTACTCCGGCGACACCGGCTGGCTGCGCCGCACCGGCGACAAACGGCTGTTCGCGGCGCTGGTGCGCGGCGGCCGGGCGGTGCAGTGGCTGGAACCGGAGTCGGGCTCCGACGAGACCAACTCGTTCAGCCTGGTCGGCACCGACCTGATGCTGCCGTCGCTGAACACCTGCACCTCGGGGGCGGGCGTGTGGCACACCGTCGGCGTCACGGCGGCGTTCACCGAGGAACCCGGCTCGCACACCCGCAACCTGCTGGTGCGCGACTTCACCTTCACCGGCGCGACCGGGCAGTGGCGCAGTCTCGGCAATCCCGACGCCGATCGCAAGGGCCGCAAGCGCCGTGGCGTGGGAATGCCGGTCGCGGTCGCGGTGGGCGAGGGACGGCTGCTGGTCGCCGCGCGCAACTACGACCGCAGTGTGTCGGTGCGGCACCGGACCGCCTCGGGCTCCTGGGACGACTGGAAGCACCTGGACGGCCCGGTCGTCCAGGACGGACTCAGCGCCGTCAGCCTCAAGACCGACACGGCCGACATCTTCGCCAGCGCGGCCGACGGCGTGGTGCAGTGGCACCGCGACGGCGGCTCCTGGGACCAATCCACCTTGGACACGGTGGTTCCGGCCGGGCCGCCCACCGCGGTCGCGCTGCCGGACTCCCGGGTGCTGCTGCTGGTCCGCGAGGCCGAGACGGCGCGGCTGTTCGGCTACGTCGGCGACGGCTCCGAGGACGGCTGGAAGGACGAGCTCGATCTCGGCGGCGACGGCGGGGTCGGCTCCATCGCGGCCCTGGCCCCGAAGTCGTGGAGCGGCCGCGTCGGCATCGCGGTGCGCAACGACGCCGGGACCGTCAGCGTGACGGTGCTGGACACCAAGCGCGACAAGAAACCCAAGTGGCGCGACGGCGGCCCGGTCATCGTGCACATGCCGTCCCTGGCGCTGGACGGAACCGGTCGGCTGACGGCCGGGGCGATCGACGCCGACGGCAGACTGCATCTGGCCCGGCAGGCGCAACCGGGCATCGGGGCGCCCGAGAACTGGACGGTGGTGGCCCGCTGAGGCCGGTGCGAACCGAGCCTCAGAACTCCAGCGAGCCCAGCACGGTGCGGCAGGCCTTGGCGATCTCGGCTTCCTGGTCCTTGTACTGGCAGCCGACCTGCACCATGCGCTTGCCCTCGAAGAAGTACTCGGCGTCGTAGGTGATGAACTGCTCGTCGCCGGTCTTGGTGGCCTGTTTGGTCCACTTGTGGAAACCGGGGTGGCCGTTGGCGACGGCGGCGTAGGGGTCGCCCTTGCCCTGGTTGTCGACCTTGTCGTCGTACTGGCGCACCAGTTCGAGCAGTTCGTCGCGGTCGAGGTCGGTGGTGTCGACGTCGATGACGTAGGAGGCCACGAAGATGGACTCGCTCTCCTTGCCGTCCAGGGAGAAGTACTTCACCTCGTGGTTCTTGGCCAGCGGGGTGATCGGCTTCATGTCCTTGTTCTCCTTGAAGCCCTCGGGGACGTCGTACTCGACGGCGAGCGGCTTGGCGCCGCCCTCGGAGTCCTTGTCGCCGTTCGAACCGTTGTCGCCGGTGCAGGCGGCCAGACCGGCGGCGAGGACGCCGATGAACGTGATCGCGACGCCGCGACGAAAGCGCCCGAACTTACCTGACACGGTTACTCCTTGTCCCACACTGTCAACGGACCCGAGCATACTGGCGGCGTCGGGATTCGCCATCGGCCAGCCGGGTCGAAATCGCGGCGGCCACATCGCCGCTGATCCCGGCTCAGATCGTCACGGTTCCCAGCAGCGGCGCGTGGTCGGAGTACCCGCTGGGCGGGCCGCTGTCGGGTTCGTTCTCGGTGGTGTCCATCAGGTCGGTGCGCGAGTCACAGGAGCCGAAGTTGGTGCCGCTGTCGGGCTTGCTGGCGAAGATGTGGTCCCGCTTGCGGTAGACGTGCGTGTCGTCGCCGGTCCAGGCGTGGTGCGTGGTCTCGTCGACCTTGTCGCCGCTGCCGTAGGAACGGCCGTCGCACTCGTGGAAGTTGTCCGAGATCGGTTTCAGCGTCGACGAACCCGGGAACAGGTTGAAGTCGCCGCCCAGGACGAGGTTGGCGCGGCTGGGCCACACGTAGTCGCGGACGTTCTTGACCTGTTGCGGCCGCCGGGGGTCCTCGGGGTCGGCCAGGATGTGGGTGGTGCACACCGTGGTCGGCCAGTCGGTCGTGGTGGCGCACAGCGTCGGCAGTGTCTGCTTGCTCTGCCCGGTCGGGTCCGGCGGCAGCGTCTGCTTGGACGTGAACTCGGCGTTGGACGCCTTGATGGCGATGGCGACGCCGAGTTCGCCGTTGAGGTCGCCCCGGCAGTCGGTGCGGCCGTCGGGCCGGGCGCCGCGGGCGTTGCCGATCTGCCAGTCGTCGCCCAGCGCCGTCTTGAGCCGCCCCAGGTGGCTGTCGGCGGTCTCGGCGCACACCTCCTGCAACAGGATCACGTCGAGGTCGCGCTCGGCCACCAGATCCGCGATGACATCCACTTTGGCCTGTGGATCGTCGCGGTAGGGACAGAATCCCGCGTCGCCGCGTTTGCCGCCGGCCTCGCCGCAGGTGTTCCAGGACAGGACGTTCAGCTCGGTCGCCTCGTCGGCGACCGCCAGCGGCGCGACGGCGAGCCCCGCCGCCGCCACTACTGCGGCGACGGCGAAACGGATCGATCTACGCATGGGCGCGGCTCCTCGCGGCTCTCCTCGGGTGCGAAGAGGTTACCCACGCGTTGCCACAATCAGTCCGCAGCGCGGCCGAGCCCCCGGTAGGTCCAACCGGCGTTGCGCCACAGCTGCGGGTCGAGGGCGTTGCGGCCGTCCAGGATCCGGGGCTTGGCGACCAGGTCGGACAGCGCCTCGGGGTCGACGTGGCGGAACTCTTCCCACTCGGTCAGGACGCACACCAGGTCGGCGCCTTCGACGGCCTCGGTGAGGGTGTGTCCGTAGCGCAGTTCGGGGCGGAACATCCGGGCGTTGTCCATGCCCATCGGGTCGTAGACGGTGACGGTGGCACCCTCGTTGGACATGCGGCGGGCGATGTCCAGGGCCGGGGAGTCGCGGACGTCGTCGGTGTCGGGCTTGAAGGTCGCGCCCAGCACGGTGATGTTCAGGCCGGACAGTTCCGGGCCGTTGGGGCCGTTCTCGCGTCCGCACAGTTCGGCGGCCAGCCGGACCACCTTGGTGCGGCGGTTGAGGTTGATGTCCTCGACCTCGGCCAGGAACCGCATCGACTCGCCGACGCCCAGCTCCTTGCCGCGCGCGGCCAGCGCCCGCAGGTCCTTGGGCAGGCAGCCGCCGCCGAAGCCGATACCGGCGCGCAGGAACCGGTGGCCGATGCGGGAGTCGTAACCCATGGCGCGGGCCAGCGCGTTGACGTCGCCGCCGGAGGCCTCGCACAGTTCGGCCATCGCGTTGATGAACGAGATCTTGGTGGACAGGAACGCGTTGGAGGCGACCTTGACCAGTTCGGCGGTGGCGAAGTCGGTCTTGACCAGCGGCACCTCCCGGTCCTCCATCGCGGCCAGCTCGAAGACTCCCTTGTGGGCGGCCTGCAGCAGTTCGTCGGCCCACTCGCTCTGGGCGGCCAGCACGATCCGGTTGGGGCGCAGCACGTCGTCGACGGCGTTGGCCTCCTGCAGGAACTCGGGGCTCCAGGCGACCTCGACCTCGACGTCGGGCGAGGAGTGCTTGTCGATGAGCTGCTGCACCCAGGCGGCGGTGCCGACCGGGACGGTGGACTTGCCGACCAGCAGGCAGCGGCGGGTCAGCAGCGGCGCCAGCGTCGTGACCGCCGACTCGATGTAGGCCAGGTCGGCGGAGTCGGAGTCCTTGCGCGGCGGGGTGCCGACGCACAGGAAGTGGACGTCACCGAAGTCGGCGACCTCCTGGGGGTCGGTGGTGAAGCGCAGCCGCCCGTTGTCGACGTTCTTGCGCACCAGGTCGTCCAGCCCGCGCTCGTAGAACGGCATCTCCCCGGCCGAGAACTTCTCGATCCGGCCGGAGTCGACGTCGTATCCGAGTACCTCGTAGCCCAGCTCCGCGTAACAGGCGGCGTAGGTGCCGCCGAGCGGGCCCACGCCGATGAAGGTCAGGCGGGGGCGGGGCGAACCGGAGGCGACGATGGATTCGCCCTCGTTGGGGAGACTGGTACTGCTGGCGCGCATGCGAATAGTGCCTATCGTTGATGTCTGTGCTTGAGTTTCAGTGTTTCATAGGGGCTTCGACGAGCTTAAAGCTCCTTAAGCACCATCGGCTCCAGTCGGTGGAACATCCAGCGGCCGAAGAACAGCAGGAAGACGCTGATGGCGACGCTGGTGGTGATCATCTGCCAGGTGAGGTTGTTCAGCCCTGGGATCCACGCCTCGTGATGAATCTCAACGATGACGACGAAGGGATTGGCCAGGTAGATGGACTTCGCCCACTCCGGCAGGTTGTCCGACTTCAGGACCAGAGCCAGCGGGTAGATGCTCGGCACCGCGTAGAACAGGATCCGGGTGACCAGCCGCATGAAGCGCTGCACGTCCCGGTACAGCACGTTGAGCGAGGCCAGGATGAACGCCAGTCCGGTCAACAGCACCGCCTGCAGGGCGACCGCCGGGAACAGCAGCAGCAGGTTCCAGCCGAAGGTCCCGGCGCTGATGCCTCGGCCGAGCAGCGCGAAGATGACAATGATGGGGATGCCGGCCAGGAACTCGGCGAATCGGGCCACGACCCGCGCGACCGGGAACACCTCGCGGGGCACCTTCATCGTCGTGATGAGGGACGACTGCGACGTCAGGCAGGTGGTCGCCTCACTGATCGCGGAACTCGCCCACATCCAGGCGAAGATCCCGGACACGATGTACAGGCTGTAGTCGACGTGTTCGAGCGCGCTGTCGCCACGGGCGCCAACCTGCATGACCACGCCGAAGACGAACCAGTAGATCGTCGCCAGTCCCATGGGTTCCAGCAGCGACCAGAAGTAACCCATGACGGTCTTCTGGTACTTGACCGCGAGGTCGCGCTGCACCAGCACCCGCAGTGTCTGCCGGTGCCGCCACAGCGCGGTGAGTCCCGTGGTCTTCGGGAAGATCCGCTTGGGCCTGGAGGTAACGAGTGTGTCAGGAGAGTTCATCGCAGAATTCCGTAATCCTGTCGCGCAGATCGGAAACGTCAAGTGACAGATGTTCCAAAATGGTGTACCTGCCGGGCCGGGTCTTGGGCGCGTAGGCGACCGCGACCGCGAATTGATCAACCGTAAGCCCCATGTCCGAAGGGATGCGCGGCAGGTGGTGCCGTTTCATCGCATGGGCCATTTCGCGGAACAGCTGTTCGTCGCCGCGCAGGTAAGTGGCGAACAGCGCTCCCATCCCCACCTGCTCGCCGTGGGTGGCCACGGTGGGGTGTCGTTCCTGGATCGCGTGCGCGATCTCGTGGCAGGCACCGGAAGCGGGCAACGACGTGCCCGCCACGGCCATCGCGGTGCCGCCGAGCACCAGCGCGTTGGCCAGGGTGGCGAGGAAGGTGTCGTCGCCGACGCTGCCGGGGTGCCGCAGCACCGATTCGGCGCCACCGCGGGACATGGCGATGGCCAGCCCGTCGATGGGTTCGCCGGTCTCGGTGTGGCTGAGCTGCCAGTCGGCGGTGGCGCACAGATTGGACAGTGCGTCGCCGACCCCGGAGGACAGCTGCCGGGCCGGGGCGCGGCGGACGAAGTCCAGGTCCACGATGACGGCGATCGGAATCTGTGCGCCGTAGGAGATCGAGTGGCCGTCGCGGTCCAGGGAGGCTGTCGGGGAGGCGATGCCGTCGTTGGCGAGGCTGGTGGCCACCGAGACCATCGGGAGTCCCTGCCGGAACGCGGCGTACTTGACGGTGTCGATGACCCGGCCGCCGCCGATGCCGACCACGGCGTCGAAGTTGCGGCTGCGCAGTTTGGTGGCCAGTTCCAGGGCGCCGCCGTGGGTACCGGCGTCGATGGTCAGCACCTCGGCGCGAGCCAGGCTCTCACGGGCCTGTTCGGCGGCCTCCTTGCCGATGCCGGGCCCGACGACGACGGCGACCTCACCCCCGGCGGAGATCCGCCGGTCGGCGAGCAGCTCGCCCAGATGGCGCACCGCGCCCGCGTGCACCTCGACAGCCAGCGGCGCCGTCACGGTGCGCGCTAGCAGCGGCATGCGACCTCCCGCGCCACGGCCCAGTCGGCGTGGTTGTCGACCTCCACCCAGTCCACGGCGCCGATCGGGACGGCGTGCACGTTGGGGCCCGCGTCCGCGAGCAGCTGGAAAGCGTCCTCATAGTACAGATTGGGGTCGCTGGTGTACGTCCGCACCAGCGCGTCAGTGAGCTCGGCGGCGATGTCGGCGCCGATCCGCGAGACCCCGATGTACTCGCCGTAGGCGGACTCGACCGGCATCTGCTTGGTGACGGTCGTGACCACACCGTCGGCACCACATTGGAGCTTCATGGCCTCGTCGGTGAGTTCCTTGACCGCGTCGGTGGCCAGCAGGATGCCGTCGCCCTCGGCGGCCAGCAGCGTCTTCTCGACGCTGCCAGGGTGGACGGTGTCGCCGTTGACCAGCAGCGCGCCCTGCGCGTAGAAATCGCGGGCGTGCCACAGCGAGTAGGCGTTGTTCCAGTCCGTCCGGTCATTGTGGATCAGCTCGATGGTGAGCCCGTAGCGTTCCCGCAGGGCTTCGACCCGCGCCTCGATGGCGTGTGCCGCGAATCCGACGACGATCCCGACCTCGCCGACCCCGGCGGCGGCCAGGTTCCGCAGCGCGATGTCGAGGATCGTGACGTCCCCGTCCACCGGCAGCAGCGTCTTCGGCAGGTCGTCGGTGTCCGGTTTCAAGCGTTGTCCCTGACCGGCGGCCAGCACTACACCACGCACGTTGTGATACTCCTGAGGTCGGTCTTGCCAGAAAGCGCGCCCTAGGCGGTTCGTCCGCCGCCGTACGGTGCCGCGAGCGAGCAATGATATGCGGCGACAGCGCGACGGACGCAGGCGACAATGCTACCGCGAGCGTTACTTATCGGTCATCCGCTCGCCACCAGGGTCACATCCGCCCGTTTAGAGCGTGAAGTATGGGCATACCCAAACTTATGGATCACTCAGGCATCATGAGCACCATGCCCCGCTCCTGGCAACGACTTCTGGACGGCGTCGGGCTCACCGCGGCCGCCGAACGCGTCTACCGAGCCATCCTGGCCGACCCCAGGGCCTCACCGGCCACGCTGGCCGAGGCCGCGGCCGTCGACGCCGCCGCCCTGCCCGAACTGTGCGAACTGCTGCGCGGCCTGGGTCTCATCGACACCGAGGACGACGGCACCGCCCGTCCGGTCGACCCCCGCATCGGCATGTCGGCGCTGCTGCGGCGGCAGCAGGACGGCATCGAGCGCGCGGTGGCGGCGGTGACCGACCTGACCGACGACTTCCTCGACGGTCAGACCCGCATCGGCGCCTCGCCGCTCACCGAACTGGTGCGGGGCCGCCACCACCTGGAGACCACCATCCGGGCGCTGATCACCTCGGCCCGCTCGGAGGTGGCGGTGCTGGACACCCCGCCTTACGCTGCGGCCAACAGCATCGAGCCCGCCGAGGAGTTCTCGTTGGAGAGCGGTGTCAGCAACCGGGCCATCTACGCCGCCGAGGTGCTGGAGAACCCGGAGCTGTACGACAACATCCGCAAGATGACCGCGGCGGGCGAACAGGCCCGGATGCTGCCGGAGGTGCCGCTGAAGCTGTTGGTGGTGGACGGTTCCCGGGCGCTGCTGCCGATCACCCTGGAGGGCGACGTGTCCAACAGCGCGGTCCTGGTGCATCCCTCGGCGCTGACGACGGCGCTGACGGCGTTGTTCGAAGCGTTGTGGGCCAAGGCGCTGCCGATCTTCGACCCCGTGGGCGCCACCCACGGGCCGCTCGACCCCGAGGAGCGGGAGCTGCTGGGGATGCTGGCCTCGGGCGTCAAGGACGAGGCGATCGCGCGCAGGCTCGGGATCAGCAACCGCACCGTCAGCCGCCGGGTCAACCGGCTGCTGGAACGACTGGGGGCGGCCAACCGCTTCCAGGCCGGTCTACAGGCCGCCCGGCAGGGTTGGCTGGAGGGCTGAGCATCGGTCCGCCCCGGGCCGCGAGCCGAGGGGTGGGGACCTCGGCTCGCCGCCGTGGGAAGCGGACCGCGGACCACGACCGGCGGGAGAGGGGGTCGTCGTGGCCCGCGGCCCGTTTCAGTGGCGCCTGACGTCAGGGGCGGGACGTCGGGACGCCGGGGGACACCACACCGGGTTCGGAGGTCCCGGTGACCGGTTGGGGTGGGTGGCGCCATCGGCGGTACCGCCCTCCTCGGGGTACATCGCCGGGTGCGGCGGCGGCCGGGTCGCCGACGACGCTAGGGCCGCGAACACGTCATCGGCCGCACCGACCGCACTCACCTCCCCCACGACCGTGTCGGTCACCGAGATCGTCCTGTCGCCGGTGATGGCGACGCGAGACCGCACGCCGTCGCCGGTCAGCCGCGAATCCACGAACCCGCCCGTTCGGCTCGTCGGCGTGCCGGGTGCCGACGTGTCGAGGCGCGAACCGAAGCCACACAACGGTTCGGGTGGGTCCGGGGTGTGTGGATCCGGGCTGACCGGACGACAGCGCGGGGCAACCCCCGCGACAAGGTCGATGTCGGCCCACGCTCGCGCGAGGCCGAATTCAGTGTCGCGCTCGCGCGGCCAAAGCCCGCAACGCGAGCCACCCGCGAGCCGCTCGACGATCGCGGCGAGGCCGAGCTCGCGAGCCACGTCAAAGCCGAAGCAACGCCCGCGCGGCCAAGGCTGGCAACGCGAGCCGCCCGCGCGCCGCTCGACGACCGCGGCAAGGCCGAGTTCGCGAGCCGTGTCGCCGTCGACGCGCTCGCGCGGCCGCCGTAGGCAGCTCGCGGCTGGCGCTAGCCGCGCGACGGCCCGTCCGCTGCCCGCGCCTGTGGCACGGCGGCGGGGCCGTGAGCCGCCACCGGGTCCGGCAGGCAGCCGCCTCCGAGCAGCGGCTGCTTGCCGGGCCGGTGCCGTCACACTGCGTCGCGACATTTAAATACACCAATCTCTTTTTGAGAGCTTGGCGTGAGCCTAACCACGCGCAGAGTCGATGTGAACCGGTTCAGCTGGCGACTATCGGGCAATGGCGTCTACAAGACAGCCGCTACTCGAACAGCGCCCGTCCCCAGTAGTCCTCGGGGCCTTCGACCCCGGCCGGGCACGCGAAGATTCCGCTGGAAACGTGCTTGATGTACTCGTTCAGCACGTCGTTGTCCGCCAGCGCCTTCTGTACCGGAATGAACGCTTTGGACGGATCGCGCTGGTACGCGATGAAGAACAGTCCCGCGTCCAGATGCCCCAGCTCGTCCGAGCCGTCCACAAACGAGTAGCCGCGCCGCAGCATCCGCGCCCCGCCGTGCTGCGACGGGTGCGCCAGCCGCACGTGGGCGACGGTGCCGATGACCAGTTCGTCGTCGGCCTTGGCCTTGAAGTCGGGCTCATCGAACTCCTTCGAGCCCGTCAGTGGCGCGCCTTCGCTCTTGTCGCGGCCGAAGATCGTCTCCTGCTCCGACAGCGAGGTGCGGTCCCAGGTCTCGACCTGCATCCGGATCTTGCGGGTCACCAGGTACGAGCCACCCGCCATCCACTCAGGACCGTCCTTGGCGCCGACCCACAGGTGCTTCTTCAGCTCCTTGGTCTCCTCGGCCTTCAGGTTGGCGGTGCCGTCCTTGAAGCCCATCAGGTTGCGCGGCGTCGACTGCGTCGACGAGGTGGACGCGGTCCGCCCGAAACCCAGCTGCGACCAGCGGATGCTGACCTTGCCGAAGCCGATCCGGGCCAGGTTGCGCACCGCGTGCACCGCGACCTGCGGGTCGTTGGCGCACGCCTGCACGCAGATGTCGCCGCCGGAGATCTTCGGGTCGATGTCGTCGCGCCGGAACAGCGGCAGTTCCTCCAGCAGTTCCGGACGCCGGTCGCCGATGCCGAACCGGTCCTCGCCGTCCTTGTCGAACAGCGACGGTCCGAACCCGACGGTCACGGTCAGCCCCGACGCGGGCAGTCCCTGCGCCTCACCGGTGTCCTGCGGCGGCGAGTCGTAGTTGCCGCCCACCGCGCCGCCCGGCCCGGCGAAGTCGCCGTCGCACATGCGCGCCGCCGCCTCGGTCCAGTCCTTCAGCAGCCCGATCAGTTCGTCGCGATCGGAGGTGATGACGTCGAAGGCCGTGAAGTGCAGCCGATCCTGTGCGGGCGTGGCGATGCCCGACTGGTGTTTCCCGTAGAACCTCACCGGGTTTGCGGCGTCGTTGCCGTCGGCCACGGCCGGGCTGACCTGTACCAGCTGCCCGGCCGCGAAGCCGGTGCCGACGGCGGCCGCCCCGGCCGCCCCCAGCGAGAAGAGTTTGCGCCGTTCCATGACGGGGTTTCCTTACCTGTCCTACTTCTTGGACACGACTCCGGCGACCTCACTGACCGGTTCGCCGAGCGCGTTGATGGCGTCGGAGAGCTCCTTCAGCTCCGACTTGGACAACTCGTCCCACAGCCGCCAGCCGTCGCCCTTGGCGTGCTCGCCCAGCGCCTCCTCGGCGGCGGCGAACTTCTCGTCCAGCTTCTTGCCGAGCTTGGGGTCCTTCTCGTCGATGACCGGGCGCAGCGAGGCAACCGCGGCCTCCGAACCGGCCAGGTTGGCGGCGAAGTCCCACAGGTCGGTGTGCGAGTAGCGGTCCTCCTCGCCGGTGATCTTGGAGGTGGCGACCTCGTCGAGCAGTTCCTTGGCGCCGTTGGCCAGGTGCAGCGGGGTCAGCTCCTCCTTCTCGGCCCGGTCGACGACCTCTTTGACGTCCTTGAGCAGCTGGTCGGCGACCTTGCCAGACTTGGAGACGTCCTTGGTTATCCACAGGTCGTACTCCAGCTTGTGGAAACCGCCGAACTCCGGGTCCTTGGGGCCCTTGGGGAAGTCGTCCTCGCGGGCGTCGACCCGCGGGTCCAGGTCGCCGAAGATCTCGGCCACCGGCTCGATGCGCTCCCAGTAGGTCCGCGAGATCGGGAACAGTTCCTTGGCCTTGTCGATGTCCTCGTCCTTGACGGCGTCGACGAACTCGCCGGTCTTGTCGACCAGCGCCTCCGACTGCTTGGCGACGTAGCGCTTGTAGGACTTCACGGCGTCGGCGAGGTTCTCGTCCTCGGTCAGCTTCTCGGCCTTGCCGGTGACGGTGAACTTGCCCCGGATGCCGTCGCCGACCATGCCGGGCTTGCACGCGGTCTCGTACTTCCCGGCGGGCAGTTCGACGATGAGTTCGCGGGTGTTGCCGGGGGTGATGTTCTCGACCTCGCTCATCACCCGGTCGCCCTTGGCGTACACGTAGAACTCGGTGACCTTCTTGCCGTCGTTCTTGACCTTGAAGGTGACGGTTCCGGCTTTGGCCTTGGTCGAGGCGACCTCGCAGCTGTCGTCGGTGGCGGTCACCGCGATCGGGCCGTCGTCACTTTCCTTGGCCTTCTCGGCACAGGCGGCGGTGGCGGTCAGGGCGAGTGCCGCGACGGCGACGGCGAACACGGGCTTGCGCATCTCTCTACTTCCTATTGCGGGGACTAGCTCGCCGAAGCGGTTTCTTCGGACTTGGGGGCTGCGGCGGGCGCGGGCTTCTTTCCGCTGGGCCACAGGAAGAACGTCAGGGCGGGGACCACATAGGCCACCCAGGCGATCGTCTCGACGACGCTGGGCGTCGCGGTGATGTTGAACATGCCCTCCAGCAGGTTTCCGTACCAGGAGTCCTGGGCGTACCAGCCGGAGATGTCGAAGGCGAAGGTGTTGAGGCCGGGCAGCGCGCCGACCTCCTGGAAGTCGTGGATGCCGTACTTGAAGATCCCGGCGGCCACGAAGATCAGCAGCACCCCGGTCCAGGTGAAGAACCGGCTCAGGTTGATCTTGACGGCGCCGTAGTAGATGCCGACGCCGATGGCCACCGAAACGGCGATGCCGACGATCGCGGCCAGCAGCGCCTCGGTCCCACCTTGGCTGGCGGTCGTCTGGGTCTCCAGGATCACCGCGGTCTCCAGGCCCTCCCGGATGACGGCCAGGAACGCCATGGTCACCACGGCGACGGGCCCCATCTTGATGGCCTGTTCGAGTTTGGCGCGCAGTTCCCCGGCGATGCGGCGGGCGGCCTTGCGCATCCAGAAGATCATCCAGGTCACGAAGCAGACCGCCAGGATCGAGGTGATGGCCTCGAACAGTTCCCGGCCGTCGGGGGTCAGCTCCCGGGTGCCGTAGTGCTGCACCGCCCAGGCGATGACGGTGATGACGACGGCCGCGGCGACCCCGCCCCACACGTGCGGCAGGTACTTGCGTTTGTCGCTTTTGACCAGGTACGCGACCAGGATGCTCACGATGAGCGTGGCCTCGAGGCCCTCGCGTAGGCCGATGAGGAATGTCGCGAACAGGGTGTCGAACATGGGGGCTTTCGGGTGTGGGGGCGAATACGACGGGTTGTTTAACTTAGCCATACCTAAGCTGAGCTTAGCCATACCTTAGAACATCGATCCACCCGGCACAATCACCCTGGTGCAACACCGCCCTGTTCGCCCCCGTATCGCCTACCGTGATGGCGACGCGAACACAGGAGGATGGACATGACGGCCTTGGGACACTCAGGACAACTGTGGCGGCGGGTGATGCGTCCCCGCGATCCCGACGAGCCGCATCGCGCCGCGACCGTCCTGGAACTGTTCTTCGACCTGGTCTTCGTCGTCGCGGTGGCGCAGGCGGCGGTCGGACTGGAGCACGCCTTCGTCGAGCACCACATCGGATCCGGCGTCGTCTACTACGCCATGGCGTTCTTCGCGATCTGGTGGGCGTGGATGAACTTCACCTGGTTCGCCTCGGCCTACGACGTCGACGACGTGCCCTACCGGCTTTTGACGCTGTTGCAGATGTCGGGCGCGCTGGTGATGGCCGCCGGGGTCGGCGACACGATCTCCGTCCACAACTACACCGTCATGGTCGCGGGCTACGTCCTGATGCGGGTGGCGATGATCGGGCAGTGGCTGCGCGCTGCGGCCTGCGATCCCGCGCGTCGGGTCACGGCGCTGCGGTACGCGGGCGGCATCGCGGTGGTGCAGTGCTTCTGGGTCGGGTGGCTGTGGGTCCCGGCGAAGTTCCAGATCCCGGCCTTCGTGGTGTTCGCGTTGCTGGAACTGGCGGTGCCGCCGTTCGCCGAACGGGTCAACGTCACCCCGTGGCATCCGCACCACATCGCCGAACGGTACGGACTGTTCACCATCATCGTGCTGGGCGAGTGCATCCTGGCGGCCACCACCTCGGTGCAGTCGGCGCGGGCGGCCGGGGCCGGTGGCGTCGAGCTGTACCTGCTGGCGGGTGCCGGACTGGTCATCGTGTTCGCGATGTGGTGGGTCTACTTCGATCAGCCGGGGCACGTCATGTTGCTGACGAGCCTGGCCAAGGCCCTGAAATGGGGCTACGGCCACCTGCTGATCTTCGCCTCGGTCGCCGCCGTGGGCGCCGGGTTGCAGGTGGCCGTGGCCGTCCATCGTGGAGATGCGGAACTGGGGGCGACGACGGTCGGGTACGCCGTCGCCGTTCCGGTCGCTGTGTATCTGCTCGGAGTGGGGGTGCTCCAGATATTCCCGCGCGCCTGTTGGCAGATGACCGTGGCGGTGCTGGTCGCCGTCATCGCCGTGCTGGTGGCGCCGTCGCTGCTGAAGTCGTCCATCGTGGTCATCGCGGCCTGCCTGGTGGTGCTGGTCGCCGTGATCGCCGTCCTCGACCATCGCCTGGCCCGGGAGGCGAACCCGGGTTGATCAGTGCGAAGGCAGCTCGGAGTGTCCATTGCCGAGGTTCGACATGTCGCTGGTGGGACGGCCACGGGTCAGCACGCTCACCTCACCACCCCGGGGCTGCTGGCGCATCTGCAGCGAACCGCAGGCGCAGCGCACCCAGGACAGCTGAGTGCTGTCGCGGGTCAGCCGACGGGAGATGACCTGGTACGGCTCGGCGTCGGGCCATCCGCAGTGTGGGCACAGGTTGTCCATGGCACGTTCCTTTCTCATTCAGGAGAGTTTTTCGAAATGGGGTCTTACCGAGAAATCCGGAGAATTTCCAAACGCAATCAACACGCGGCGACCTTCGGCAAGGATGCACTGAATTACGCTAAAGATCTAGCCGCTATTACTGCACAGAACTGTTAAGGGCTGACTTCATGATTGACCTCCGGCGCCTATATGTCCTGCGTGCTGTTTCGCATTACGGCACCGTCACCGCCGCCGCCAAGGCATTGCACTTGAGTCCGTCAGCAGCATCACAGCAAATCCGGCAATTGGCGAAGGAGTTGGACGTCACACTGCTGGAACCGCAGGGCCGTAATGTCCGCCTCACACCCGCGGCTCACGTATTGTTGTCACATGCGGACGCCATTGAGGCGCGATGGCGGCGGGCCGAAACTGAGTTGCACGCCACTGGAGCCGAGCCAGCGGGCGAACTTCGATTGTGCGGTTTTGCTACAGCAATTGCGACACTATTGGCCGCCACAGCTGAACTATTGCATGCACGGTATCCCGCGATGGACGTCAGGTTGCGAGAAGCTGAAGCCCGTGAATGTTTCGATCTGTTGTTTTCGGGGGACGCCGATTTGGCCATAGTGGAAGCCAATTTCGAGTCGCCGCCCCTCGACGACATCCGCTTCGACCAACAGCCGTTGTTCGACGACCCCTTCGATCTGGTCACCGCCGCCGACCACCCGCTCGCCGAACGCGACAGCGTCGCGCTGACCGACACCGCCCGGGAGCGCTGGATCCTGGGCCTGCCCGGCAGCACCTCCCGTCAGCACGTCCTGGCCGCCTGCAGCAACGCCGGCTTCACCCCCTCGGTCGCGCACGAGGCCGGCGAGTGGTCGGTGGCGGCCACCCTGGTCGCCCACAACCTCGGCATCGCGCTGGTCCCCCGGCTCGCCGAACTCCCGCCACACCTCGCGCTGTCCCGGGTCCCCATCGCCGGGCCGCACACCCCGTACCGGCACTTCCTCAGCTGCACCCGACGGGGCAGCCGCGAGTATCCGACGATCGCCGCCGCCTCGGAGGCCATTGAGGAGATTCGCGCCGAACGCGAGTCGGTCGAGGAAGGGCTGAACAATACATTGATTCATTGAAACTCGTCACAATAAGGTGCGGTGCGCGTCCGTTACTCGCGGACACGTACCCGGCACACGTATCGGGTTCTACTGAAGTAGAGAGGTTTCATCGATGCGGATACAACGTTCGCGCCTGGCGCGGAGGCTGACGGCGGTCTCGGCGCTGGCGCTGGTCGCGGCCGTCGCCGTGGCCACCACGGCGGCCCAGGCCTCCGCGGATCCCGTCGGCACCGGCACGTCGACGGCAACCGAGGAAAAGGCCGAGAAGAAGGTCAAGGAGGTCAACTTCGCCGGGACGGTGGCGCTCGACAACTGTTCCGGTTCGCTGGTGACCATGCCGAACTCGGCGCCCGAGGACAAGGCCATGGTGCTGTCCAACGGCCACTGCCTGGAGTCGGGCATGCCCGGCCCGGGCGAGGTGATCGTGGACGAGCCGTCCCAGCGCAGCTTCGAACTGCTGGACGCCTCGGCCAACGCCGTCGGCACGCTGACGGCCTCCAAGATCGCCTACGCGACCATGACCGACACCGACGTCTCGCTGTACGAGCTCACCGAGTCCTACGCCGAGATCAAGGACAAGTACTCGATCGACGCGCTGAAGGTCTCGGCCGAGCACCCGAAGGAGAAGACCGCCATCACCGTGGTCTCCGGCTACTGGCAGGAGACCTACGCGTGTGACATCGACGGCTTCGTCTTCGAACTGCGCGAGGCCGACTGGGTCATGAAGGACTCGATCCGCTACACCGAGGCCTGCAAGACCAAGGGCGGCACCTCGGGTTCGCCGGTGGTCGACAACGCGACCAACGAGGTCGTCGGCGTCAACAACACCGGCAACGAGAACGGTGAGGAGTGCACCATGAACAACCCGTGTGAGGTCGACGAGAACGGTCAGGTGACGGTCCGCGAGGGCATCAACTACGGCCAGCAGACCTACATCATCACGACCTGTGTGGACAAGGGCAACGTGGTCAATCTCGAGTTGGACGGCTGCACGCTGCCCAAGCCCTAAGGTCCTAACCGAGTAGATCGTCCAAGGTGTCCCCGATCTCGCCGAGCAGTCCGCCGCCGTTGTCGGCGGTGGGACTCGGTGAGGTCGGGGATGGTGATTCATCGGAGTTCTTGTCGCCCTTACGGCCGGGCTGTGGGGACGGGGACTCGGATTCGGCGTCGGTGGATGTGTCGCCGGAGCCGGTCGTGCCGCTCCCGGTTTCCTGCGTCGAGGCAGGGTTCTCGTCGTCGGTGGGTACGTCCAGCGGAGTGCCGTCTTCGCCGGGGAGTACACCGCACTCGCCGGGTAGTGGGCCCAGTTTGTCGGTGTCGTCGTCGAAGGACGCCGCGCACAGCAGCGCCTCCCGCAGTTCCTGCGACCGTTCGGCCGCGGAGTCCATCAGGTCCATGGAGTCGCCCAGCGAGGTGTGGGCCTCGTTCGGCGCGTCGTCCAGCAGGTTCGCCAGTTTCGGGGACTGGCCGTCGAGGAACTCGTCGATGGTGTCGAGAACCCCGGCGTCCTGCCGGTTGACCGCGGCACTGGTCAGCGACTTCATGCCGCTGGCGAGCTGCGAGTCCATATCGGATAGAGTTGTGTTCAGTGCTTCCGGGTTGCCGGATACCCGTCCGGCCTCGTCGAGCCGGGTCCGGGCGAACTCGAAGTACAGCTGTCCCCGGTTCACCTCCGAGCCCGCCAGCGCCAGCTGCGCTCGCTCGGCCGACCGTTTCACCGGGTACAGCGCGTCCCCGGGCAGCGCGTCAGCACTGGCCGTTGACACGCCGGAAAGCCCCAGCACCCCGACGGCCAGCGCGCTGGCCACGATCATGCGGCGGCCGCCCGACATGGGCTGCTTCGCTTGCGTGGCCGGTGTCTCTGTGTGTTCGGCCGTCGCCCCAATGCCCTGCGTGGCGGCAACGGCCAAAAGTCGCTGTCGCAACGCGGCCTGGAACTCGGGCCTCGGTGCTGTTGATTCACGGGTTTCGCGGGCGGTTTGATGGAGGGCTTCACTGACCTTCATCAGGGGGGAGAGGTCGTCGTCGTGGACGCTGCGTCGATGCCGCCGCCGTCCCCCTTGAGCCGCCTCGAGAAGTTCGGAGTATCGCTCCGCTCGTCGTTTTTCAATCGGATTGCCGATCATGGTGTCGTGCACCCCCTCTCGTCACGCGGTGCCGACCTATGCAACCCTTCCAACGGGTCACACCGCCAGAAGGTTACGGTCTTACGGAAAGACGTGCTACCGCTCACGCGCCAAGCTGAGCGCATGGCGATGCCGTCCGCCAGATTTTGTCGTGAATAAGACACCGCGCGGCCCCCCTCGTGGATCCCCCCGGCCGGTCATCGGCCAAATCCCTCCGGAAGCAATCTCGCGAGTGTGCGAACGGCCCGGTACTGGAGCGCCTTGATGGCGCCCTCGTTCTTGCGCATGTATCCGGCGGTCTCGGCCACCGACATCCCCTGGAGGAACCGCAGCACGATGCACTCGCGCTGGTCCGGGTTGAGTTCCCGGACGGCCTTGAGCAGGGTGACGTTGAGGAGCTTGTCGCAGACGGTGTCCTCGGGGTTGCCCTCCGGCGCCCGCTCCTCGCGGTCGATGTCCAGCACCTCGGCGGTGGACATCTCCAGCCGGTAGCGACCGGACTTGAAGTGGTCGGCGACCAGGTTGCGGGCGATCGTGACCAGCCAGGCGCCGAAGTCACGGCCCTGCCAGGTGAAGGTGGAGATGCGGCGCAGTGCCCGCAGGAACACCTCCGAGGTCAGGTCCTCGGCGAGCTGCCGGTTGCCGACCCGGAAGTAGATGTAGCGGTGCACGATCTCGTTGTAGCGGTCGTAGATGCGCCCGAAGGCGTCCACGTCGCCGTCCTGGGCCCGGGCGACGAGCTCCCGGACCTCGGCGGGACCCACCTCCGCCGAGCAGGACTGCGAGTCGGGTTGACCGGAGTCGTCCTCCCCGCTGTTACAGGAGGGCTCCTCTCGATCCCCGTCGGAAGCCGGGGACGGAGCCTCGACTCGGGAGGGATTCAGGTCTACGGTCAGCATCTGCCGCAGACTGGTGAGACCATCGCGCAGCGTTTGGCGAGACGCCTGAAACTGCGGCGTGACGGTTCCTGCGGTGACCACCGGTACGGTGCCGGGCACTTAGGGCCTCCTCGGGTGAGGGGTTGTCGGTTCCCAAGGTCGTTGAGGGCGAACCGACCCCGTGATGATAGGGCCAATCTCGCCGGATTGTGCGGATCTGATTACTCAGTCCGAAGATTGTGTCTCGGATAGGAGACGCCGCAGACGGACCGTTTGTGCGACATCTTCGTCACTGTCACTCCAACGGGTGTGCCGTCCCGTTCGAACGGTCGTCGACACCGCCCTGACCTGCGCGTTGGCTAGGGTTTGAGTGGCGGAACTCCTCTGACACGAAAGGTGGAACCGTGCCCCGGTTGCGACTTTTGACCACGAAGCACTGTCACCTGTGTGCGGCGGCCCGGGAGGCTCTCGGGCGTGTCGCGGCCACCGCGGGCGTCGACTGGGACGAGGTGGACGTCGCCGACGACGTCGCGCTCGCCCGCGAGTACGGCGACCGGTTGCCGGTGGTGTTGCTGGACGGCCGCGAACACGGGTACTGGACCGTGGAGGAAGCGCGATTGCTGCGCGATCTGAACGCCGGTTGAGCACGCCGGGCATCGCCGACCCGGGCCAGGGCTGTGCGGTGCGCGCGTGATCCGCGGGCCGTCACAACCGCGTCGTAGGCTGCCACGCATGGCTAAACATCTTGTCTGGGACTGGAACGGCACCCTGATCGACGACTTCGCGGCGGTCGTGGAGGCCACGAACCTCGCGATCGGCACCGTCGGCGGTCAGCAGCTCGACGCCGCCACGCACCGCGAGCGCTTCTTCCGCCCGGTGGCCGACTTCTACAGCGAACTGGCCGGACGGGAACTGCCGCCCGCCGAGTTCGCGGAGCTGGACAAGCTGTTCCACCAGCACTACCACAGCAAACTGGCCGAGCACGGCCTGACGGTCGACGCCCGCGCGGCCATCGCGGCCTGGCCGGGCACCCAGTCGCTGCTGTCGATGTGGTTCCACAACGACCTGGTGCCACTGGTGACCGAGCACGGCCTGGTCGAGCACTTCGCCCGCATCGACGGGCTGCGCGAGACCGTCGGCGGAAACTCCAAGCACCCCTACCTGGTGGCGCACCTGGAGGCGCTGGGCATCGACGCCACCGACTGCGTCCTGATCGGCGACTCGGTCGACGACCACGTCGCGGCGGCCACGGCGGGGGCGAGTTGCGTGTTGTACGCGGGCGGCTTCACCTCGCCGACCCGGCTGCGCGCCACCGGCGCCCCGGTGGCCGAGTCACTCACCGAGGCCGTCGCGCTGGCCCTGGGCTGAGTGCCGCCGACCGGGGCGGTGAGCCGCGCGCTAGAGTCGGAGGTGACTTCTACTACATGCCGTCGAAGATCACTGGGCGAATTGCCTGTCGGTAAGCGTTATCGCTGCGCACCACGCCGACGGTCGATTTGTGCAAACCTTCACAAGCATTTAGGCTTTACCGGCAACGGCGCCTTGTTGGGCGCGTAACAGCTTTCACGGGCGCTCGCCGCCCCGTGCTCACGTTTTCGGAGACAGCTTGCCTACCGGTGACCCCCGTGCGAACCCCACGGCCGATCCTCGGGACATCCCCGACGCGACGGTGGCACGCCTGCCCGAATACCTGCACGCGTTGCACACCCTCGCCGAGGCGGGGCTGAGCACCGTCTCCAGCGAGGCGCTGGCCGCCGCGGCGGGCGTCAACTCCGCCAAACTGCGCAAGGACCTGTCCCAGCTGGGCTCCTACGGGATTCGCGGCGTCGGCTACGACGTGGTCATGCTCAAGCAGCAGATCTCGGACGTGCTGGGCCTGACCCGGCACCACTCGGTGGCGCTGGTCGGCGTGGGTCACCTGGGGCAGGCGCTGGCCGGGTACGCCGGTTTCGCCAACCGGGGCTTCGCCATCTCGGCGCTGTTCGACATCTCGTCGGAGCGGGTGGGCACCATGCTGGGCGGCCTGCTGGTGCGGCACCTGGACGAACTGCCGACGGTCGTCGCCGCGGAGCGGATCTCGATCGCGATGATCACCACTCCCCCGTTGGCGGCGCAGCGTGTCGCCGACTCGCTCGTTAAGGCAGGTGTGACGAGCATCCTCAATTTCGCGCCCTGTGTCCTCGATGTGCCTGGCAACGTTGATGTCCGGAAGGTGGACCTGGCGGTGGAGCTCCAGATCCTGTCCTTCCACGAGCACCGCAAATCCCAAGGCTTGAACGAGAAGGAGGCGGTATGAACCTTCTGGTCGTAGGGGCTTCACACCGCACGGCTCCGGTGGACCTGCTGGAGAAGCTCGCCGTCGACTCCGACACCGTCTGGGCGATGACGCAACGGCTGCTGGCCGGGCGTTACGTCGAGGAGGTCGTCGTCCTGTCGACCTGCAACCGGGTGGAGATCTACGCCGCCGTCACCGGTTTCCACGGCGGTCTGGTCGACATCGCCGACGAACTGGCCGAACTGGCGGGCATGAACCGGGAGGCGCTGTCGGGGCACCTGTACATCCGGCACGAGACCCAGGCCGTCAAGCACGCCTTCGCCGTCGCCTCCGGCCTGGATTCGCTGGTGGCCGGGGAATCGCAGATCCTCGGGCAGCTGCGCGACGCCTACGACACCGCCAAGGAGTCGGGCTCGGTCTCGCGGATGCTGCACGAGCTGATGCAGCAGGCGCTGCGGGTCGGCAAACGGATCCACTCCGAGGCCAATGTGGACGCTGCGGGCCCGAGTGTCGTCAGCGCCGCGCTGGACCTCGGCGAGCAGCAATGGGACCGTGAACTGGCCGGTTCCCGGGTCCTGGTCGTCGGCGCCGGTGCCATGGGCGCGCTGGCCACGGCCGCCACCACCCGCCGGGGCGCGACTTCGGTGACCATCGCCAACCGCGACGGCGCCCGCGCCAAGCGACTGGCCGCCAACCACGGCGCCGCCACCGTCGAGTGGGACAACCTGGCCGAGGCGGTCGCACAGGCCGACGTCGTCGTGACCGCGACCGGCGCGAGCCGTCCGGTGCTGACCCTGGAGACGCTGCGCGACCGGCGCGACAGCCTGCTGATCTGCGACCTGGCGGTGCCCCGCGACGTGGCGCGCGAGGTCACGGGCCTGGCGGGCGTGCACGTCGTCGACATCGAGACGCTCAGCCAGCAGGGCCGCACCGCCCCCGACCGCGAGTACCTGGACGCGGCGCGCCGGATCCTGGCCGAGGAGGTCGAGGCCTTCTGCGGCATCGCCCGGGCGGCGCAGGTGGCGCCGACGGTCGCGGCACTGCGCACCCGCGCCGACGAGGTCGTCGACGCCGAGCTGTCGCGACTGCGCCGCCGCACCCCCGAACTGAGCGACGACCAGCGCGCCGAGGTTGCGCACACGGTTCACCGGGTAGTACGTCAACTGCTGCACCAGCCGACCGTGCGGGTGAAACAGCTGGCCGAGGAGCCGGGTGGGGAGTCCTACGCGCGAGCGTTGCGGGAACTGTTCGCACTCGACAGTCCGGGACTGGAGTCCTTGGAGGGCAACGAAACGGCCGAGGCGCTGCGTGTCGTCCCTGACGACAGCGCCGGAAACGATAATACACATTGGACTTCAATGTGACTTTTCGCGGGACGTTCGGTAAGGTCTACGCCCGGCGAGCGGCGATGACGCGCGCGCCAGCTGTGACTTTCCGCGCGATCAGCGACGGGGCGGCGATCGATATGGCTATGGAAATACCTATGGAGCGAAGTAAATGAATGATGTTCACAATCTCCCCGGACGTGTCCGATTCGTCGGAACCGGCCCCGGAGACCCGGGCCTCTTGACCAAACGGGCCCTCGACGCGATCGCCGTGGCCGATCTGGTGGTGCACGACCGCAATCTGCCGCAGCAGATGCTGGAGGCGGCGCAGGAGCACGCGGGGGACAACGCCGTGTTCACGGTGGCCGACGCGACGTCCACCGAGCTGATCAAGGACCTGATCACCGCCGCCCGCGAGGGCCGCAACGTCGCCCGGCTGCTGACCGGCGACGCGTACCCCAACGCGACCGCCCAGGACGAGATCGCCGCGATCCTGGACACCGAGGTGGCCGTCGAGGTCATCCCCGGCGTCAGCTACGCCTCCGCCGTGGCCGGTTACGCGGGCATGCCGCCCGGCGGCCTGCGCACCCTCATCGACGTCGACGACGTGTCGCAACTGGACACCACGACGCTGGCCGCCGCGATCGCCAACGGCACCCTGGTGCTCACCAGCGACGTCGCCAACCTGGCCGTGGTGCGGGACAACCTGCGCGCCACCGGCATCGACTCGGCCACCCCGGTCGCGGTCACCGGCGACGTCACCGGCGAGACCCAGTTCACCGCGACCTCCACGGTGGACACCTTCGTGGAGGCGGCGCTCGGCTTCGCCGGCCGCGTCGTCATCACCATCGGCAAGGGCGTCGAGGACCGCAACCGGCTGGGCTGGTGGGAGAACCGGCCGCTGTACGGCTGGAAGGTGCTGATCCCCCGCACCAAGGAGCAGGCCGGCGAGATGAGCGACAAGCTGCGCGAGTACGGCGCCATCCCGTGCGAGGTGCCGACCATCGCCGTCGAGCCGCCCCGCACTCCGGCCCAGATGGAACGCGCCATCAAGGGCCTGGTGGACGGCCGCTACGCCTGGATCGTGTTCACCTCCGCCAACGCCGTCAAGGCCATCTGGGAGAAGTTCGCCGAGCACGGCCTGGACGCGCGCGCCTTCGGCGGTCTCAAGATCGCCTGCGTCGGCGACGCCACCGCCGCCAAGGTCCGCTCCTTCGGCATCGAGCCGGAGCTGCTGCCCACCGGCGAGCAGTCCGGAACCGGTCTGCTGGAAGTGTTCCCGCCGCACGACACCATCCTGGACCCGGTCTCGCGGGTGCTGCTGCCGCGCGCCGACATCGCCACCGAGGCACTGTCGGCCGGGTTGCAGGAGCGCGGCTGGGAGGTCGACGACGTCACCGCCTACCGGACGGTGCGCGCCTCGCCGCCGCCCGCCGACATCCGCGACGCCATCAAGTCCGGCGGCTTCGACGCTGTGTTGTTCACCTCATCGTCGACCGTGCGGAACCTGGTCGGTATCGCCGGCAAGCCGCACGCCCGCACCGTCGTGTCGGTGATCGGCCCGCACACCGCCGAGACCGCCACCGAGTTCGGCCTGCGTGTGGACGCGCAACCGCAGCACGCCAACATGCCCAGCCTCGTCGAGGCGCTCGCCGAGTACGCGGTGGCGCTGAAGAAGCGGATGGCCGAGGCCCCGGTGAAGCAGCGTCGCGGCGCCAAGGCGCAGGGTCCGACCGCGCTACGGTTTCGGTCATGAGCGAAACCGTTGAACCTTCGGGGTTTCCGCGAATCCGGCCCCGGCGGCTGCGCCAGGGGTCCGCGATGCGCCGCATGGTCGCCGAGACCCGGGTGCACCCGTCCGACCTGATGCTGCCGATGTTCGTCCGCGAGGGACTTGACGCGCCGCGTCCCATCCCCTCGATGCCGGGCGTCATGCAGCACACCCGCGAGTCGCTGCGCAAGGCCGTCGTGGCCGCCGCGCACGCCGGGGTCGGCGGCGTCATGATCTTCGGCGTACCCGCCGAGAAGGACGCCACCGGTTCGGGCGCCATCGACCCCGACGGCATCGGCAACCTCGCGCTGGCCGACGTCACCGCCGAGGTCGGGGACTCCCTGGTGGTCGTGTCCGACCTGTGCCTCGACGAGTTCACCGACCACGGCCACTGCGGCGTGCTCGCCGCCGACGGCAGCGTCGACAACGACGCCACCCTGGAGCGGTACGCCGACATGGCCATCGCCCAGGCCCAGGCGGGCGCGCACATGCTGGGCGCTTCGGGCATGATGGACGGTCAGGTCGGCTACGTCCGCACCGCCCTGGACCGGGCCGGTTTCGAGAACACGGGCGTGTTCGCCTACGCCGTCAAGTACTCCTCGGCGGCCTTCGGGCCGTTCCGCGAGGCGGTCGAATCGGCGCTGCAGGGCGACCGCCGCAGCTACCAGCAGGACCCCGCCAACGCCCGCGAGGCGCTGCGCGAGGTCGAACTGGACGTGGCCGAGGGCGCCGACATCGTCATGGTCAAACCGGGACTGCCCTATCTGGACATCATCAGGGCGGTGTCCGAGCACGTGACGGTTCCGGTCGCGGCCTACCAGGTCTCCGGCGAATACTCCATGGTGGAGGCAGCCGCTGCCAACGGCTGGATCGACCGGGAACGCATGATGCTCGAATCACTGGTGTCGATCAAACGCGCCGGGGCCTCGATCATCGCGACCTACTGGGCCGAGGAAGCCGCGCGGCTGCTGCGCGAGGAACGTTTCTGAACCCGTGACGTCCATGCCGACGATGGAACCCGAGGCTTTCCATTCACCGTTGCGCGATCAGCTCGAGTTGTTCCTCGACGAGTACCGTGCCGCGCTGCGTGACAGCCTCGACGGCTTGACCGAGGAACAGGCCCGGCAGTCCTTGGTGGCTTCCAAGACGACGCTGCTGGGCCTGGTCAAACACGCGACCTTCGTGGAGAAGGTCTGGTTCGACGAGGCGGTGAGGTGCCGGTCTCGCGCCGAGATCGGCATTCCCGACACCCCGGACGAGTCCTTCGATCTCGACGCCGACGACACGATCGCCAGCATCCAGCGGGCTCACCGTGAAGCCTGCGAAGCCTCCCGCGAGGCCACGGCGAAGCTGACGCTGGACGACGTCGTCACCGGCAACCGTCGCGGCCCGCTGCCGCTGCGCTGGGTCTACCTGCACGTGCTGCGTGAACTGACCCAGCACCGCGGCCACGCCGACATCCTGCGCGAACAGATCCTCGACGGCACCGCCGAGGGCTAGCGGCTCAGTCGAGGCAGAACTCGTTGCCCTCGATGTCCTGCATCGCGATGCACGACTCGTTCTCCTCGTCGGCGGGCAGCAGTTGCACCCGAACCGCGCCGAGCGGGAGCAGTCGGGCGCACTCGGCCTCCAATGCGGCGAGGCGTTCCTCCCCCACCAGCCCGGTGCCGACCCTCACGTCAAGATGCACCCGGTTCTTGACGACCCTGTCCTCCGGTACCCGCTGAAAGAACAGCCGCGGGCCCACACCCGAGGGGTCGACGCATGCGGACCAGGTATCGGGATCGTCGGACGGCGTCAGGTCGTAGCCCAGCACCGCGCACCAGAACGTGGCAACCCGCTCGGGCTGGGCGCAGTCGAAGGTGACCTGGAACTGTTTGACCGAGGGCATCGGTACACCATATAGGCGCTTGCCTATGGAGCCGGTTCAGGTGCTGGCTCGGTGTCCGGGCTGGTCCGGCGGGACCAGTAGCCCGCCAGCAGCGAGCCGGAGACGTTGTGCCACACCGAGAACACGACGGCCGGGAGCGCCGCGGCCGGGTTGAAGTGCGCCATCGCCAGTGCCGCGGCAAGCGCCGAGTTCTGCATGCCGACCTCGATGCTGATGGCGCGCCGTCCCGTGACGGGCATGCCGAAGACCCGCGCGATGCCGTAACCCAACGCCAGGCCGCACACATTGTGGACGATCACGGCCAGCACGACGAGCGCCCCGACCTTCAGCAGAATGTCGGCGCTGCCCGCCACCACGACCATGACCACGACGGTGATGCCCGCGACCGACACCAGCGGCAGCGCGTCCTCGCAGCGGTCGACGACCTTCGGGACGAAGCGGCGCAACAGCAGGCCGATCACGATCGGGACCAGCACCACCTGGACGATCGAGAAGAACAGGTCGCCCACGTCGACGGGCAGGAACCGGCCCGCCAACAGCCACACCAGAACCGGGGTGAGCAGCGGAGCCAGCAGTGTGGACAGGGTGGTCATCGCGACCGACAGCGCGGTGTCGCCGCGCGCCAGGAACACCATCACGTTGGAGGCGGTGCCGCCGGGCGCCGCGCCCACCAGCACCATGCCGACGGCCAGCATCGTGGGCAGGTCGAACGCGACCGCGAGCCCGTAGCCGAGCAGCGGCATCACCACGTACTGGGCGGCGACGCCCAACAGCACCGGGATGGGACGTTTGCCGATGATCGCGAAGTCGGCCGGACGCAGGGTCATGCCCATGCCGAGCATGATCACCGCCAGCAGCCACGGCACCGCCGGGGCGGCGAAGGCGAAGGCCGACGGCGCGGCGAGGGCCACGGCTCCGGCGGCCAGGACGATGACCGGGAACCACCGGCCGGTGAAGGCGCCGATGCGCTGCAGGGCTGACACGTGCGGGATCCTTTCCGAAGTCGGGCCACCGTACGTCGGATTGCGTGTTTCGGCAGCTTTGTCCCAGTATGCGAAAGCCCGGGAAGGTCGCGACGGTGCCCGGACCGGGCCGTGCGAAACTTGGTGCGCTCGCCCCGGGAGGTTCCGATGGAAGACAAGCGCGCCAACGGTTCCAGTGGCAAACCGCCGTTCCTGGAGCGGCACGGCACCGCCGCGTTCGCCGTGGTGGCTACGCTCGCGGTGGCCGCACTGGTGATCGTGCCGCAATTCACTGAGGACGAGTCGCCGTCCGACGACCCCAGTCCCTCGATCAGCACGGTGACGCAGACCCCGGACCTGACGGCGTTGGGCGAGCGGATGTGTGACAAGCCCGCTCCGCAGCCGGACACCAAGGCGTACCAGGGCAAGGGCCCGCACAAGTTCACCGCGTTCGACGGCGACACGACGAACCTGGAGTTCGCCCAGCTCACCCCCGACTGGGTGACGAAGGACGCCGCCGAGGTGGAGCTGGTGGTGTGCTTCGACGCGAGGTTCGTCAAGGTGGTCAACACCTGCGACCTGCGCAACAACGACGACGAGATCGTCGAGGTGGACGTCCTCGCGTTCGACTACCACTTCCGGATCTTCGAAGCCAGGACCGGCGACCTGCTGGACGAGCAGGTCGAACGCGCCGACGATCCCACCTGCCCGACGTCGGTGCTGATGGAGGCCGACAAGAAGAGGTGGAGCGTGGACTCCCCCGTCGACGAGGACCGGGTCCGCGACATCGTCGAACCCTGGGTGACGGCCACCGTCGACTAAAAGGCGCGCGAAAAAGCGAGGCCGACGCGAACCACCTGCCAGTAGTACGCGCCAGCCTCGCTCAAAAACCCCTCGGAGAACGCTAGATCGGCGTCGCGTCGGTGAGCAGTTCGATCAGGTTGTCGAACTCCTCGTTCGGGGCGACCCCACATTCGTCGGTCTTCATCTCGACCGGTTTGCCCTCGCTGAGTTCCACCTTCAGCTGGAACGTCGGCATGTCGTTGCACTGCTTGTCGGACTTCTTGTTCGTGTCGGTGATGCCCTTCGTGCCCGCCAGGTCGATGAGCTGCTTCAGCTCCTTCGACGACAGGTCGCCCTTCTTCGTGGCCATCTTGGCCTTCACGTAGGACCACTTGCCCTCGGCGTCGATCTCGAGGGTCTCCTCGTTGCCCGCGAAGCCGCCCGACTTCGTCAGGGTCACCGTGGTGACGTCCCCGGCCAGTTTGTCCTTCGAGCTGCTGGACCCCGAACCGGATTCTTCCTTGTCCTCGTCCTTGCCGCCCTGGTCTGACGCCTCGGACGACTTGTCGCCGGACGAGCTCGCCGAGTCCTCCTTCGGCTCGCAGGCCGTCAGCGCCACCGCGACGGCGCCGGTCAACACGAGAGCGGAAATCCTGATGAGCTTCATGGTCCTGTGACGCGCGGAAACCGCCGGGGGTTCCCGGTCGCCGAAAATTTTTCCGCGTGACACTATTCGGCGCATGTTCCTCGATGACCTGCGTGCGGCCGTGGACGCTTCGGTGATCGTCACCGACCCCGACGTGCTGGCCGCCCACTCCCGCGACGAGGCCGACCTGTGCGAGTCGGGTCAGCCGCTGGTTTTGGTGCGGCCCAAGAACACCGCCGACGTGTCGATGGCCGTCAAGGTCGCCGCCGAGCACGGCGTCCCCGTGGTCCCGCAGGGCGCCCGCACCGGGCTGGCGGGCGGCGCCAACGCCGTGGACGGCTGCATGCTGCTGTCGACGGCCGCGATGAACGAGATCCGCGAGATCGACCCCGTCAACCGGCTCGCCGTGGTGCAGCCGGGCGTGGTCAACGCCGAGATCTCGCGGGCCGCGGCCAAACACGGGCTGCGCTACGCCCCCGACCCCGGTTCCTTCGAGTCCTCCACGATCGGCGGCAACGTCGCCACCAACGCGGGCGGCATGTGCTGCGTCAAGTACGGCGTCACCGACGGCTACGTCCTCGGCCTGCAGGTCGTGCTCGCCAACGGCGAGGTGATGCGCTGCGGGCGCCGCACCGCCAAGGGCGTGGCCGGTTACGACCTGACCCGGCTGTTCACCGGCAGCGAGGGGACGCTGGGCGTCATCACCGAGATCACGGTGCGGCTGACGCCGATCCCGCGCCAGGCGCTGACGCTGGCGGCGGTGTTCCCGTCGACGACGGCCGCGGGCCGGGCGGTCACCGCGATCACGGCGGCCGGGGCGCAGCCGAGCCTGCTGGAGCTCATCGACCAGGTGCACCTCAAGGCCATCGAGGACCACCGGCCGATGGGGCTGGACACTGAGGCGGCGGCGATGCTGCTGGCGGCCTGCGACACCGGCATCGAGTCCGACCTGGCCGAGATCGAGCGGCTGTGCGAGGAATCCGGTGCCACCGAGGTGTACCGCGCCACCGACGCGGCCGAGGCCGAGGCGCTGCTGGCGGCGCGTCGGCTGGCCTACCCGGCCATGGAGAAACTGGGCACCATCATCGTCGACGACATCGCGGTGCCGCGCGACCGGCTGGCCGAGGCGCTGGACGGCGTGGCGGCGGCCTCGCGCCGCAACGGCGTCACGATCGGGGTCATCGCGCACGCCGGGGACGGCAACCTCCACCCCAACATCGTCGTCGACGGCCAGGATCCGTCCAGTGTGGTCGCGGGCCGGACGGCCTTCGACGAGATCATGGAACTGGCGCTGGCGCTGGGCGGCACCTGCTCGGGCGAACACGGTGTCGGCCTGCTGAAACGCGACTGGCTGGCCGAGGAGGCCGACGCGGTGAACATGCGCGTCCACCGTGCCGTCAAGGACGCGCTGGATCCGGCGGGGATCCTCAACCCGGGGAAGGTGCTGCGAGCCCGGCGAGAAATCGTCTGACCTCGCGGCGGGTCCGCAGCCGGACGACGTTCGGGTGTCCGGCCAGCCGCTCCAGCAGCCGGGGCCGGTGCACCGTCGGGAACCGCCACACGTAGCCGAAGAACTCGCGGTCGAGGTTCTCCGGGCAGCCGGGGATGTCGTGGATCCGGTTGCCGACCAGGCGTCGTTTGACGGCCCGGTACAGGCAGCGGCGCCGCGGCGTGTCGACGAACACGACCAGGTCGGCGCGCGGCAGCCGGAAGTCCATGGTGCTGTCGTAGTTGCCGTCGTGGATCCAGGCGTCCTCGGCGACGAGCTCGCGCAGCACCAGCTCCCACTCGTCGTCGGGGGAACGCTGCCAGCCGGGTTTCCAGTACAGCCGGTCCAGGTGCACGATCGGCAGGCCGTGGGCGCGGTTGAGGGCCACGGTGATGGTGGACTTCCCGGCCCCGGCGCAACCGACGACCATGACCCGCCGCGGCGCCGGTGCGGCGACAGCCGATGTCGCGCGGTCGTCGGCACCGGCTCGCTCGCCGAGCGGCGGCCCGGACCGGTGCGTGGCGAGTTGGCTGGCCGGGTTCTCGTCGGTCACGCGCTCATCGTGCCAGCGGGTCCGTCGCGCCGCAAACGCTTAGTCAGGCAGGCTCCGGCCCAGTAACCGGTGGCGATGAGGACACTGGCGGCCGTCAGGTTCAGCACGTGGCCGCCGTTCCAGTCGCCGCCGGCGACGCCCGCGGTCAGGTAGGCGACGAGCACGACCAGCGGCCCGGCCACCGACATCAGCGCGATCGCCGACCGGCAGCGGCGCATGTCGCGGCCCCAGCGCAGTTTGATGCCCGCGACGCCCAGCGCCGCGCCGCACAGCACCGCGACCATGAGCAACAGCAGACTGCCCTGCAGGAACCGGTTCCCCGAACTCCACTGTGGCCCCGGGTCGAGGTGGGAGATCAACGGGGTGGCGCCCGGCGAGGTGCGCACCGACACCAACAGCAGCACCCACACCACGCCGACCCACGAGATCAGGCTCCAGGCCGCGGGTTTGGACCGCACCGCCGCCGCGCTGACGACGGCGCCGAGCACGACGCCCAGGCACACCAGCCGCAGCACCCGCGACTGCGACAGTTCACTGCCGTAGACCTGGGCCCAGGACGCGATCGCGGTGGCCACCGGCGCGGCCAGCAGCGCGCCGAAGGCCGCGGCCCCCGACAGCACCCACCGCATCCGGTGCCCGGGCACGGACTTGAGGAAGATGCGGGGCGCGGCGGCGGCCAGACACACGGCCACGGCGGCGATCCAGATGACGATCGCGGATTCGTCCACGGTGTCCTGTGCGGTGGCGCGGACGCCGCCCCGGCTGAACAGGATGCCGGTCAGGTCGGCCGCGAGCAGTTGCCCGATGCCCAGCAGGGCCGCGAGGATGCCCGCGGAACACACGGCCACCACACGCGGGTCTCGCATGGTGTCGCGTTTGCGCGGTGCCGTCGCGCGCCCTGTAACCGACATGCCACCAAATTTGGCCGATCGGCGGCAATATCTGGACACGCGAACGTCACATTTACGTTTCCGAATTGCTAGGGGACTGTCCGATGGCTGACAAAACCCCGCCGCGACGCTTGCCCATGCGTCGCGGCGGGGAAAAGGGAGAGGGTCCACTTTATTTTTTTAGCGCCGGGGCGAGCCGTGCCCGATGGCTCACCCCGGCGATGGTGCCCCCAGAGTCGTTCCGCGTCAACCGATTCGAATGCCCGAAACGAATCGGTTAACTTGTCGGCGTGACCGGAACTGATTATTACTATGCGGGCCACTCCTGAAATACCGCTTGGGACAGCCTGGGAATTGTCTGAGAGTTTCGGAGTTTTCCCGCGCGGGCTATTCCGGCGTCGGGAACCCGGCCAGTTTCTGCAGTTCGGCCGTGCGCGGGCTCTGGTTCAGCTCGACGTTGTCCAGCGAGCGGACCGGGGCCACGCCCCGCACCGAGGAGGTCATCCAGGCGCCGTCCACGGCGGTCAGGTCGGCGGGCCGGATCCGCTCCTCCCCCACCTTCAGCCCCAGCTCGTGGGCGTTCTCGAACAGGAACGCGGCGGTGGTGCCGATCAGGATCCCGGTGTCGGACGGCACCGTGTACAGCGTCTCGCCGTTGAGCCACACCAGCGTCGAGGTGGGGCCCTCGAGGAGGTAGCCGTCCTCCGAGGTCCACAGTGCGTCGTCATAGCCCTTGGACTGGGCGTAGCGGATCGCCGACATCGTGACCGCATACGAGGTGGTCTTGGCGCCGCCCAACAGCCACGGCGAGCGCGCCCGCGCGTCGGCCGGGTAGCCCAGCGACAGTTCCAGCAGCTTCAGCCCGTCGCGGCGGGCGTTGCGCTGCGAGTCGGGCACCGGGTTGAGGGTGGCCCACAGCGTCGGCGCGCTGCCGGTCTCCAGACCCCGGGTGCAGATCAGCCGCAGCGCGCCCTCGGATTCGGTGCCGAAGGCCGTCAACGCTTGCTCGCACAGTTCCCGGATCGAAGCCAACGACGGCAACTCGATGTCCATCTTCGCGGCTGAGCGCGCCATCCGCTCCAGGTGCGGCTCCAGCTGCCAGGCCACGCCCTGGCGCACGTTGATGGTTTCGAACAAGCCGTCCCCGCGCACGGGTCCGAGGTCATCGGCCAGCAGGATCGGCTGGCTTGGGTCGACTACACCTTTTCCGAGTACCGCTACTACTTGAGCCATGGACGTGACAATACGCTGAGGTCATATCATCGAAGGCATGTCGGTCGAAGGCTCGCAACTGGCCGAGGTGCTGCGCGCCCACGGGCTGCGGGTCACCGCGCAGCGCCAGCTAGTACTGGACGCGGTACGCGACCTCGGGCACGCGACCGCCGAGCGGGTGCACGAGGCGATCTGCGGCAAGGTCACCGGCGTCAACATCACCACCGTCTACCGCACCCTCGACCTGCTGGAGAGCCTCGGCCTGATCGCGCACACCCACCTGTCACACGGGGCGCCGGTCTATCACCTGGCCGGGAACCGGGGTCACGTCCACCTGGTGTGTCACCGGTGTGGCGCGGTCGACGAGATCGATCCGGAAGTCTTCGACGGGCTGCGGCGTTCACTGGAACAGCAGCGCGGTTTCCTGCTGGACGTGGGCCATGTCGCGCTGTTCGGCATCTGTGCGTCCTGCGAGAAAGCGAACTTATGAACTCGATCCTGCTGTCGCGACCCGGTGCGGTGCGCGAACTGGAAGCCTCGACGGTGCCCTGGCACTACGGTGACCCGCTGCGCGAGCAGAAACACCTGGACTCCACCGGCGCCGTGGTGGAGCGGGACCGGGACCTGCTGGTGCTCAGCGGCCCGGAACGGTTGAGCTGGCTGCACTCCATCACCACCCAGCACCTGACCGAACTGGGCGACGAGCAGGGCACCGAGCTGCTGGTGTTGTCCCCCAACGGCCACATCGAGCACCACGCCGCCGTGTTCAGCCTCGGCGACAAACTCTGGCTGGACACCGCCCCCGGCCAGGGCGCCGCGCTGCGCGACTTCCTGGCCAAGATGCGGTTCTTCGCGCAGGTCGAGATCGAGGAGGTCACCGACTTCGCGCTGCTGAGCGTCACCGGCCCCAGCGACCTCGCCGAACCCGACACCCTGGAGATCCCCGACGCGAAGTTCGCGGCCGGTTCGGTACCGCCCCGCCCCTCGTCGATCTTCGCCGGCCGCGCCCGCCCCGACGGCGGCTGGGAGCGCCGCACCGACACCGTCGGCCGCCCCACAGTGGACATACTGGTGCCACGGGACCAACTGGACGAGACCATCGCGGCGCTGGGCCTCCCGCTGGCGGGCACCTGGGCGTACGACACGCTGCGGATCCCGCAGGGACTGCCCGCCTTCGGCGTCGACACCGACCACCGCACGATCCCGCACGAGGTGGTCTCGCTACTGGTCACCGCCGTCCACCTCGACAAGGGCTGCTACCGGGGCCAGGAGACCGTCGCCCGGGTCCACAACCTGGGCAAACCACCGCGCGCGACCTCAATCCTGCACCTGGACGGCACCGAGGAACAGCCGCCGAAACCCGGCGACGAGGTCATGCTCGACGGCCGCGCCGTGGGCCGCGTCGGCACCGCCGGCCGCCATTACGAGGACGGCATGATCGCGCTGGCCCTGTTGCGCCGCAACGTCCGCGACAAAACCGACGCCAAGCTCATGATCGGCGACTCCGCCGCCGCGCTGTGAGGTGCCCCGGCTCCGGGATCCGGGGCACCGGTCCCAGAAGCGTCACGAGGTCCCGGAGGCCAGGCCGAACAGCTTGTCGAAGTAGACGCGGTACTCCTTGAAGACGAAGTAGTCCGTCACCCGCACCAGTGCCTCGTCGTTGGTGTCCAGCGAGGTGCCGGTGAGGTTGTGGGAGCCGGTGAACACCACGTCCTGCCACTTCCCGGCGTAGTACGCGTCGATCAGGATCAGTTTGTTGTGGGTGTTGGTGACCGTGCCGACCTTGGCGTCGCTGAGGTTGCCGCCGCTGTTGGACGACTGCACCCATTTCTCGGTGGTGCCGTCGGCGACGACGATCCGCACGTCGCAGCCCATGTCCTGTAGGTCGGCCAGCTTGTTGCGCACCGATTCGCGGGCCTGGGTGAACAGGCTCTGAGCGACCCAGATCTTGCGGTCGCTGTTGCCGTCGCCGTTGCCGTCGGTGCTGCACTTGGTGACGTTGCCGAGGACTCCCAGCACGTTGTCGGTGCCGCGCGGGTACACGTACGCCTTGGTGGCCGTGCTGGAGCCGTAGCCGACCTTGTCGTCGTCGTGCCAGGTGACGCCGTCATAGGTCCACGACTGGGCGTTCATCCGGTTCCAGTAGCCCTGGTAGTAGTCGTACAGCCCGGAGTCGGTGATCCGGATCAGGTTGTTGTACCAGCCGGTCTGGGCGGTGCTCAGGTTCGCCGACGACAGCACCGACTGTTTGACGCCGTCGATGTTGAACAGGTACAGCTTGTTGTGGTTGACGTTCGAGCCGATGCAGCCGTTGTCCGAACAGGACGTCACCGGGACGCCGCCGTCGCGCAGGACGGTGTACCCGGCATTGCCGTCGGTCTTGTTGTGCCCGTCCAGGACCACCTTGACGTCGACGCCCCGTTTCTTGGCGGCCACCAGGTCGTTGGCCAGTTCGGCGCGGGTCCAGGTGTACAGCGACACCCGGATGGAGTCGCCGGACTCGGCCGACCGCGTCAGTTCCCGCAGCCGGGTCTCGATCAGCGGGTCGGAGCCGCCCGCCGGGTCGTTGAAGCACACTTCGTAGGCGCCCGAGGCGGTGCAGCCGCCCGCCCGGGTCGAGGCGTCGGCCTGGGCATAGGTCGTGGCGCCGACGGTGCCCGCCGCGACCACGGCGAGCGCGGACGCGTAGATCAGGGTCCGTTTGGTCCGGGAGCTGTGGTTCAGCCTGCGTAGTCGCACTGGGGGTCCTTCCATCCGGGGACAGCCGTCATCGGCTCGCCCGGGGTCAGACTCGCGCCGCGCTGCATGGGAACCGCACACGTTGACCCGGGCAACTCGTGCCGCTACCCTTGGGCCCCCGTTGAGTAATCGATTACTCGAACCCGGCCCATCATCATCCCGACGAGGAAAACCCATGGTGCGACCACATTCCCCGACCGTCCGAAACGGCGCGGTGGCGTTCGCGCTCGTGGCACTGGCCGCCACGGCGATCACCCACACCGCGTCCGCCGACCCCGCGAAGCCGAAGGCCGACGCCCCGCCCGACAGCGAGTTCTTCGCGACCGCCGAGGTCGACTCCGCCGCCACGATCGGCGCTCCCGCCCAGGGCGACAACGTCAATCACGGCGACCTGTGGCCCAACTGCTGGGGCGACGACGACGAGGTCTACACCGCCTACGGCGACGGTGTCGGTTTCGGCGGCGAGTTCTCCGACATCGGCGTCGCCAAGATCTCCGGCGACCCCGGTCAGCTGGCCGGTTCGCAGCTGGCCACCGACGTCGGCCAGGTCTGGACCGCCGACCACAACCGCAAACCGACCGGCATGGCCTGCGTCGGCGACACGCTCTATCTGGCCGTGCAGGATCTCGCGCTCGACTTCAACGACGCCCCGGCCGCGACCATCGCCAAGTCCACCGACCGGGGTAAGACCTGGGAGTGGGACCGGCAGGCGCCCATGTTCGGCGACAGCGCCTTCACCACGATCATGTTCCTGGACTACGGCAAGGGCTATTCCGAGGCGCCCGACGACTACGTCTACGCCTACGGCCTGGACCACAACTGGCGCGACTCCTTCAACGACCGGGTGCCCGATCCGGTGGACCTGTACCTGGGTCGGGTGCCGCGCGATTCCGTCATGGACCGCGCGAAGTGGGAGTTCGCCAGCGGTCTCGACGGTTCCGGCGAGCCGACCTGGTCGGGTGACATCGCGGCGCGCGAGCCGGTGCTGCACGACGACCGGCACATCTACCAGGAAGTCTTCACCGACGGCCGGGTCGAGAACACCACGGTCCTGGGTCAGGGCGGCGTCGTCTACAACAAGGGGCTGGACCGGTACCTGTACACGTCGTGGACGGAGTACACCTTCGAGTTCTACGAGTCGCCGACGCCGTGGGGGCCGTGGAAACGCTTCGACAGCAAGGATTTCGGCGGCTACACCTGGACCCACACCAAACACGGCGGTTACGCGACCACGATCCCGTCGAAGTACATCAGCGCCGACGGCAAGTCGATGTGGTTGCAGTCCAACGTGTGTCCGTGCGGCGGCGGTTTCCCCGACGGCGACCACTGGGCCTACACGTTCTCGTTGCGGCAGCTGAAGCTGGAGCCGTTCGTGGCCTCCGAACCCGACAACGGCGCCGATCCGGGCCGCAACCTCGCCGTCGAGACCGGCACGGTCACCGAGGAACGGGCGACGCATTTCGGCAACGACGCCTATTACAACGACGGCGACCGTTCCCAGTCGGACGACGACTGGAACGACGAACGCAAGCCGGACAGCTGGTGGGGCTACACCTGGCCGAAGCAGTACACGATGGACAAAGTCGTGTACACCACCGGGAAGATGTTCGGCGACGGTGGCTGGTTCGCGTCCGACCTTCGGGTGCAGGTCCGCCAGGACCACAAGTGGGTCGACGCCGGGCAGCCGACGATCTCGCCCGCCTACCCGTACGACGCCTCCGCCGGTCCGAACAAGACCTACACCATCGACTTCCCGGCGATCGCCGGTGACGGGGTGCGCGTCATCGGCGCGCCCGGCGGCGACCGCACTTTCACGTCCATAGGGGAACTGGAGGTCTATCACGCCGGGTGACGACGGCACACCGGGCACGGCACCTGCTACCGGCCGGTACCGCGCCTGGTGTTCACCAACGATTCATATGGGTGTTTTGTGGGACGCTTAGCGTGGCGCTATGGCGACTTCACCGTCAGAGGGATGGTTCGCCGCCCAGGCGTCCACCACGACACCGCCACCCGACCTCACCGTTGAATGGCGGGGCCGCACGTACCCCGCCGCGCCGGTCGCTTCCGGCGCGGCTTTCGAACTGTTCAGTGCCGAAGCCGTCCAGGGGTTCTCGCTCAACCCGAGGCCCGGCGCCACCCATCCTTACCGGACCTTCGTCCATGCCCGCGACATCCGTGGCGACGGGGCCCCGGTCCTGTCGGCCCCCGACGCGCCACTGGTGGTCCCACTGGCCGACGGGTTGAACCTGCCCGAGATCCACCGGCTCTGCCAGTCGCCCTTTGGGGGGCGCGCCGAGGCGGCGCTGGTGTCCACTGTACGGGAAAGTGCCCGGATCACCTACGGCACCAAGATGATCAAGTCCCTGTCCCCGCACCAGGCGGCCCGGCTGCTGCTGTCGCCGCCGTGCGTGTGGGGTGTGTGCTTCCGCGAACACGACACCGCGCACCTGCGCACCCCCGAGGAGCGCCGGGTGCTCGACGGCGATCCGCATCCCGGCGACGAGGCCACCTTCGCGCTGCGCTGGCGCGCCAGTGACCCACTCGACTACGTCGTTCCATCCATAGAGGACTATCCCGGGCTGGTGGGCATGCCCGCCTCCGACCGCCGGGGTCCCCCGGTGCTGGGCACCGGTTTCGTCCCGTCAAGCCTGCACCTGATCCCCGAGTTCCTCACCGCCGACTTCGGCGACCTGCCGTTGCCGGATCGCAGCGAGATCCTCATGTACACCCCCGAGGGCTCGGAGATCGTCGCGTACCAGTACCTCAGCGAACGGGCGGCCTGGACGCTGATGGCGGGGCGGCAGTGGCGGCACCTGCTGTCGGCGCTGCCGGGCATCCGGCCGGGCCAGGAGTGGTTCCCGGTGCCCGCCGACGCCCACATCGGACTGTTCGGTTCCTGCAACGGCCGCACCTATCCCGCGGTGGCCGATCCGCCGCACGAGTTCCGGGTCCGCGCCAAGTCGGCGGCGGCCCGGTTCGTGGTCTCCGACGTGGTCCGCACGGGTCTGTCGACGGTGTGGCGCGACAGCGAATGCGCCATCGCGGGCAGCGACGACGACTGGGTCAGGCTGCGGTTGCGGTTCCCCAGCGAGGCAACGGTCGTGGACACCGGCGCCGAGTGCGTCGAACGCGGCGTCTACGAGTGCTGGGCACCCAGCCGGGAACTGGGCGAGGTCGTCCAGCACGAGTACCGCTACGCCGGAACCAAGAACTAGCCTCGCCGCGGTTGGATTTCCCGCGACGTGTAGTCGCGGCAGTCCGGCCGCGGCCGCCGTCAGGGGCTGTCGAACCGCCCCTGGCGTCCGAAGATGCCGTCCTCGCCGAACAGGCCGCCGTCGTCCTCGTCGCCGCTGCCGCCGTTTCCGTTGCCATTGCCGTTTCCGGGGCCGGGTCCGTTGTCGTCGCTGTTGCCGGGCCGGTCGGTGTCGTCCTGGTCGCGGTTGGGCTGCTGGTTGTCGTCATTGGACGGACCGGCCTGGCCGACCAGTTCACTCGGCGGCGTGAACTCGCCGGTCGGGTCGGCGCGCCAGCCCGCTCCCAGGACGTCGGCCGAGACGTTGATCGGCATCGCGGTCATGCCCGAGGGCAGCAGGTTGGTCGGGTCGTCGGGGTCGGCCGCGAACGAGGCCACCGCCAGGTTCGGTGTGTACCCGGCGAACCAGGCCGTCGAGTCGCCGTCGGTGGTACCGGTTTTGCCCGCCACCGGCCCGCCGACGGTGCTGGCCACCTGCGGAGCCGTCGCGCCGCCGTTGCAGGAGCCCTTGGCCGCCCCGTACCCGGTCGGGCAGCGGGCCGCGTCGGTCGCGGCGCGCGCCACCTCGGTGTCCAGCACCCGCTTCGTCTTCGTCTCGACCGACACGTTCGCGCCGGAAGCGTCGCGAATGGACTTCACCGGGGTCGGCGCGGCGTAGACGCCGTCGTTGGCGATGGTCGCGTAGGCCGCGGCCAGCTCCAGCGGCGTCGTGGAGGAAACGCCCAGCGTGAACGCGCCCCAGTCGGCGGCGTTCTTGGCGCTGGCCTGGTCGACCTCAGTGTTCCAGGTCAGCCCCAGCCGCTCGGCCATCTCCACGGCCTTGTCGGCGCCGACCTTCTCCTCCAGCTGCACGAAATAGGTATTGACGGATTTGCCGAAGCCCGACCACATGGTCTGGTTGCCCGTCATCGACGGGCTGGCGTTGGACGGGCACCAGTGCACGCCGCAGGCCGAGTCGCCCGAGCCGCCGTAGTACTGCGAGGTGTAACGCTGCGGCGAGTAGAACGACGTACTCAGGTCCATCCCGGCGTCCAGCGCCGCCAGCATCGTGAACATCTTGAACGTCGAACCGGCCTGGTATCCGGCGAAGTCGCTGCCGCCCGACAACAGCGGGTTGGTGGTGTTGGCCTTGGAGGAGTCGTCCGAGGAGTAGTTGCGGTTGACGGCCATGACCTTGATCTGCCCGGTCCCCGGCTCCACCACGGTCGATCCCAGCGCGAAGGACGACTGCTTGTCCAGCTTCGCCGCGATCGAGTCCTCGGCGGCCTGCTGCAAGTCGACGTCCAGTGAGGACACGATCTTGTAGCCGCCGCGCGACAGCAGGCTCAGCCGGTCCTGCTCGGTGGACCCGAACTGCTCCTGTTTGGACCACCACTGTTCGAAGTAGTCGGCGAAGAAGCCGTACTCCTTGCCCTCGGCGCCGGACGCGTCGTCCTTGAGCGGCGTGGGGTCCAGCGGCAGTTTCTTCTTCTTGATCTTGGCGGCCTCGGCCTTGGTCAGCGTGTCGGTGGCGACCATGCGCTTGAGGACGTAGTCGCGGCGGTCCTTGGCCGCGTCGGCGTCGCCGCTGATCGGGTCGTACTCGCTGGGCGACTGCACCATCCCGGCCAGCATCGCGGCCTGGTTGACGGTCAGTTTCGCCGCGGTGGTGCCGAAGTAGACCTTCGCGGCGGCACCGACACCGTAGGCGCCGTGACCGAAGTAGACGGTGTTGAGGTACTCGGTGAGGATCTCGTCCTTGGACTTCTGCTTCTCCACGGCCAGCGCGTAACGGGCCTCCCGCAGCTTGCGCTCCGGGCTGGTCTCGGTGGCCTTCTCGGCCTCCTCGGTGGTGGACGCCGAGTACGCCAGCACCTGCCGCACGTACTGCATCGTGATGGTCGAGGCGCCCTCGGAGACCTTGCCGGAGGAGAAGTTCGCGGCCAGCGCCCGCAGGATCGACTTGGAGTCGATGCCGTTGTGCTCGTAGAACCGGGTGTCCTCGGCGGCGATGATGGCGTCCTTCATCGTCTGCGAGATCTGGCCCGACTTGACCTTGATGCGGTACTGGTCGCCGAAGGTCGCCAGCACCGTCTTGCCGTCCGACGCGTAGAGCGTGGACGCGTCGGGTGCCTCGGGGAGGGTGAAGTCGGACGGGAGGGTGTCGAAGTTGTCGGCGCCCTCCTTGGCCGCCCACCCGGACATGCCGACGACGGGCAACAGTCCCAGCGCCACCACCACTCCGGTGATGACACTGAACTTGACCAGCCCCCAGACCGCCGATTTTCGTTCGGTCAGGATCGTCCGTGCCTGCCCCAAGGTCCCGTTCCCGTCACTGCCCACTCACGCCACCTCCGCCGTCAAACCTACGGTAAGAAGACGCGTACGAGACCACGACGGTTCCACCGCGTGGGTGGGCTCACCATGTCAGCGCGAACACCGCGGCGAACAACGCCAGCGGCGCGGTCAGGCTGGCGAGGACCGCCGCGAGCCGGGCCCGGCCGTGCCAGCGCCAGGCGCCGGTGACGGCCGCGACCGCGAAACCCAGGCCGACGAGCAGACCCAGCCCGATGCCGACCCGCCACCACAGTCCGGCCCGGTCGCCGGTGTAGGCGGTGGTGGCGCGACTCGAGGTGACCTGGGCCTGCGAGCTGTGGCCGACCTGTTTGGCCTCCTGGTCGCCGGTGACGCGCACGGCGGTGGCGTGTTGGCCGTCGGCGGGTGTGAACACGCCGTGGCAGCCGGTGGCGTCGCAGGCTTTGACGGTGACGGTGCCCTCGACGGCGTGCCCGACGGTCAGCCACAACGGGGCGGCGCTGACCCAGGACACGAACGCGGCCAGCAACGCCAGCACCACCAGCCCCGGCAGCACCAGCGGCAGCCGTCGCGGCGGTTTGTCGATCACCGTCCGCACCGGCAGCGCCCGCATCGGCGGGGTGCCGCCCTCGGCGCCGTCCCACACCGCCTGGATCGGAGCCAGGGCGTGCTCGACGGTCGCGTCGGCGGGCGGCGGCTCCGACGGCGGCGCCTCGGCTTCGACGATCTCCAGACCGGCCATGAGCCGGTTGTGCTTGAGCTCTTCCCGGGGACTCGGCGTGGTTTCCGGCATGCCGGATATTCCACACCGTCCAAGCGGCCACGGCGCGGATTCGGCGTTTATTGGCGCGCCATTCCCGACCTCGACGACACCGGTTTCCCAAAGTATGCAAACCTCTGCATCGACAAGTCCCCCGGCATAAGGATCACCATGCGAGGAAACCGTTTCATCAGCCGACGATCCCTGTTTCGCGGTGGAGCCGTGCTCGGTGGCGCCGCGGCGCTGGGCACCGCCGGGGTCGGCTTCGCCGGTCCGCTACTGAACAAGGACCGTCCGGCGCTGACGCACGGGGTGCTGTCGGGGGACGTCACCGGCGACACCGCGGTTATCTGGACCCGCGCCGACCGGGGCGGGCAGATGTGGGTGGAATGGTCGACGCGTCCCGACTTCGCCGACGCGCGCAAGGTGCCCGGCCCGGTCTTCCGTTCCGGCAACGACTTCACCGCCAAGACCCGACTGCGCGACCTGCCGTCCGGCAAGACCATCCACTACCGGGCCTGGGCCGACGACGGCGCGACGGGCGAACCGGTCGCCGGATCGTTTCGCGCCACCCCGGTCAAGGGCCAGGACGTGAAGTTCGTGTGGTCGGCCGACATCGCCGGTCAGGGCTGGGGCATCAACCCCGACCTGGGCGGATTCGTCCTGTTCGACGACATGGCCGCCACCGAACCGGATTTCTTCCTGTGCTCGGGCGACTTCTACTACGGCGACAACCCGTTGCAGGAGTCCGTGACGCTGCCCGACGGCCGGGTGTGGAAGAACGTCGTCAGCGACGAGAAGTCCAAGGTCGCCCAGACCCTCGACGAGTTCCGCGGCCAGTACAAGTACAACCTCACCGACGAGCCGTTGCGCAAGCTCCTGGCCAAAGCCCCGATCCTGTCCATCTGGGACGATCACGAGGTCGTCAACAACTGGTACCCCGGCGAGATCCTCGACGACCCCAACTACACCGAGAAGGACGTCGACGTGCTGGCCGCCCGGGCCCGCAAGGCGTTCACCGAGTACATGCCGAACCCGGCCAAACCCGACGGTGAGGGCCGCATCTACCGCAGGATCTCGCACGGCCCGCTGCTGGACGTGTTCGTCCTGGACATGCGCACCTTCAAGGACGCCAACACCCCCAACAACTCCCCCGACGGCGGCACCGTCCTGGGCGAGAGACAGCTGGCCTGGCTGAAGCGGGAACTCAAGCGCTCCAAGGCGACCTGGAAGGTCATCGCCAACAGCCTGCCGCTGAGCCTCATCGTCGGCGACGGCAAGGAGAACATCGAGGGCATCGCGCAACGCGACAACGGCAAGCCACTGGGCCGCGAGTCCGAGATCGCCGAACTGCTGTCGTACATCAAGGCCAAGAAGGTCACCGGGACGGTGTGGATCACCGCCGACGTCCACTACACCGCCGCCCACTCCTACGACCCGTCCCGGGCCGCGTTCACCGACTTCGAACCGTTCTGGGAGTTCGTCGCCGGACCCGCCAACGCCGGCGCCTTCGGACCGAACAAACTGGACACCACCTTCGGCGCGAAGGTCGAGTTCTCCAAGGCCCCCGACAAGGACCACCAGAACACCACCCCGCTGGACGGCTACCAGTTCTTCGGGGAGGTCGCCATCGACGCCGAGACCAAGGCGCTGACCGTCCGGCTCGTCGAACTCGGCGGCACCGAGCTGTACCGCAAGGAACTGCCCGCCGCGTAACTCAGATGAGGAGCCAGGTGGTGCGCGACTAGGATGCGAGACTATGAGTCACGTTCTCGCCGCGCTCGCCTGGCCCTACGCCAACGGCCCGCGCCACATCGGTCACGTAGCAGGCTTCGGGGTTCCCGCCGACATCTTCGCCCGCTACATGCGCATGGCCGGTCACGACGTGCTCATGGTCTCCGGGACCGACGAACACGGCACCCCGATCCTGGTCCAGGCCGATCAGGAGGGCGCCAAGCCCGCCGAACTCGCCAACCGTTACAACCGCGTCATCGTCGAGGATCTCAACGCGCTGGGCATGTCCTACGACCTGTTCACCCGCACCACCACCGCGAACCACTACCAGGTGGTGCAGGAGATGTTCCGCACCGTCCACGCCAACGGCTACATCGTCGAGAAGACCACCAAGGGCGCGATCTCGCCGTCCACCGGCCGCACCCTCCCGGACCGCTACATCGAGGGCACCTGCCCGATCTGCGGCTACGACAACGCCCGCGGCGACCAGTGCGACAACTGCGGCAACCAGCTCGACCCCATCGACCTGATCAACCCCAAGTCGCGCATCAACGGCGAAGTGCCGAAGTTCATCGAGACGCAGCACTTCTTCCTCGACCTGCCCGCGCTGGCCGACGCGCTCGGTGAATGGCTCAAGACCCGCTCCGACTGGCGTCCCAACGTCCTCAAGTTCGCGATGAACCTTGTGGACGACATGCGGCCGCGCGCCATCACCCGCGACCTCGACTGGGGTGTCCCGGTGCCGCTGGAAGGCTGGCAGGACAACCCGACCAAGCGCCTGTACGTGTGGTTCGACGCCGTCATCGGCTACTTCTCGGCCTCGGTCGAATGGGCCCGCCGCTCCGGCGACCCGGAGGCGTGGCGCAAGTGGTGGAACGACCCCGAAGCGCTGTCGTACTACTTCATGGGCAAGGACAACATCACCTTCCACGCCCAGATCTGGCCCGCCGAACTGCTGGCCCACAACGGAAAGGGCTCCAAGGGCGGCGAACCCGGCGTCTACGGCGAACTGAACCTGCCCACCGAGGTGGTCTCCAGCGAGTACCTCACGATGGAGGGCAAGAAGTTCTCCTCCTCGCGCAAGGTCGTCATCTACGTCCGCGACTTCCTGGAACGCTACGGCCCCGACGCGCTGCGCTACTTCATCGCGGCGGCGGGACCCGAGAACAACGACACCGACTTCACCTGGGCCGAGTTCGTCCGCCGCAACAACGACGAACTCGTCGCGGGCTGGGGCAACCTCGTCAACCGCTCGATCGCGATGGCGGCCAAGAACTTCGGCCAGATCCCCGAGGCGGGCGAGCTGGAGGACATCGACCGCGAACTGCTGGCGACGGTGACGGCCGCGTTCGACACCGTCGGGGGCCATCTGGCGTCCAATAAGGTCAAAGCGGGTATCGGCGAGGCCATGCGCACGGTGGCGGCGGTCAACAAGTACCTGGCCGACACGGCCCCGTGGAAGCTCAAAGAGGACAAGCCCAGGATGGCCACCGTCCTGCACGTGGCCCTGCAGGCGGTCAACGACTGCAAGACGCTGCTGGCCCCGTTCCTGCCGTTCTCCTCGCAGAAGGTCAACGAACTGCTGGGCGGCAAGGAGGACTTCGCCCCGATGCCGCGCATCGAGGAGGTCGAGGACCTGGACGGTGACGCGGCCTTCGGCACCGGGACCTACCCGATCCTGACTGGCGACTACACGGGCACCCCCTCGTGGCAGTCGCACCCGATCCAGGCCGGGCACCCGCTCGACAAGCCGACCCCGATCTTCACCAAACTCGATCCCTCCATAGTCGAGGAAGAACTGGCCCGCCTGGAGAGCTGAACGACTGGCTCGCCAAGCTGCCACTTAGCCTCGCTGAGCCACCGCTCAGCGAGGCTAAGCGTTGCTTCAGCCGAACCCGTCTACCGTCAAAAGTGGGGAGGAGGTCGGTGGCCCAAGGCCGATCGCGCCGTCAGGCTGTCGGCGGACGCGGCTGATCCGAGTCGGTTGAGGACGGCGTCGGTTCCGTGTCAGCGATTTGAGTCGCCTCGTCGAGTTGAACCGCCAGCGGCTCCGTCGGTGGCTCGGCGGAAGCGGGCTCGGCCGGAGCCGTCGGTTGGGTTGCCAACGGCACGGTCTCGGACGCGTCGGCTCCAGTGCGTGCGGCCGTCGCCGTGCCCGCGAAGCGGGCGACTATGGGCGACAGTAGGCACAGTGGACGCAGTGCGGGTTCGGCGTCGCTGAACAGCTCGGTGGTGCGGGTGTCCCACACGGCGATCGGTTTGCCTCGCGTGTCGACGACGGTGGTACGCGGTTCGCCGGGGCGCAGCGTGGCGAGTACTTGGTTGTCGGTGCCGCACAGGTCGTAGTTGCGGCTGGCGGCGCTGACCGCGCGCAGGGTGCCCACGCGGCGTCCGTGCCGGTCTGTGACGTAGAACGCGGTCTTCCAGGCCGCGTCGGGTTTGGTGAGCAGCCAACGGGTTCGCAGCAGGCTGTCGCGCACCTCGAAGGCGTGTGGCAGCGAGGCGGGGTCGCGCCAGATCCGGGCCCGCCATCGCCGCCAGCTCGCGGGCGGGCGGTGGATCACGTGCGCCACTTGGGTTCCGTCGACGCTGTAGTAGCCAGAGGCGGCGTCGAAGCCGAGCCGGTCGGCGGTCGTGAACAAGGTGGACAGTTCGGGCGGCGACGGGTGCGCGACGCCGTTCTCGTCGCCCACGATCCAGCGGGACGCGAAGAACTGCCACAGCCGCAGCAGCTGAACCGTCGACACCGACTCGATCGGGTCGAGCCGCACCCAGCCGATCTCGGCCCCCACGGTCGCGGTGCCGGTCAGCGATTCCGGCAACCCAGAGACCGTCGCCGGGTCGCACCACAGCGCGATCCAGACGCGATCGCCGCCGGGTCGGCCCGGCTCGCGGGACGGGACGAATCCGATGCCGCGCACCGCGTCCAGCGGGATGTCCGCGTGGGTGCGCCAACGCCGCAATCGCACCCGGGTGGCGTCGGCGCACAGTCGACGGGCGTTGCCGAACCGCACCCCGATGTACGCCGCCACCAGCAGCGTCAGGGTCGCGATCGGTGTGGTGAACCCGCTGCCCGACAACAGCGCCCCGAAGGTGAGCACCAGTCCGACCGACGCGGCGATGAGCCGCGCGGTCCCGTGCCGGGACCCGGCGCAGACGGTGACCGCACCCGGCACCGGTTGCCCCGCCAACCGTTCGGCGAGGTCGCCGTCGCGGATGCCCGGCCGCCCCGGTTCGGCGTCGATGGCGCGCGTGACCGCGCGCAGGTTTCCGGCGCGGGTGGTGGCGTCGATGGTCAACGCGATGCTCGCCGCGGCGGCGAGTATCGCGAGGATCGCCCACAAGATCGCGAACATCAGGGTTCCTCAGCGGTGTGATGGTTGAGTCACAACGATAGGCGCGCCCGGCTCCCGCCCGCATCGGTCCACGGGAGGAGCCCAAGTCGCCCGCCACCTAGGGGACGACCCGGGCCCAGCGTCTCCCGTCTTGACGTTGACGTAGCTCGCCGTCACGCTTGTCGTCCGCGGCTTACACGCTAATGCCACCACCGGGCTTGTCAGCCTGATGGCGGCGACCAACGGCCGATCAGGTCCGCGACCGTCGCCCTGACCTGCCGCAACAGTTCGTCAGGGGTGGAGTTCATTTCGGTGCAACGTTTCTCGAGATGCCCGTCGATCCATAGTGATGCGATCCCGTGCCCGAGTGCCCACAGTGTCATGACCAGTCCGGTCAGGTCGGCGGCGGGCAGCAGTCCCTCGCGCTGCCAGGCTTCCAGCGGCTCGGTGAGCTCCTTGAAGGCCGCGTCCCCGGCGGCGTGGACGTCGGGATGCTTGTCGGGCAACGACAGTTCGGGACGGAACATCAGCTGGAAGTGGGCACGGTTGCCCGCGGCGAACTCCACATAGGCGTCCAGCATGGCCAGCAGCGCGTCCTGGGGTTCGTCCGAGCCCTCGCGCGCGGCGCACAGCCGCTCGGCCAGTTTGTTGAACCCGGTCGTCGACAGCGCCGCCAGCAGCGCCGCGCGGTCGGCGAAGTGGTGGTACGGCGCGCCGGGGCTGACGCCCGCCTCGCGCGCCACCCGTCGCAGACTCACCGCGCCGACGCCCTCCTCGGCGATCAGCCGCAGCGACGCGTCCAGCAGTTCCTGACGGAGGTTCCCGTGGTGGTAGCTGGACTTCTGCTGACTGGACGACACGAGCCAACCCTAAACGTCCGTTCCGTCAAGTAAATCTATACACTGCTTAGATCGAAGCTTTCCACTGAGAGGCGAACCCCATGACCCCGAAGTCCGCGGCCCCGGTACTGGTCACCGGCGCCACCGGCTACATCGCAGGCCACGTCATCAAGGAACTGCTGGCCAACGGCTACATCGTGCGCGGCACCGTCCGCGACACCTCCGCGACCCACAAGACCGCCCACCTGCGCGCGCTGCCCGGCGGCGAGCGGCTCGAGTTCGTCGCCGCCGACCTGACCCGCGACGACGGTTGGGCCAAGGCCGTCGACGGTTGCGAATACGTCATGCACGTGGCCTCCCCGCTGCCCAACCACACGCCCAAGAACGAGGACGAGGTCATCCGTCCCGCCGTCGACGGCACCCTGCGGGTGCTGCGGGCCTGCGCCGACGACCCCGGCGTCAAACGGGTCGTGCTGACCTCCTCCATCGCCGCGATCCGCATCGGACACCCCGACGACGGCCGGGCCCGCACCGAGGACGACTGGTCCAATCTCGACAAATGCCCGGTCTACCCGAAGAGCAAGACCCTCGCCGAGCGCGCCGCGTGGGACTTCATGGCCGACAAGGGTTCTGCGGCCGGCTTCGAGCTGGTGGCCGTCAACCCCGGCCTGGTGCTGGGCCCGCTGCTCAACGACGACTCCAGCACCTCGGTGGAGACACTGCGCAAACTGGTCAACCGCGAACTGCCCGGTTCGCCGCGGCTGGGCTTCGCCGTCGTGGACGTCCGCGACGTGGCCATCGCGCACCGGCTCGCGCTGGAAACCCCCGCCGCGGCCGGAAACCGCTACATCGTCGCGGGCGAACACCTGTGGCTCAAGGACATGGCGAGCATCCTCGCCGCCGAGTTCAACCCGCGCGGCTACCGGATACCCACCCGCGCCATCCCGAACTGGGTGATGTGGCTGGCGGCCCGCTTCGACAAGACCGCCAGGCTCGCGCTGGACTTCATCAACGTCCGCGAACACCTGTCGGCCGACAAGGCCCGCCGCGAACTGGGCTGGAGCATGCGCCCCGTCGACGAGACCCTCATCGCCACCGTCGACAGCATGATCGAACTCGGCATGGTGCGCGACCGGGAGAAGGCAAGCGCGCGCGGCTGAAAGCCGTACCCCGCAAGCAGACGAGGCCCCGTCCGATTTCTCGGACGGGGCCTCGGGGATCGCTGTGCGGTTAAGCCGACACCGCCAATTGCCACAGCCCCACGGCTATGGAATCGGTCATGCGGTCCAGCGCTTCGGTGTTGATGTTGTCCGGGTAGGAATCGCAGGAGTCGTGGTAGCACGGGTCGTACGACTCTCCGGCCTTGCCGCCCCACTTCTCGGCCTGCTCGGCCGTCATCTGGGCTCCGGCTCCGGTGAACAGACCCGCGACCGGGATACCGGCGTCCTCGAAGGACATCTCGTCCGAGCAGCACTCGCCGGTGTTCTCGGTCTCGATGTTCAGTTCCTTCAGGTGGGCGCCCAGCGCCTCGGTGTACTTGGCGTCGCCGTCCAGGAAGTAACCGGCGTTGGTGGAGCCGATCATGTCGAAGTTCAGGTACGCCTCGACACCGTCGGCGCCGCCGTTCTGCACGTAGTACGCCGAGCCGTTGAGGCCCTGCTCCTCGTCGGCCCACCAACCGAACCGCACGTGCTTGGTCAGCTCCGGCTTGGCCTCGGCCAGCTGCAACGCGACCTCCAGCAGCGCGGCCGAACCGGAACCGTTGTCGTTGATACCCGGTCCGGCGCTGACGCCGTCCAGGTGACCGCCGAGCATGATGGTCGCCTGCTCGTCGCCACCGGGCCAGTCGGCGATGATGTTCGGGTCGGGCGAGGTGCACGACTCACAGGTCTGCTTCTCGACCTCGAAGCCGGCCTCGGTCAGCTTGGTGGCGACGTAGTCGGCCGAGGCGGTGTACCCCTCGGTTCCGGCCGAGCGGTTGCCACCGTTGGCGTCGGCGATGTTCTGAAGCTCCTGCAGGTGCGCCTTGACGTTGTCGACGCTGATGTCGGGGGCGGCCTTGTTCGACTGTTCGGCCTGTACCGGGGAGGCCAAAGCCGGTGCGGCGAACACCAGCCCCACCGCCGTCACAAGTCCGACCCCGATCGCCAACAGCGATCTGGTCCTTGACATAGGGGGTTCTCCATTCCAGGGGGGTTCACGCCGGGGTTGGGCGCGAGTTACCGCAGCATACCGCATATCCATCCACATTTACATGAATGAATATTCACGTGGTATTTCCGCGAAAACCCCACCCGACTGATCCCGACCGCCCCGTCCACACCGGCCCTCTAGGATCACGGGGATGAGTGCCGCCGCCGTTGACGCCCCCGTGCGCCCCCCGGCCGACCCCACCGACCCGGTCCCGGCACGCCTGCGCGCCCGCCTGTCCCCCTGGCGCCCCACCAACCGGCTTCAGGGCTGGCTCATCGCGGGCCTCGTCACGGCTTTCGGCGCCGCCCTGCGCCTCGTCGGCCTCACCCACCCCAAGGGCCTCATCTTCGACGAGGTCTACTACGCCCAGGACGCCAAACAACTCCTCGACCACGGCGTCGAATGGGACGTCGAGACCGCCAACGGCTCCTACGTAGCCCACCCCCCACTGGGCAAGTGGTGCATCGCCCTCGGCGAATGGCTGTTCGGCTACGACGAGTTCGGCTGGCGCATCTCCTCAGCGGTGGCCGGGATCATCTCGATCCTCCTCATCACCCTGCTGGCCCGCCGCCTCACCGGCTCCACAGTGCTGGGAGCCGTCGCCGGTCTGCTGGTCTCCATGGACGGCATGCACCTGGTCCTGTCGCGCACCGCACTGCTCGACATCTTCCTGATGCTCTTCCTCCTGGCCGCCTTCTACTGCCTCGTCCTCGACCGGGAATCCCGCCGCTCCCGCTGGCTGGCGGCCCTGTCGTCCGGCCTGGACCCCACCAAGAAGAGCCCACCGTTCCAGTTCCCCTGGTGGCGCGTCGCCGCGGCCGTCCTGTCCGGCTGCGCCATGGGCGTCAAGTGGAGCGCCCTGTGGTTCATCATCCTGTTCCTCATCCTCATCTTCGTCTGGGAATGGCAACTGCGCCGCCTGGTCGGCACCCGCACCCCCATCCTCGACGCCCTGGTCACCGAGATCGGCTGGCTGTTCACCTTCGGCATCGTCTCCATCCTCACCTACCTGGCCACCTGGACCGGCTGGTTCGCCACCGACAACGGCTACTTCCGGCACTGGCTGGCCGACTCCGGCTCCTCAGAACCCCCCGTCCTCGGCGCCCTGGTCAACCTGTGGCACTACCACACCGACGTCCTCAGCTTCCACGATGGACTGTCGAGCCCCCACACCTACCAGTCCTGGCCCTGGCAGTGGATCCTCGACATCCGCCCCGTCGTCTTCTTCTGGTCCTCCGACGTCGACTGCGGCGCCCCCGAATGCGCCTCCGAAGTGCTCCTCCTGGGCACCCCACTCCTGTGGTGGGCCTTCATCCCCGCCCTGATAGCCCTCGTGTGGTGGGGTCTGTCCAACCGAGACTGGCGCGCCTGGGCGATCTTCGGCGCCGCCTTCGCGGGCATAGCGCCCTGGCTCCTCTACCCCGACCGCACCATGTTCTCCTTCTACGCCCTCCCCGCGGTCCCCTTCCTCGTCCTCGCCCTCACGGTCACCCTCGGCCTCATCATCGGCCCCCGCACGGCCACCCCCGAACGCCGCCTCTCCGGCTCCCTCATAGCAGCGGGCATAGTCATCCTCATCGCCCTGTGCTTCGCCTACTTCTGGCCACTGTATACAGGCCAGATCATGACCAACGACGACTGGCACGCCCGCATCTGGCTCGAAGACCGCTGGATCTGACCCCACCCAATACACCCAAGACCCCCTCCCCCCGCCTGTGCTAGGGTGATCGCCGGTCAATCGACCAGGGGCTGTAGCGCAGTTGGTAGCGCACCTCGTTCGCAACGAGGGGGTCAGGGGTTCAAATCCCCTCAGCTCCACAAGGAACAACCAGATGATGAGCCGCTGGACCGATTTCGGTTCGGCGGCTTTCTTCGTCACATCTCCGTCGAGCGGAAGCGGTCGGTGACGTCGGTGGACGGTACAACGCCGGACGGGATGGTCCAGCCGCGCTCGAAGCGATCCTGTTGTCGCCCGCCCCAGGTCATGCCGAGGGCCGCGTACTTGCCGTCGAAGAGTCGCTTGAACTCGGCGTACAGGTCATCGGCCGCATAGAGTTTCGCCGACCGAACCGAAGCGGTCGCGGGATCGATCTCGACCGTGACCACGTCGTGGGTGAAAGAGCGGATGACCCCCGCGCGTTTGCCCACCGAGAACGTCTTGACCTGCAGGTCGCCGTGTTTCGGTGTTCGCACGTCGAACGCCTTCTGGTGAAACGGGGCGACGGTGCCGTTGAATGCCTTCGCGACGAGTTCTTCCCCGAACTGGCCCAGGATCGATGTGGTGTTCTTGCCGTGCTGTGCCAGGGCATGGGCGATGCGGACAAGGTCGGCCGTGGTCCAGGTGCCGGTTCGAAGGGAGGTGATGATGGCGTCGGCGTCGAGCTGGTTCACGGTGGGGTGCTCCGATCTTCAGTTGCGCTAGTGGGGGCTTGCATTGTTGCCACGGGCGGGGTGGTGCGGTTGTGGCTGCGTGAGGTGGTTTTGGGGTTCGAGTATGTGGTGGCCATGGCGTCGTGTGGGTTCGCTTTGGGTTGGGCCTGACGGCTGGGGGCGCGTCGACCGGTTAGCCGTCGGAGGGGGTGGGCATCAGAGGTTGGCCGTCGTGTTCGGCGGCGCGGACCAGGCGTCGCAGTAGGTCGTTGAGTTGTTCGAGTTCGGGGTTGGTGAGGCCCGACAGTAGGTCGCGTTCGGTGTCGTCCTGTTGGCCGATGGTGTCGCGCCATGCGCGGGAGCCGGTGTCGGTTAGTGCCACCAGGAGGCGGCGGCGGTCGGAGGGGTCGTGGACGCGTTCCACCAAGCCGTTGCGCTCCATGCGGTCCAGGCGGTTGGTGAGGGTGGCCGGGTGGGTGTCGAGCAGTTCGGCCAGGTGGGAGGGGGTCAGGTGGTAGGGCGGGCCGGTTGCTCTCAGGCGCCACAGGATGTCGTATTCCCAGCTGGTGAGGGGGTGGGCCGCGAGTGCGGCTTCCCGGTGGCGTTGTAGGTGGCGTACCAGCATTTGCATTCGGGTGACGACGCCTTCCCGGAGGGGGTCGAGGGTGGGGAGTTCGGTTCGCCAGTGGGCGATGTGGCGGTCGATGGAGTCGGTCATGGGTTCAGGATAGGTGTGGTTTCATATATTTTGGCTTCGTAGTAAGATATTTGAAATCGTAATACTTTGAATGGAGCTGCTTATGGCGTCACTCAAGTTGGCCGGACGGATGAACGAGCACGTTGTGGAGAGCGAGCTGTTGCGCGACAACGTGCTCGGTGATCCCGCGGAGCGGCCGCTGTGGGTCTACACGCCGCCCGGCTATGACGACGGCGACGAGACCTATCCCGTGTGCTACCTGCTGCTGGGGTATGCCGGGACGCTTCCGATGTGGCGCAACCGGACGCCGTTCCGCAAGCCGGTTCCGGAGCTGTTCGACGCGATGGTCGCGAGTGGGGAGGCGCCGCCGATGATCCTGGTGTTCGTGGACGCCTGGACCTCGTATGGGGGCAGCCAGTTCGTCGACTCGGTGGGGACCGGGCGGTACCACTCGTATTTGTGCGAGGAGGTGGTGGCTTGGGTGGACCGGCACTATCGGACCCGGGCCGATCGGGAGTACCGGGCGATCGCCGGGAAGTCCAGTGGCGGGCTTGGTGCCGCGATCAGTGCGATGTTGCGGCCCGATCTGTTTGGCGCGTTCGCCACCCATTCCGGGGATTCGTTGTCGGAGGCCCAGTACATTCCGCATTTCCTGCACGCCGCCCGGCAGTTGCGGCCGTACGGCGGCGACATTTTCGCCTGGTGGGCCGACTTCGGTTCCCGGGTGGCGTTCACCAAGGACGAGGACCTGCGGTTGCTGGAGTTGTTGGGTGTTTCGGCCTGTTTCTCCCCTGACCCGGACGGGAAACCCTTGCTGCCCTTCGATCCTGTCACCGGCGCGCTCGTTGAGGATGTCTGGCGGCGTTGGCTGGAGTGGGATCCGGTGCGTATGGCGCGTGGGTATGCCGAGGCGCTGCGATCGCAGAAGGGGATCTGGATCGACGCGGGGACCCGGGACGAGTGGTTTCTCGACCTGGGTGCCACCGCGTTTCGCCGGGTGCTGGGAGACATCGGGGTGGCCGACGACGTCGTCGAGTTCGAGTTGTTCGACGCCGGGCATGTCGGCATCGAGTATCGGCATCCGCTGGCTCTCAGTTGGTTGGCGCGTCGGTTGACGGATCAGGAGGGTTAGCGGCCGCGTCGGTTTGGCGCCTGCGGTGGGCCAGACCGGCGAGGGTTTCCCAGATCAGGCGGTGGGCGTTGTTGGTGGTGAGGTCGGCGTGGTCGTATGGCGGGCAGACTTCGGTGATGTCGAGGGCGACCACGTTGGTATCCATGGCGATGCGACGGACGGCGCGCAGGAGGTCGGCGGGGGTGAGGCCGCCGGGTTCGGGGGTGCCCGTGCCGGGGGCGAAGCCGGGGTCCAGGACGTCGATGTCGATGGATATGTAGATGCCGTCGGTGCCGTCCAGCGCTTCGGTGATGACGTCGTCCATCACGGATTGGATGCCGCGTTCCCAGATTTCCTGCATCGTGTGGTGGCGCATGCCTTGGGCGCGCATCCAGGCCTGGACGTCGGGTGGGGGCCAGTAGCCGCGCAGACCGACCTGGATGAAGTGCTTTCCGGTGATGGCGCCCGATTCGATGAGACGGCGCATGGGGGTGCCGTGGCTGGCGAGGTTGCCCCGGACGATGTCGGCCGTGTCCGCGTGGGCGTCGAAGTGGATCATGCCGATGCGGCCGTGGCCGTGGTGGGCGCCGACGGCCAGGGCGGCGGGCCAGGTGATGGAGTGGTCGCCGCCGATGATGACCGGGATGATGTCGCGGGTGGTCACCTCGGATACGCGTTGGTGGATGGCGGTTTTCGAGGGCTCCCACAGGCCCGGGCTGACGATGGCGTCGCCGTAGTCGACGACGTCGAGGTGGTCGAATATCTCGATCTCTAGGTCGAGGTGGTAGCTGCCCGGGTCGTAGGCGTTGGCGCGCAGGGCGCGGGGGCCGAAGCGGGCTCCGGGGCGGTTGGTGGTGTTGTCGTCCCAGGGGGCACCGATGATGGCGACGTCGGGGCGCCACGCGTCGAGTTGTTCCGGTTCGGAGAGGTGCGGGCGCAGACCGAAGGTGGGCACGCCCATGTAGGAGGAGGAGTCGAGCTGGGCCCGCAGACCGGGCGGGAGCTGGTTTTCGGGGGTCATGGGGTGTAGTCCACATCCAGGGTGGTGGGACGGCAATGGATGTAGCTTGGGGCTTAATGATCAGGTTCGTGCTCGGGGTTGAGGACCTCGTCGACACCCGGTTCGCCGTCTCGCCGTTGCAGGAGACGGTGCTGAGTTTGCGGGTGCTGCGGGATCCCGGCTGGTACGCGTTGCATTTGCCTTGGCGCCGAATGGTTCTGCCGCGGCTGGATGGGCTGGATCTGGGGTTGTTGCTGGCGCTGGTGGGCAGGCGCCACACGCTTCCCGACTTCCTGACGCCGCGTCCGACGAGTTTCGCTCCGGCGTTCGAGGACGAGTGGGACGTCGCGCGGCGGGCGGCACCGGAGGTGGTTCGGCGGGAGCTTACGGCCGCGTATGAACCGGATGCGGTTCCCGAGGTCTTGCGGGACGCGGCGGGTGGCGACGTGGGGCTGCTCGGGGAGGCTGTGTGCGGGGTGTTGCGGCGGTACTGGCAGCTCGCGATCGAGCCGTTCTGGGAGCGGATGCGGCTCGTGATGGAAGCCGACATGACTTACCGCGCAAGGCAACTGGCGGTGGGCGGGGCACGGTTGTTGTTCGCCGACATGCATCCCCACCTGCGGTGGCGGGACGGGGTGCTGTCGGTGGACAAAGTGGTCGGTGAGCATCGGGTGGTGGCGTCGGGGCGGGGTTTGTTGCTGATTCCGTCGGTGTTCGCGCACCAGCCCGCTCCGCCGGTGACTCCGGACGAACCGCCGGTGCTGGCCTACCCGAGTCGGGGCGTGGCGACGTTGTGGGCTTCGGCGCCGGTCGCCGAGTCGAGCGCGCTCGACTCGCTGCTTGGGGTGGCGAAGGCGCGAATCCTGCTGCTCCTTGAGGAACCGTTGGCGACATCGGAGATCGCCCGGCGGCTGGACGTGACCCCCAGCGCCGTGTCGCAGCAGCTGCGCGTGTTGCACGACAACGGATTGGTGGCCAGGGCCCGGCAGGGGCGGCAGGTCCTCTATCGACGCAGTTCTCTGGGCGATCAGTTGGCGCGGCGGAAAGCGCCGTCTTGACAGGTGCGACCCGAACATGTATAAAACCATGTGGTTATAAAACCGAAAGGTTATGTACATGGTTGCGAGTGACACCCTGGACGCGACGTTCGCGGCGCTGGCCGATCCCACGCGGCGGGCGATCCTGGCGCGCTTGGCCAACGGGGACGCCACGGTCACGGAGTTGGCCGAGCCGCTGACGATCAGCCAGCCCGCCGTGTCCAAGCACTTGCGGGTGCTGGAGCGGGCCGGGCTGGTGAGTCGGGGACGGGACGCACAGCGACGGCCGTGTCGCCTGGAGGCCGAGCCGTTGCGGGCGGCCACGGACTGGCTGGCCGACTATCGCAACTACTGGGAAGCCAGTTATCAGCGGTTGGACGGCCTGCTCGACGAGTTGCGGGGCGGCGAGTCGTGAACACTCCGCTTCCGGGGCTGGGCTTGCGGGTCGTCGCGTCCGGGGCCACCGATCTGGTGCTCACCAGGGTTTTCGACGCGCCCTCGGCGTTGGTGTTCGACGCGATGACCAAGCCGGAGTTGTTGCGACGCTGGCATGGGGCGCGAGGGTGGTGGCTGACCGAGTGCGAAGTGGACCTGCGGCGCGGCGGCGCCTGGCGGTTCGTCTCTCGCGGACCAAACGGGGCCACTATGGAGATGTACGGGACGTTTCGTGAGGTCGCGCCGCCGCATCGCTTGGTGCAGACCGAGATCCACCGGGACTGGGACGAGGGGGCCGCGCTGGTCACCACCGTGTTGGACGAGACCGACGGGCGCACCACCATGACCGTCACCGCGCGGTACTCCTCGACCGAGATCCGCGACCAGGTCGTGCGCAGTCCGATGGAACGCGGCGCGGGCGAAGCCTACGAACGGCTGGCCGCCGTGCTGGCCGATGCACTCATCCGAGAAAGGGACCCAGAATGAACGACGACCGTCCGACCACCACCGAGATCCCCGACATCGCCGACGTCACCGCTGACCCGGGCAATCCGCCGGTGCCGCCGGGCGCACTGCTGCTGGAGCTGGTTCCGGTGCCCGTCACCGACATCGACCGGGCCAAGGCGTTCTATCAGGACAAACTCGGCTTCCACGTCGATGTCGACGTCAGCCCCGCCGAGGGTGTGCGGGTCGTGCAGTGCACGCCGCCGGGTTCGGCGTGCTCGATCACGCTCATCGAGGGACTGCCCGAGCTGGACATGCCACCGGGGACCCTGCGGGGTCTGCATCTCGTCGTCGCCGATATCAAGGCGGAACGGGAAAAGCTGCTCGGCCGGGGTGTCGAGGTCGGCGAGATCGTGGACTCCGGTGGCGTCCTGTACGTCTACTTCGCCGACCCGGACGGCAACACCTGGTGCCTACAGCACATGCCCTGGCGCTGAGCGACCGCCCGCGACATGCCAAGGTGGACGAATGTCGCTGCTTGCCGCCGCTCAGGGCGGGGACGAGGACGCCTTCGCGCGACTGGTCGCCGGGCATCGCCACGAGTTGCACGTCTACTGCTACCGGATGCTCGGTTCGGTGGAGGACGCCAAGGACGCGGTGCAGGAGACCATCCTCGCCGCGTGGCGGGGCCTGGCCGGGTTCCAGCAGCGCGCCTCGCTGCGGTCCTGGCTGTACCGGATCGCGACCAACTGCTGTCTGCGGATGAGCGACAAGCGGCCGAAGCGGATCGTGTCCTGGGACCACGGACCGTCGCGTAAACCGGGCGACGACCTGGGAACGCCGGTGACCGAACCGATCTGGCTGCAACCGTGGCCCGACGACGTCTCCACGATCGACCCCGAGTGCGCCGACCCCGCGACCTCCTACGGCCGCAAGGAAAGCGTCGGACTGGCCTATGTCGCGGCGTTGCAGCGGCTGCCCGCCAACCAGCGCGCGGTGCTGATTCTGCGGGAGGTGCTGGCGTTCTCGGCGGCTGAGGTCGCCGAGCAGTTGGGCACCTCGACCCAGTCGGTGAACAGCGCGATGCAGCGGGCCAAGGCGAACCTGGCCCAGCCGGTGTCGGTGGACGAGCCGCGCGTCGACGGGCTCGACGCCGGGCAGCGGGAGGCGATGGACGCCTTCGTGTCGGCGTTCGAGCGGGCGGACGTTCCCGCCCTGGTGCGGCTGCTGGCCGAGGACGTCCGGTTCACGATGCCGCCGCTGCCCGCGTGGTTCGACGGTGTCGCGGACGTGACCGGGTTCTTCGCGCAGCGCGTGTTCGCCACCCCGTGGCGGGTGACGCGGGTCGGGTTCAACGGACGGCCCGCGATGGCGTGCTACCAGGGCATCGAGGGCGAGTTCCGGCTGGGAACCCTGACGATTCCGCACTTCCGCGACGGCAGGGTCGTGTGGATCGCGTCCTTCCTCGACCCGCTGTTGCTGGCGCGACTGGGACTGCCGCCCCGGCTGTAGAGATTTCTCGAAGTTTTTCTGACCGGAGCGATGAATCCCGGAGATCGGCTGTCTCTTAACACCCGACAGCGATTCAGATCTTCCGAAAGGAGCGCGTCATGCGCACCGTCATCGTCTCCAACATCATGTCCGTGGACGGCTACCACGAGGGCCCGGGCGGCAACGTCATGGCGCTCAACATGGATGCGGCCTTCGACGCCTACAACCTGGAGCGGTTCCGCAGCGCGGGCACCGTCTTGTTGGGCGGCACCTCGTTCCAGATGTTCAGTTCCTACTGGCCCGGTATCGCCGACGCGCCCGCCGACCCGGACAACCCGGCACTCGACGAGGTCAACCGCGAGATCAGCCGGGTCTTCAACGCGCTGCCCAAGGTCGTGGTGTCCGACTCCTATGTCCCGTCCGCCGACAACCCTTGGTACGACAGCACCACCGTCGTCAAGCGGGCCGAGGTGGCGGACTGGCTGACCGCCGAACGTCAGCGCGGCTCCGGCGACTTCGTGACCTTCGGCAGCCGGACGATGTGGAACGGGCTGTTGGCTCAGGAGCTTGTCGACGAGCTTCATCTGATGGTGGGGCCCAAGGCTTTGGGTGGCGGGACGCCGGTCTTCGCCGCGCCCGTCGAACTGCGGTTGCTGGGGATTCGCCGGTTCGACGGCTCCGACAACGTGGTGCTGCGCTACGCGCCGGTCACGCCCGCGATCTAGGCCAACCGGGTGAGGATCCGCAGCAGGGGTGCCGGGTCCTGCGGTCCCAGGTGGGGTGCGTCGAGGGAACGGACGTCGAAGCGGTTGTCGCCGGTGGCGGCGTCGGCTTCGTCGATCATCCGGTCCTGCAACGCCGGCGGGATGGCGCGGTCGGCGGTGCAACGGATGTAGGTGCGCGGTACCCGGCCCCAGCTGCCGGGGTGGCCGCGGGCGTCGTCGGTGGCCACCGCCGCGGCTTCGTCGGGTTCGAAACCGTTGAGGGCGGCGCGAAACGCGGCCTTGTCGTAGTCGGCCGCGAGTGCCTCCCTTGCGGCGTCGATGAACTCGGGGTCGGCGGATCGCCAGTTGGTGCGGTTGACGCCCAGTTGTTCCGGGTCGCCGGTGCCGGGGATCGTGGGCAGCAGGGTCGTCTCGCCTTCCGGGGTGAGGAAGGCGTCGACGACGCTGCGCAGTTCGACGCAGCAGAACGCGGTCAGGTAGATCAGCCGGGCGATCAGGTCGGGGACCTCGTTGGCGACCCGCGTGATGGTGGCTCCGCCCATGCTGTGGCCCAACAGGATCACCGGGCCGTGCCGCGCGACGCGGCGCACCAGTTTCGTGACGTGCCGGACGTTGTCGGCCAGGGTGACGTCGGCCAGTACCGGCGACGGTGCGGTGGCGAAGCCGTCGAGGTCCTGCGGTGCCTGGTACGACAGCGGGAAGTTCCCCTGTGGTCCGTGGCCGGGCAGGTCGACCGGCAGCACGCGGTGTCCGGCGGCGGCCAGGCCCGCGGTCAGTGCCGCGAAGGACGCGGCGTTGCCGTTCGCGCCGTGTACCAGGACGAAGGTGGTGGGGTCGTTCGGTCGCGCCTGCGCCGTCCGGGTCGTCAGGGCGGTGGATCCGGCGGCGGCCAGCGCGGTGGCGCCCAGCAGCGCCCGACGGCCGAAGGTTCGTCCCTTGTGGTTTCGCTGCTCAGGCATTGGCCTTCCTCCTCGACCGGGCGCGGGCGGCGGCCCAGACCAGCAGCCCGACCCCGACAGCACCGACCAGCAGGTCGGTCCACTGCGGGAGTCCGGCGGAGCGCAGCAGGGCGGCGGCGCCGAAGCTGGTGTGCCACAGGGATTCGGTTATCGCCGAGCCGAAGCCCTGCACGAACAGGACGAGGCCGATCACCCAGCGGGTGCTCTGCCAGCCGTCGCGGTCGGGGTGGTCGGTGGCCATGCGGTACTCCTTCGCGTCGGTCGTACCGGACGTTCCGATACGAGCGTATCGAATCGTAGCACGGTTCCGATACAAGTGCATCGCATAGACTCGACAACGTGCCCAAGCAGGTAGACCACGACGCCCGCCGCCTCCAGATCGCCAAGGCGGCCTTCGATCTCATCAGTGAGCGCGGGCTGGAGGCGGCGACGCTTCGGGACGTCGCGCTGCGCGCCGAGGTGTCGCTGGGCGCGGTCCAGCGCTGTTTCTCCACCAAGGACGAGATGATCGTCTTCGTCCTGGAGTACATGAACCAGCGGGTCACCGAGCGGATTCAGGGCCGGATCTCGGCCACCGCCGACCCGGACTCGACCGTGACCATGCTGGAGCAGACCCTGATCGGCATCATCCCGGTGGACCGGCTGAGCCTGGCCGAGTCCCGGGTGTGGCTGGCCTTCATCGCGCAGGCGGCCGTCAACCCGAAACTGGCCGCGATCCAGCGCGAGCAGTACACCGGCACCGCCGAGCTGTTCGCGTTGCTGCTCAAGGTCGGACAGGACACCGGGAAACTGCGGGCCGACCTCGAACCCGCCGACGAGGCCGAGTCGCTGCTCACCTTCACCGACGGGTTGAACATTCAGATCCTAGTCGGGCGGCTCTCCCCCGACGACGCTCTGGCCGCGCTGCACCGACGGCTCGACGCCCTGCGGAAGGCGTGAGTCCGGGCCGGGTTCTCCGGCCCGGACGCGTGTCAGTCCTGCGGCAGTTGGGTTTTGGCTTCCTCGTATCCGGCGTCGGCGGGCGCCTCGGCCGGGGCGTAGACCAGGTTCAGCACTCCGGTGCTGAACGCCTGCGAGGACACCAGTTTCAGCGGGATCGACTCCGTGCCCTCGTCGAACAGCCGGGCTCCCTTGCGGACGGCGATCGGGTGGACCAGCAGGTGCAGTTCGTCCAGCAGTCCGGCGGCCAACAGCTGCCGCACCACCGACACCGAGCCGCTCATGCCGATGACGGCGTCGTCGTCCTCGTTCTTCAACGCGGTGACGGTCTCGACGAGATCGCCCTCAAGCTGCTCGGAGTTGCGCCAGGTGAACTTCAGGTCCTGGTGGGAGGCAACGATCTTGCGGACATCGCCGAGTTTCTTGGCGAACCCGGCGTCCTCACCACCGGCGGCTTCGCGCTCGGGCCAGGCACCCGCGAAGCTGTCGTAGGTCTCGCGCCCGAACAGCATGATGTCGGCCGCGCCGAGGGTGTTTCCGACAGCGGCACCCATCTCCTCGTTGAAATACGGGAAGTGCCACTGGTCGGGGGCCTCCACGACGCCGTCCAGCGAGATGAACAAGCCCGCGATGATCTTCCGCATGATGATTCTCCGTTCTCAGACCGAGTGATTGTCACTGGCTAAGACGGGGTCGGGGCGCGGAAGTCATCGCCGAGGGCGGAAAAGATTTTGGGGCCGATGGTGCCAGTGTGACTGCTGAGTTCGAGGCGGCGTAGAATTCAGCTCGCCAGGCGGGCTTTGTGCCCGCACGGTGCTCGGGAAGGCCCCCACCGGCCTTCCCGAGTCTCTATCCACCGAGAGTAAAACTTTCGACCGCGCTGGTTCTGATGCTGGAACCGCGCGGTTTTTTTGTGTCGCCGCCGCATTTGTCCACGTGTTGGCTTCTCAGGCGACCAAGGCGAACCCTGATTGCACTGTCACGAGAATCATACCATGCATTGGCGGCGTGCATCAACTTTGGCAGATGCACGTGCAGATGACTATGAATCTGGGTGTGCATGTCGTATAGTAAGGAGGCCAGTTGAATACCGAGATGGTGGACGTCCGAATCGGGCGCTCGGAAGGGTTTGATGACCATGGCACACAATGGAATACCGGCGGGCCAGTTGCCCGCCACGATTAAGTGGCAGAAAAGTCGCCGCAGCAACCCCAGCGGCAACTGCGTGGAAATGGCCGCCCTCCCCGGCGGCGCAGAGATAGCAGTACGCAATTCCCGCGATCCCCAAGGGCCGGTGCTCGTCTATACTGTGGACGAAATCCGGGCGCTCGTAGGGGGCGCACGGGACGGAGACTTCGACAACCTTCTCGCTTAGGTCAAGTCTCGCCCGGATTTCTCAGCCCACCGTCACCTTAAACCGATTGTCGGAAGATCCCGACTAACCTGTCTTGGTGACATGCTTGCGTGAGAACGCATCACTGAAGAGGCAAGTGTCGGTCCGGAGGTTCACGAGTGGCGATGCCGTCGCCTGGCATAGGGTCTGAAGGTGGGCCAACAGCACTACGTATGCTGTTGGGCGCTCACCTGCGCAGACTCCGTGAGGCGGAAGGCATCAGCCGTTCGGACGCGGGCTGGGAGATCCGGGCCTCCGACTCCAAGATCAGCAGGCTCGAACTCGGCCGGGTCAGTTTCAAGATCCGTGACGTCGAGGATCTGCTGACGTTCTACGGAGTCGACGACGAAGAGGAACGCGCCGAACTCCTGAAACTGGCCGAGGAGGCCAACACTCCCGGTTGGTGGCACCGTTTCGGTGACGTGCTTCCGGGCTGGTTCCAGTCCTATCTGGGCCTTGAGGCCACGGCCTCCCTCATCCGGACCTATGAGAACCAGTTCATCCCAGGACTGTTGCAGACCAAGGCTTACGCGCGTGGCGTCGTGTTGCTGGGTCACGGACGCGCCAGTGCCCGCGAGGTCGATCACCGAGTGGATCTGCGGACGTCGCGACAGCAGATCCTGCACCGCGAGAACCCGCCTCGGGTGTGGACGGTCGTCGACGAGGCGGCACTGCGACGGCCGATCGGTGGCAAGCAGGTGATGCGGGAGCAGCTGGAACACCTGATAGAGGTCAGCAAGGCTCCCCACATACAGATCCAGATCATCAAGTTCGAGGCCGGTGGCCACGCCGCCGCGGGCGGCCCGTTCACGATGCTGCGGTTCCCGGACCAGGAACTGCCCGACATCATCTACATCGAACAGCTCACCAGCGCCCTGTACCTGGACAAGCGGGACGACGTGGATCTGTACACCGCGTCGATGGAACGGCTGTGCGTGCAGGCGGAAGAGCCGAAGAAGACGCCGGAGATACTCCGGGAGATCATCGGGCAGCTCTACTCGTAGCTCCCAAAAGGACCGGGGAAGCGCGGTCTCCCGCACTCCCCCGGTTCACGTTGTGGCGCTTAGCCCTTCTTGGCGATTCCCGCCATGAGGATCCGCTGGTACGGCTCCAGGTCCTCGGCCGGAGTCAGCACCCGGTCCGGCTCCCCCGGGAACCAGCGGGCCAGGAAGTCCAGTCCCGGCGGTTCCAGCGGCAGACCGAGGAAGTGCTCCTTGATGCGCTCGGGGGTCCGGATCCAGCCGTTGCCAAGGCTTTCCAGACCGGCCTGCTCCATCGCCTTCTGCAGCGGTTCCCCGGTGTCGACGAAGTCGGTGATGAACAGGTAGCTTCCGGCGGGCATCGTGTCCAGGATGGTGCGCACCCACTCGTCGGGCTGCTCGTCATCGTGGAAGTGCATGTGGAGGCCCACGATCATCAGCGCGATCGGACGGCTGAAGTCGAGCATCCGCTGCACGTCCTCGTTCTCGAGGATCTCGTTCGGGCGCCGCAGGTCCGCGGTGACCACAGTGGTCGAGTTGTTGGTCGCCAGCAGCGCCCGGCCGTGCGCCAGCACGATCGGGTCGTTGTCCACATAGACGACCTTCGCCTCCGGGTTGATCTCCTGGGCGGCCTCGTGGGTGTTCTTCACCGTCGGCAGGCCACTGCCGATGTCCAGGAACTGGTCGATGCCCTGGCGGACCAGGTACTGCACCCCCTTGACCAGTGCTTCCCGGTTCTCCTTGGCGCACTTGCCCGAATCGGGCACGTACTTGAGGTAGGTGTCGGCGCCCGCGCGGTCGGCGGCGAAGTTGTCCTTGCCTCCCAGCAGCGCGTCGTACACGCGCGCGATCGTCGGTTCATTGATGTCGAATTCAGAGGGGGGTTGATAGCCCTCGTTGGGTGTCGCCCCATCGGATGCGGTCATCGCGCAGCCTTCGCGTCGTTGGGATTGGGTAGCGCTCATCCTACGACGCCACCACGGTCTGTGGGGGCTGGGACCCAGATCACGCCTGGGGTAGCGGAATCCAAACCAGGTATTCGCACAACCGTTGCAGGCGCGGGTTTGTCAGGTCGCGGCGGGCAGAACGGTGCCACGGCGCAACTGTCGCGTGGACAGGTAGCGGCGGCGGTCGGTGATGACGATGGTCGCCAGTGTCCCGACGGCCAGCCAGGCGGCGAGCTGGACGGTTCCGGTGAGCATCAGCGCGTGGGTGTCGGTCACGGTGCCGCGCAAGGCGAGTGTCGCGGCGTGGGTGGGCAGGTAGCCCGCGACGGCGTACAAAGGGGACGGCAGCGTGGAGATGACGCCGGTGGCGGCGGTGAGCAGCAGGACGGTCAGCGACGCCAGTCGTCCGGCGCGGCCGAAGATCGCCACGGCGGCCTGGTTGAGGGACACAAAGGTCAGTGCGGCCAGCAGGGCGACGGCGCCGAAGCCCAGGGCCCGCATGATTCCCAGTCCCAGCACCGGAACCGCGATCACGGTGAGCGCGAGCGCGGCCAACACGGCGGCGCAGGAGCCGGGAACCGCGGTGCGCAGGATGATCCGCCAGGTGGCGGCACGGGCGGTCAGGACGGCGGCGGGAACGGCCCGGGTCACGATGTAGGTGGCCAACGCGAGTGCCCACAGTGCCATGGCGACGAACAGCGTCAACGCCAGCGGCCCGATGCCGGTGCGGGAGGCGTCGGCGTCGGTGGGATCGGCGGCCACGGTCTTGAGGTGGGCGCGTTCGTCCTTGGTGTAGCTGGGGACCTGGTCGCGGACCTGGTTCAGGCCGGACGCCAGCTCGCGGGCACCGTCGTCGACCTCCTTGGCGCCATCGCTAAGCTGGTCCGCCCCTGTGGACAGATTACCGGCTCCTGTGGACAGTCGTCCGGCTCCGGTGGCGAGCTGCCGGGCCCCGGTGTCCGCCTGCTGGATGCCGGAGTCGAGTTGCCGGGCGCCGTCGGCGGCCGAGGCGATACCCCCGGCCAGTTCCCCGGCCCGGGAGGCGAGGGTGGCGTTGCCGTCGGCGACCTGCCGAGCCCCCGACGCCAGGTCCCGCACCGCGTCGCGGGCGTCGACGGCGGCCTGCCGGATGGTTTCCCTGGCACCGTCCAGTTTTCCGGCGTTGGTCTCGAAGCGGTCAGCGGCCCGGTCCAGTCCCCGGCAGAATCCCGGGCTGCCGCCCCCGGCGGCGCAGTCATCGGCGAGCCGCCGGAACTCCCGGGCCGCCTCGCGCGCGGACGGCAGCGCGTCGATGGCGTCGATGATGCGGTTGGCCAGCGGGACCACGACCGAGGCGAGCTGTTCGTTTCCCTGCGCGACCTGCTCGGCGCCGTCAGCCAGCCGCTGGGTCAGCCGGGGCAACTGCGCGGTGTCCCGCTCGGCCTGCGACAGTCCACTGGAGAGTTGCGCTGAGCCGTCGGCGAGTTCGCCGGTACCCGACGCGAGCTGGTCGGCACCGCGCGACAGCTCGGCCGTGGCGGTGTCGAGCTGCGCGGCCCCGTCGGCCAGTTCCCCGGCGCCGTCGGACAGCTGCGAGGTTCCGTCGGCGAGCTGGCTGGCGCCGTCGGCGGCTTCGCCGAGTTTGTCGTGGATGGTGGTGAACGCGACGTAGATGTTGTCCAGATAGGTCTCGACGATCTGGTTGTCGAGGGAGTCCTGGGTTGCCGTCGCGATGGCGGTGACCAGTCGCGGGTCGGCGGCGCCGGTGGCGTCGGAGGTGCGGACCCGCAGCGTGGCCCGGGCGGCGTCGAGCGGCGGCTGGGTCGCGGTGGAGGTGGCCCGCCGCGAGAAGTCCTCCGGGATGGTGACGGTGGCGGCGTAACCGCCGTCGGCCAGCCCGGCCTCGGCGTCGTCGGCGTCGGTGAGAACCCACCGATAGGCGGAGTCCTCGCTGTGGCTGAGGATTCCGGCCAGCTGCCGTCCCAAGGGGATGGTCTGTCCGTTGACCTTGACGGGCTTGTCGTCGTTGACGATGGCCGCGGTGGCGGTGCCGTGATCAGCACCGGGCGACCAGTACGCCCACGTCAACAGCGACAGGATGAGGACCGGAACCGTGATGAGCCCGGTCCAGGTCTTCCAGGTCAGCGGCCCGGAAGCGATGGCGCGGGCCGAATCGGCGAACGGCTTGAACATCAGGCGACCTCGGCGGGTTGTGAGCGCAGGGCGAGCAGCTGGGTGCCTGCGGGCAGCAGGTCGTGGGCGCGGTCGGGGTCCTGGCAGGTCAGCACGACCGTCGCGGTCCGACCGTCACGGGTGCGACGCTCGGCCAGCTGGCGGCGTAGCGTGTCGCGGGCGTCGCCGCGCAGAACCAGATCAGCATCGTCCACAAGCAGCAGTTCGACTCCGTTAGCCAACGCGTCCCGCGCCGCCCCGGTCGGATCGGGAGTGGTGCGACAGGTGATGAGGGCGACCGAACCGCGTACGGCGTGGGTGTGTTGCGGCAGCACGTGACCGAGCACCTTGAGGTCGCCGTGCAGGTTCTTGACCCGTCCGGCGAGGGTGAACAGCAGCGCGGTCTTGCCGACCGGGCCGGGTCCGTGCAGGACGAGGACCTGACCCCGTTGTGCGTGAATGTCCATGGCGGACAGAACTGTTCGGCCCCGGTCGTCGTCGAGGCGCAGGTCCCGGGCACTGATCGCCTCATCGCTCCCGGGGGCGGGCCAGTCGGCCAGTCGCAGTTCGTGGACGAGGGAGTCGCCTTCGGCGTCGAACACCGGCAGCGCCCGGTCCAGTGTGGGAGGCAGTCCCCAGGCGCGGTGCCCCAGGAGTGCGAGCACGGCCGGGACGAGGGTCATGCGCACCAGGAACGCGTCGACGAACACACCGACAGCGAGGCTGAACGCGATGGGTTTGATGGTGGCGCTGCCTTCGGGGACGAACGCGGCGAAGACGGCGAACATGATGACGGCGGCGGCAACGACGACCCGGGACGCGGAGATGAACCCGGTCTCGATGGCGTGGTGGGGGTCGCCGCCGTGGACATAATCCTCGCGGATGCGCGACACGAGGAACACCTCGTAGTCCATGGCGAGTCCGAACAGGACTCCCATGAGGATGATGGGCAGGAAGCTGATGACGCTGCCGACGTGGGCCACGTTCAGGACGTCGGCGAGGTGGCCCTGCTGGAACACGAACGAGGTGGCGCCGAATGCCGCTCCCACCGACAGCAGGTATCCGGCGGTGGCTTTGATGGGCACCCAGATGGACCGGAACACCATCGCCAGCAGTACGAGCGACAGTCCGACAACGAGGATGCCGAACGGCAGCAGGGCCTTGCCGAGCTGTGCGGACACGTCGATGCCGACAGCGGTGATACCGGTGACGGCGGTCTTGGTGTCGTAGCGATCGAGGAAGTGCTGTTCCTTCTCCCGTAGGCGTTCCACGAGCGCGTCGGTCTGCGGCGAGTCGGGAGCGGTGGTGGGGATGACCTGGATGATCCCGGTGTCGCCCTTGGGGTTGGGCGTTGCCAGCGGGACGGATTCGACGCCGGGCAGGTCGCGAATCTCGTCGGCGATGTCGTCGACGAGCCCGATCGGGTCGCGGCTTTCGATGATGTCGGCGGTGACGATCAACGGCCCGTTGTAACCAGGTCCGAAGTGATCGTTGACCACGTCATAGGTGTCGCGGGCGGGAGACCCCACGGCCTCGGTGCCGTTGTCGGGCAGCGCCAGCCGCAGCTCGGCGGCGGGAATGGCGCAGACGCCGAGACCGACGACGAGCAACAGGACGGTCAACAGTGGAACCCTGGTGGCGGTACGCACCCACCACCGAGCGATCCGGGGTTTGGCGCGGGGCGGTTTGTTCTTGCGGCGCTTGGGCTTACGGGGCCGCATCCGATCGCCAGCGAACGACAGCAACGCCGGAACCAGGGTGACAGCGATGGCCACCGCGAACACGACCGCCACGGCCGCGGCCACACCCATCGTGGTCAGGAACGGAATACCGGCCACGGCCAGGCCCAACAGCGCGATGACAACGGTCAGGCCCGCGAAGATCACCGCCGAACCGGCCGTCGCGGTAGCCCGCGCCACCGACTCCTCGATGTCCAGTCCCTCACCAAGCTGATCCCGATGCCGCGACAACAAGAACAACGCGTAGTCGATCCCCACGGCCAGCCCCAGCATCACGGCCAACATCGGCGCGGTCGACGAGATCGGCACCACCAACGTCGCGGTCATGATCAGCGCGACCGAAACCCCGACACCCAACACGGCGGTCAACAGCGGCATCACCGAAGCGATGACGGAACGGAACATCAACAGCAGCACCAACAGCGCGACAACCAACCCGATGCCCTCGGTGGGACTGAGGGTCGGCACCGGATTCGAGAACGCCGCACCGCCGCTGTAAACCTTCGCTCCGGGACCGGCATCTTCAGCGAGATCTGCGGCGACGTCCTCCAAATCGGACCTGGTCGCGGCAGTGACCCCGGCCAGGTCCACATCGAGCGGAACAGCGATCAAAGCAGCCCGCCCGTCCCGGGAGACCGCGCCGGACACATCCTTACCGAACGGGTCCGCCGCGGCGGCAACCTGATCGAGGCGCTTGATCCGCTTCACCGCACTCGCGACGGCGGCCCGGTTGTCGGCGGTATCAACCTTCTCCCCCTCGGGCACGACCAGCACCAGCTGCGCCGAGGTCCCACTCACCTGCGGGAAGACCCGCTTCAGGTAATCGAGCGTGTCCTGCGACTCGGAACCGGGGATGGCGAACGCGTCGTCGGTGCCCTGGTTGAACAACAACGCCGACCCACCCGCCGCGACCAACAGCACCACCCACACGGCGACCACCAACACGCGGGCGCGGGCGGCCGCTCGCCCCAGCCGATAAAGGAACGACGACACGACCAGCCCCCGAAGTGGTCAACTACGTACGGTGATCGATCCTATATGCCACGTGGCATCGTCCACTTGGCTGACACGGGGCGGCGTGGCGTAACGCGACATGGGCCGCGTCTCCGTGGTGGAGGCGCGGCCCATGAGGGGTGGGTTAGCGGGCGTGGGTGGCTTCGCGGTAGCGCTTGTAGACCTCGATGGCGCTGACGATCAGGACGGCCGCGATGGCGACGGTGTAGAAGCTGTCGGTGGATAGCCATTCCTGGTCCAGATCGGACAGGAAGGCCGGGTTGAAGAACTCGCGTTGGTGGAGGACCCAGACCATCGGGAGGGCGAAGACGGCGTGGGCCGCGGTGTGCCAGGTGGCCAGGCGGATCGTCCAGGCCGGGCGGGTGGAGCGGATGAACTGGGTGATCGCGATTCCGGCGAGCCCGGCCAGGATCGGCCACATCCAGCCGGTCCATAGTGCGGGGTTGAGGATCTCGACTCGTTTGCCGCCGTCGAGGGCGTATGGCTGGCCGAAGTGCTGCCACACGATGAGGGCGATGACGAGCATGTCCCACAGGGCCGCGGCGACGGCGCCGAAGCTGTGGCGGTCGGTTTGGGGGGAGACCGGTAGGTCGTCCGGGCTCCAGGGTTTGGCGTCCTTGGCGAGCTGTTCGCGGCTGACGAAGCGGTCGATGAGGGCGAAGATGACGGTGAGCCAGGCGATCATCTGGCCGCCGACGGTGAGGATCGAGCCGATGCCCGCCGCGATGACCTCGCCGACGTCGCCGTTGTCGACGATCTCCAGGATCACCGTGGCCAGTACCGCGATCGGCAGGACGATGGTGAGCAGCATGGTGAGCAAGCGGATGTAGGGCGGGTACAGCTCGGGGCCGATCAGGGCCAGGGGGCGGTCGGCGTACCTGGCGGCGAGGCGGATCGGGTCACCCATCTCGGTGAGGACCTCGCGTTCGGCCTCGGCCGGGTTGTCCGACTCCCGGGCGTCGATGGTGTCGGCGATGGTGGTGCGCAGTTCCTCGGCGACGTCGTCGCGTTGGTCGGCCGGGATGCGGCGGACGACCTCGTGGACGTAGCGGTCGGTCAGGGTGATGGTCATCGTTCTTCCTTGGTCAGTTCGGACATCGAGGTGACGAGGGACTGCCATTCGCGCACCAGACCGGTGCAGACGGCGAGGCCCTCAGGGCTGGTCTTGTAGAACTTGCGGGGGCGGGATTCGTCGGTGTTCCATTCGCTGGCCAGCAGGCCCTGTTTCTCCAACCGCCGCAGGAGGGGGTACAGGGTGTTGCCGTCGACGGGGATGCCCGCGTCGTTGAGGGTTTCCAGGAGCGCGTAGCCGTACTGGGGTTGTTTCAGCAGGGCGAGGCAGGCGAGGACGACGGTGCCGCGCCGCAGCTCTTGCGCCTGGCTGAGTATCAGTTCTTCCGTGTCCATGCATGACACTATACAGTGCGCCGCACACTATTGTCTAGTAACGTGTATCGCGTGGCGTACAGGTCAATAGAATTCTCCGGACGTGTCGATTCCGGCCCCGCCCGTTCGACGCATGGTTGAGAGTCGGGGAAGGGCCCCGCGTCATCCGAAACCGAGGAGAAGGTCATGCCACGTTTCCTGTCGATCGCCTACCACGACGAGAACAACCGCCCCACGGCTCCGCCGAGCCCCGAGTTGCAGCAGAAGATGGGCGAGCTGTTCGAGGAGATCACCAAGGCCGGGGTGGTACTCGACATGGCCGAACTGACCCCGACCTCGCAGGCCACCCGCGGTTCGCTGGTGGACGGGAAGGTGCAGTACACCGACGGTCCGTTCACCGAGGCCAAGGAGGTCGTCGGCGGGTACACCGTCATCCAGGCCAAGGACAAGGCCGAGGCCCTGGAGTGGATGAAGCGGTTCCTGGAGGTCCAGGGCCAGTACGACGGCACCACGGTCGAGGTCCGCGAGATTCTCGAAGGCTGAACTGCTTTGATGGAAGGCTGTGACGGGAACAGACACAGCCCCCACGATCGAGACGGTGTTCCGCATCGAAGCCGCGCGGATCATCGCCGGGGTGACCCGCGTCGTGCGCGACATCGGCATCGCCGAGGAGTTGGCGCAGGACGCGCTGGTCGCCGCGTTGGAGCAGTGGCCGCGGTCGGGTGTCCCGGACAAGCCGGGCGCCTGGCTCATGGCCACCGCCAAGCATCGCGCCATCGATCTCGTCCGGCGCAAGGAGACCTACGCGCGCAAGCTCGCCGAGGTCGGCCGGACCCTGGAGGACGTGCCCCCGCCGCCCGAACCCGGTGACCCCGAGGACATCGACGACGACCTGCTGCGGCTGATCTTCACGTCCTGTCACCCCGTGCTGTCCACACAGGCCCGGATCGCGTTGACGCTGCGACTGCTGGGCGGACTCACCACCGAAGAGATCGCCCGCGCCTACCTGTCCTCCGAACCGACTGTCGCGCAACGGATCGTGCGGGCCAAGCGCACACTCGCCAAGGCGGGGGTGCCGTTCGAGGTTCCCTACGGCGAGGACCGCGGGGCCCGGCTGTCCTCGGTTCTGGAGGTCATCTACCTCATCTTCAACGAGGGCTACTCGGCCACGTCGGGAGAGAACCTGGTGCGGCCCGTCCTGTGCGAGGACGCGCTGCGGCTGGCCCGGGTCCTACAGGGACTGATGCCCGACGAGCCCGAGGTGCACGGACTGGCCGCGCTGTTGGAGTTCCAGGGCTCCCGGCTGCCCACGCGCACCGGCCCCGACGGGGAGCTGGTGCTGCTGGCCGACCAGGATCGCTCCAAATGGGACCGGCTGCTGATCCGGCGCGGCATGGCGGCCCTGCGGCGGGCGGGCGTCGGCGAGTACTCGTTGCAGGCGGCCATCGCGGCCTGTCACGCCCGCGCGAATCGTTACGCCGACACCGATTGGACCATGATCGCGTCGCTGTACGAGCGGTTGATGGCGCTGACGCCGTCCCCCGTGGTGGAGCTCAATCGGGCGGTGGCGGTGGCGATGGCCTACGGACCGCAGGCGGGCCTTGAGATCGTGGACGCGTTGGCCGAGTTGGGTTCGCTGTCGGACTACCACCTGCTGCCCAGTGTCCGGGGCGATCTGCTGGAACGGCTCGGCCGCACCGCCGAGGCGCGCGCCGAGTTCGAGCGGGCCGCCGCGCTCACCGGCAACGCCCGGGAGCGCGACCTGCTGCTGGCCCGGGCCGAGCGAATCCGGAAGTTACCCCTACCGCCGATGTTTGTGTTATCTCCACTGCCGAATCGGTTCCGGCGCCGGAGGTTTGAGGTCCAACCCCGATGTTGAGGAGGACCCCTTGCCCGCCGACTCCCCCGTCCGCCGTGAACCCACGGTGTGGACGCGACGCCTGCAACTGCTCACCGCCGTCTACTCCGTCGTCACGACCGTGGGCACCGCGATCGTGCTCGGCTATGTCACACCGGAGGTGCTGGCCGAACGCACCACCGCCAGCGCCGCCGAGATCGACGGCTTCCTGCCCGGTTTCCGGGCCGTCGGGGTGACGTTCCTGGTGTTGAACGCCTTGGGTATCGCGGCGTTGTGGAATCGACGCTGGATCTTCTGGGTCGCGATGCTGACGAACCTCGCCCAGGCGGTCGGGTTCTTCACCGTGGACTTCGAGACCACCGGCATGCGCGACCTCGCCGTCCTGGGCACCTGGATCACCGACGGCGGGGGCGGACTGCTTGGCCTGGTGCTGTTGGGTTTCCTGATCCGGTACCGCTCCGCCTGGGCGTACCGGCGGGTCGCCGGTTAGCTCGCGCCGGTCAGCAGCCTGCGGGTGCGGGCCGGGGCGGTGGCGGGGATCGAGTCGAGGATGTCGGCGAGGGTGACGCCGGCGAGGCTTCGCCGCCAGGCGTCGTGGGCGTCGTACATCCTGGCCGCCAGGACGCAGGTCCTGCGACAGTCCTTCTCGGGCAGCGCGCCGCGACCCTGCTGCCGGATCTCGCGGCATTCGTAGGGCGATGCGGTGCCGTCGACGGCTTCGACGATGGCCAGCAGCGTGACCTCGGCGGCGGGTTTGGCGAGCCGGAAACCGCCGCGAGCCCCCGTCGTCGCGGCGAGGATGCCCGCCTTGACGAGGACCTGAAGCTGTTTGGCCAGGTAGGCCGGGGGCAGGTCGTAGTACTCGGCCAGCTGGGCGGCCGAGGCGCTGTGCCCGGGTTCGAGCTGGGCCAGGGTGGTGGCGCTGTGCAGCAGCCATTCGGTGCTGGTGGGTAGCTTCACACCCGCCATCCTAACTCGGATATTGCGGACCCATAAGGTCCGAGTTACATTGAATGGCGTACTCACCGACAGGAGACTGGAACATGAAGATCGCGGTAGCCGGAGCGACCGGCAACATCGGCAAACTCACCGTCGCGGCCCTGGAGAAGCAGGGTCACGAGGTCGTCGGCATCAGCCGCTCGCTGGGCGTCGACCTGGCCACCGGCGAGGGTCTGGACGCGGCGCTGACCGGCGTCGAGGCCGTCATCGACGTCACCAACATCCCGATCTTCGAAGAGGAAGCGGTGGTGAAGGCGTTCAACGCCACGACCGGCAACCTGCTGGCCGCCGGACAACGCGCGGGCGTGCGTCACCACGTACTGCTGTCGATCACCGGAACCCAACGGGTCAAAGGCAACCCGCACTACGCGGGCAAACGCGAACAGGAGCGGCTGGTGTCGTCGGGGCCGGTGCCGTGGACGATCGTCCCGGCCGCGCAGTTCCACGACTTCGCCGAGATGGTCGCCGGATGGACCGAACAGGACGGTGTCGCCACGATCGCCCCGGCCCTGGTACAGCCGATCGCCCAGGAGGACGTCGCCGACATCCTCGCCGAGGTCGCCGTCGGCGAACCGCAGGGTTACCACGTGGACATCGCCGGTCCGGACAAGCAGGACCTCGTCGACATGGCCCGCCGCTCCTACCAGGCCCGCGGCCGCGACATCACGCTCGTGCCCAGCTGGGAGTCGGTGTTCGGCCCCGACATGGCGGGCAACGTGATGCTGCCCGGCGACAACGCCCGCATCGCCCCGACCAGCTTCGACGACTGGCTGGCACGCCAGAGCTGAGGCTGGGGAGCCGCTACGACGGGAATTCCCAGAGGTGGACCGGGTCGCGGTGCGCGCTGCTGATGAGGACGGGGCGGCTGTCGAGGTCGGCTATCCGCACCCCGAAAACCTCACTGTTGTGCCCCTGCGGTTGGCCCAGCAATCGGCATCCCGCCAGGTCCCACACGCGAATGGTGCCGTCGCTCGCCCCGGTGACGGCGAACGGACGTCCGTGCACGGTGGCCGCTGTCAGGCAGCTGATCTCACCGCCGGGCACGGTCATCCGTTCGCCCCATTCGCTGGATTCGAGATCTCCCAGCACCACGCTGTTCTCGCCCGCGGCGACCACCCGCGTGCGACCGTCCACCGAGGCCAACGCGAACTCGGTGAGCTCCTCGTCGAGGTCGTCGAATTCGGCGAGGGGCCGCTCTTCCTCGATGTCCCACACCAGGACGCCGCCGTCGCTGCCACCGGCCACCACGACCGGCCGACCCGTCCACAGTCCCGCCGCGGCGGCGCTACTGGTGCCCGACCGGCATTCCAGCTCCTCAATGTCCACCACGGAGTCGTCCTCCGGTCCAGCGTCGGACGGGTCCCACAGGACGAAGCCCTGGTGGTCACCTCCGCCGCCGATCACGATCCGGCCGTCGACCACCGCGGCACCCAGCGACGTGAGCTCCGTATGAGGGAACTCCTCAGCCGGGACGTCAAGTTCGTACCGCGTCCAGCGGTCACTCGCCGGATCCCAGGTGCACACGAGCCGGTCCCGGTCGGGGCTGCCGACGAGGAGCACCCGACCGCCAACGGTGACCAGGTCGAAATCAACGATGTGATCGCAGGAGGCGGGCAGGCTGGAGATCAGGGGAGTCGACATACCGGCACCTTGCCAGAGCACGGCCCGTGACGACTTTCGCGGTATCACATTAATAAATGAACCACCATTTATTAATGTGATACCGTCGAGCGCGAGAGGAGGAATCCATGCCACGACCACGCGCCACCACCGACGCCGACATCCTCGCCGCCACCGGACGCGCCATCGGCGCCCACGGGCCCGCCAAGCTCACCCTGGCGCATATCGGCGCCGAGGCGGGGATCTCCCCGGCGACCCTGTCGCAACGCTTCGGGTCGAAGCGGGGCCTGCTGCTCGCGTTCGCCGCCGACGCCGCCGCCACTGCCTCGGCACCCTTCCACAGGGCGCGGGCCGCGAACGACTCGCCGCTGGCGGCGCTGCACGCCGTCGCCGCCGAATTCGCCGGTCACATGTCCACCCCCGAGGTGATGGCCAATCACCTCGGCATGCTCCAGCTCGACCTGTCCGACCCCGAGTTTCGGGTCCACGCCGCCGCGCACACCCGCGCGGTGGAAGCGGCACTGCGGGAGCTGATCACCGACGCCGTCGCGGCGGGCGAACTGTCGCCCGGCACCGACGCGCCGCGGCTCGCCCGCGCCGTCAACATCACCATCGACGGCTCGCTGCTGCGGTGGGCCCTCACCAGCGACGGTGACCCCGCCGCCCTGCTGCACGACGATCTCGACCATCTACTGAGGAGAACCCCGTGACCTTCACCGCCACCGTCTTCATCGGCACCAGCCTCGACGGCAATATCGCCCGCCTCGACGACGACCTGGACTGGCTGACCTCGCGCGGCGAGCAGGCCGGCGACATGGGCTTCTTCGAGTTCCTCGACTCGGTCGACGCGGTCGCCATGGGCCGCAACACCTACGACAAGGTCATCGGCTTCGGTGAGGAGAACTGGCCCTTCGGTGACCGCCACGTCGGCGTCCTGAGCACCACTCTGCCCGAGGACGCCGACCCGCGCGTCACGGTCTACCGCGATCTGGACGACCTCGTCGCCGACTTCGATAAGCGGGGCATCACCCACGTCTACCCCGACGGCGGACGACTGATCCAAAGTTTCGTCCGCGCCGGTCGCATCGACCGGTTCATCATCAGTGTCGCCCCGGTCCTGATCGGCGCCGGTCACCGGCTCTTCGGCGAACTGTCCCACGACGTCCCGCTTCGCCTGGACTCGGTGGCCGACGTCGGCGGCGGCTTCGCGCAGCTTCGCTACACGGTAGACAAATAGCGGCCGGTCAGCGCCGAGCCGCTCACCGGCCCGCCGACGACAACCGTTCAGGTGCCTGGGAAGTCAAGGCCCGTCGGGAGACCAGGGCGATGGCCAGCGCGAGTCCGACGAGGACGGTGCTGGCCCAGACGGGGCCCAGGTCGCCGTGACCGGCGGTGAGTGTTGCCCCGGCCGCGATCGGGCCGAGGGCCGCGCCCACGTTGAGGGCGGCGGTGGCGTATGAGCCGCCCATCGTTGGGGCACCCGAGGCCGCGTACAGGACCCGGGCGATCAGGGTGCTGCCCAACGCGAAGGACAGGACGCCTTGGGTAAACGTCAGGGCCAGGAGGGCCAGTGGTTCGGTGGCCAGCAGGGCCAGGGCGATCCAGCCGAGCAGTTGCAGCGGGCCCGCGATCGCGATGACGAGTCCCGGGCGGGCGTCGGACAGGCGTCCGGCGAGGTTGACGCCGAGGAACGAGCCGAGGCCGAAGACGACCAGCACCACCGATATCCACAGGTCGGGGAGGGACGCGGTGTCGGTGACGATCGGGGCCAGGAACATGAAGGTGCCGAAGGTGGCCGCGTTGACCAGCGCGCCCAGCGACATGACCAGGATCAGCCGGGGGCGGGCGAGCTGGGCGAGTTCGGAGCGCAGACCGGGGGCGGTGTCTGATTCACTGTGGATAGAGCGGGTCGGGATTCCCTTGAGGATGCCGAGGGCCGCTGGGAGGCAGAGGATCGCGATCGCCCAGAAGGTGGCGCGCCAGTCCAGCAGCGTGCCCAGTAGTGCTCCGCCCGGGACACCGGCGATGGTGGCCGCGGTGGTGCCCGACAGCAGGACGGCCAGGGCGCGGCCCTTGCGGTCGGCGGCCACCAGGGTTGCCGCCGTGGTGAGGGCGACGGCGAGGAAGCCCGCGTTCGCCAGCGCCGCGAGGATCCGGGTGAGCAGCAGGATCGTAAAGTTCGACGTCAGGGCCGCGATGATGTGGGTGGCGGCGGAGGCGGCGATGAAGGCGAGCAGGGTGTGGCGGGCGGGCCAGCGGCGGGCGAGCGCCGCCATCAGCGGGGCGCCGACGACCATGCCGACGGCGAAGGCCGAGGTCAGCAGACCGGCGGTCGCGACGGAGACGTCGAGGCTCGCGGCGATGTCGGGTAGGAGACCGGCGAGCATGAATTCGGATGTGCCCATGGCGAACACGGCCAGGGCGAGCAGGTAGAGCGGAAGCGGCATCGGGAAACTCCGAGGTGAGGAGAGGAACGGGAAACGGTCGTCTCGTCACCGCGGTCAGCGCTCCTGGCGCGCGCGAAGGCGTCCCGGGCGGTTACCGCCACGGGTGAGCGAATGAACTCAGCTGTTCAGGGGGCTGACGGCGGGACCGTAAACCCCCACCTTGGACGCTTCGGGGCTCGACATGGCCGGCACACTACCCGACGGGGTCCGTCGGGGCGCAACCGTTTTTTCGGTCAGGCCAGCCGGGGCAGGTCGGCCTGGGTGACCTCGCCCAGCAGGGCTTCGCCGTCGAAGAACCGCTTGGTCTCGGCGACGGCGTACTCGCCGAGCAGTGCGATCTCGCTGCCCTCGGCTCCGGCCAGATGCGGGGTGACCCATACGTTGGGCAGCAGCAGGAGTGGGTGCCCGGCGGGGAGGGGTTCGGGGTCGGTGACGTCGAGGATGGCGTCGACGCGGCCGTCTCGGCAGTGGCCGACGAGGGCTTCGGTGTCGACAAGGGAGCCCCGGGCGGTGTTGATGAGGACGGTGCCGTCGCGCATCAGGCTCAGGCGTCGGTCGTCGATGAGGTGGTGGGTCTCGGCCAGTTCGGGGGCGTGGACGCTGACCACGTCGGAGCGTTGGCACAGTTCGTCGAGCGGGACGAGTTCGGCACCGAGTGCGGCCAGCTTGTCGGCGCCGCGGTACGGGTCGGACACCAGGATTCGCAGGTCGTAGCCGCGCAGCAGTTCGATGACCCGGCGGCCGATCCGGGAGGCGCCGACGATGCCGATGGTGCGGCCGACGTAGCCGCAGTCGCGCGGGTGGGTCTCGGGGACCCCGTCGGCGGCGTAGTTCGCGGCTCGGGTGAAGGCGCGTTTGGTGGCCAGCAGGATGGTCGCGCGGGTGTACTCGGCGACCGGTTCGGCGTTGGCGGAGGCCGCCGAGGTGACGGTGATGTCGCGCGACCACACGTGCGCGGTGACGTGGTGCTTGATGGATCCGGCGGCGTGGGCGATGAGACGCAGGCGGGGCATGAGCTCCAGCGCGGCGTCGTCCACTGTGGGGCACCCCCAGCCGGTCACCAGGAAGTCGGCGCGGGCCAGGGCGTGGCGGGCTTCGGGTGCGGCGAAGTCGGCGACCAGCAGCCCGGGGTCGGCGTCGGCGAAGGACAGCAGCCGGGCCAGGACCGCGGGGGTCAGCGCCGTCTCGCGGGCGAAGCGGCTCATGGCGAAGACACCGAGGGGTTTGGCGGACACAGGGCCTCCACAACGTCCAAAACGATGAGTAATCGGTTTCTAGAAGGTAGCAGGAACCGCGCAAGAAATATCTGGACCACCTCTTGTCAAGATCATAGAAACCGAATATCTTCAGCCCAAGCTCTCAGTGAGGAGGCTCACCGGTGGCCCCAACCCCCGTCGCCACACCCCCGCGTAGCGCTCCCCCCAAGACCGCGACCGTCCGCACGGTCAAGGCGCGCCGCGCACCACTGCGCGACCGGCTGCGCCGCGACTGGCTGCTGTTGCTGCTGCTGGTACCCGGCGTCGGCTACTTCCTGGTGTTCCACTACGGCGCGCTGTTCGGCAACCTGATCGCCTTCAAGGACTACGTGCCGTTCTACGGCGTGTGGGCCAGCGAGTGGATCGGCGTCCAGAAGTTCACCGACCTGGTCGGCAACACCGAGTTCTGGCAGGCCACCTGGAACACCGTGTCGATCTCGTTCCTGCAGCTGCTGTTCTACTTCCCCGCGCCGCTGGGGCTGGCGCTGCTGCTGCACAGCCTCACCCGCGACAGCATCCGCCGCTTCGTCCAAAGTGTCGTCTACCTGCCGCACTTCATCTCCTGGGTCATCGTGGTGGCGCTGTTCCAGCAGGTGCTCGGCGACGTGGGCGTCCTCAACGGGCTGCTGGCCGACGGCGGACTGTCCACCGTCGACATCATCGGCAACCCGGACGCGTACAAACCGCTGGTGATCGCGCAGGTCATCTGGAAGGAGTGCGGCTGGGGCACCATCATCTTCCTGGCCGCGCTGGCCGGGGTGAACGAGCAGCTGTACGAGGCCGCGGCCATCGACGGCGCGGGCTGGTGGCGGCGCACCTGGCACGTCACGCTGCCCGCGATCCGCCCGGTCATCATCCTGCTGCTGATCCTGCGGCTGGGCGACATCCTGACCGTCGGCTTCGAGCAGTTCTTCCTGCAGCGCAACGCCGTCGGCCCCGAGGCGGGCGAGGTGCTGGACACCTTCGTCTACTACATGGGCATCCAGAACGGCGACTTCAGTCTCGGCGCCGCCGCCGGACTCATGAAGGGCGTCGTCGGGCTCGTCCTGGTCTACACCGCCAACAAGATCGCCCACCGGCTCGGAGAATCGGGAGTGTACAAGTCGTCATGAGCGCACACCGTCCCGCGTGGATGGGCAAACCATCCCCATTGGTCAAAGCGGCCAAGGCCGTCGCCCTGGTCATCGTCGTGGCCCTGGTGCTGTTCCCGTTCTGGACGATCGTGGCGACCTCGATCGCCAGCCCCGAAGAGGTCATCGACAACGGCGGCTGGGTCGTCATCCCGACGTCGTTCTCGTTCAAGGCTTACGAGGACATCATCTCCGGCGGCATCATCACCGACGCGCTGCTGCGCAGCGTCGGCATCACCGTGGTCGGCACCCTGTTGAGCCTGGTGGCGACGGTGTTCCTGGCCTACGCGCTGTCGCGGCCGGGTGTGGTGGGCGGCAAGCCGATCCTGCTGCTGATCCTGTTCACGTTCCTGTTCCCGCCCGCCATGATCCCGTCCTATCTGGTGGTTCAGGAACTGGGTCTGAAGGAGAACTACCTGTCGCTGATCCTGCCGGTGCTGGTCAACGTGTTCAACCTGGTGGTGATGCGCGGCTTCTTCCAGTCGGTGCCCGGCGAACTCATCGAGGCCGCCCGGCTCGACGGCGCCGGGGACTTCCGGATCCTCACCAGGGTCGTGATGCCACTGTCCAAAGCGGTCATCGCGGTGGTCGGGCTGTTCTACGCCGTGGCGTACTGGAACTCCTTCTTCACCGCGATCCTCTACCTGGACTCGGATCAGTGGCCGGTGCAGGCGATCCTGCGGCAGTACGTCACCCAGAACACCGCCATCTCCGACACCGCCGAATCGACGGTCCAGAACTCTCCACAGTCAACGAAGATGGCGGTCGTCGTGCTCGCCACCCTCCCCATCGTGATCGTCTACCCGTTCGTCCAGCGGTTCTTCGCCAAGGGCGTTCTCACCGGCGCGATCAAATCCTAGAAAGAGAGACAAATGTCGGATTTCAACCTGAAACGGCGTGACGCCCTCAAGATGGGCGGGGTCGCCGCGCTCGTCTCGACCGCCGGACCGGCCCTGGTGGCCTGTAGCGGCGGCGGTGGCGGCGACGTCAGCAACAAGGGCAAGGACCTGGTCCCCTACCCCGACTACATCAAGGCCGACGGTCCCGAACCCGACCTGCCCGGCGACGAGAAGACCGGCCTGCAGGGCGGATACACCAAGTACCCCAAGGAGATCGAGTCGACCGGCTGGGACAAGCCGGGCGACGGGTCGAAGGTGCGCGCCGCGATCATCACCTACGGGGTGCCGCCCAAGAAGAACGACTCCTTCGTCAAGGCCGTCAACGACGCGCTCGGCGTCGAACTGGACATCGAGCTCATGCCCGGCAATGAGTGGAAGGAGAAGATGACCACGCTGACCGCCAGCGACGACATGCCCGACATCGTCATGTTCGGCGTCGGCGAGATCATCCCCCGCGAACACGAGTTCATCCAGGCCAACTGCGCCGACATCTCGGATCTGGTCAGCGGCGACAACATCAAGGACTACCCCGGCCTGGCCAACATCCCCACCTACGCATGGAAGGGCGTGGGACGCATCGGCGGCAAGCTGTACGGCATCCCCACCGAGCGCCCCGTGTTCGGCGGCTGCCTCATGGTCAACCGCACCGCACTGGACAAGGTGGACGCTCCGGTCGAGTGGACCAAGGACGAGTACGTCAAGGCCATGGCCGAGTTGACCAAGGGCAAGAAATACGGCCTGGGCATGTCCAACGACCTGTGGATCGACTACTGGGCCGGATCTCTGGGCGCCCCCAACGAGTGGAAGGTGTCGGGCGGCAAGTTCACCACCGCCTTCGAGACCGACCAGTTCAAGGGCGCGATCGAGATGCTGGCCAAGCAGTTCGCCGACAAGCACGTCTACCCCGACAGCCCCAACCAGCCCAACATCGAGAACAAGACCCACTACGCCAACACCACCGTCCACGCCTACCGCGACGGCTGGGGTGCCATGGGCACCAAGGCGTTCCAGGACGCCAAGGACGGGTACACCCTCGACTTCGGTTACCCCTTCGCCGACACCGACCCCACGCCGTGGGCCGGGAACGGCTACTTCGGGTACGTCGTGTTCAAGAAGGCCAAGAAGGAGCGGCTGAAGATGCTGCTCGACATCTGCAACTACCTGGCGGCGCCGTTCGGCACCAAGGAGTACGAGCTGTTCAACTACGGCGTCGAGGGCAAGCACTTCGAGCGCGACGGCGACGGCGTCCCGATCGCGACCAAGCTGTGGGAGAAGGAGAACAAGACCAACTACCCGATCTCCTATATCTCCGCCGCGCCGCTGACGCTGTTCTACCCGGGCTACCCCGATCAGGTGGAGCGGGTCTACGAGTGGGAGAAGAAGGTCGCCGGGATAACCATCCCCAACCCGATGACGGGGCTGCGCTCCAAGGCCGTCACCCAGAAGTACAACGAATGCCGCAAGACCGTCCTGGACGGTGTCCTGGACGTCATCTTCCGCGGCAAGGACATGAAGAGCTTCGACGAGACGCTCAAGAAGTGGCACTCCAAGGGCGGCGACGTCATGGCCGAAGAACTCGCCGAGGAGTACGAGGCGTCTGAGGAATAATGGGTCCACATCCTTTCAAGACAGTGGAGTCCTCGTGAACCAGACACCGGCGCGGCGCGCGACCATCCGTGATGTCGCGCGTCGCGCCGGTGTATCCGTCGCCACCGCGTCGCGGGTGCTGTCGGAGAGCAGCTATCCCGTCAGCGACCGCATGCGCTCCAAGGTGCTGCGCGCCGTCCACGACATGGACTATGTGGTCAACGCGCACGCGCGGGCGCTGTCGGGGGTGCGGCCCAAGATGGTGGCGATGGTGTCGGGCTCGATGAGTTCACCGTTCTACTCGGATATCGCCGCCGGGGTCGCCGAGGCCGCCGCCGAGGACGACCGGCTGTGCATGTACGCCTCCAGCCAGGGCGAAGCGGACACCGAGCTGGCGATCGTGTCGCTGATGCGGGAACAGCAGGCCGACGCGGTGATCCTCATCGGCGGCGTGGTGCCCACCGAGGAGTACGCCGAGCGGATGACCCGCTACGCCGAGAGCCTGGCCGCCGCCGGTTCCCGGTTGGTGCTGTGTGGACGGCCCGGGCTGGCCGCCGACATCGGGGCGTTCGTGGTGACCTACGACAACGCCGACGGTGCCTTCGCGATCATCAGCCACCTGGCCGAACGCGGGCACCGGCGGATCCTGCACCTGGCGGGCAACGAGGGCAACACCACCGCGGAGGACCGGGTGCAGGGGTGCCGTCGGGCGCTGGCCGCGCACGGTATCGACGAGAACCCCGGCCTGACCGTGTACGGGAACTTCAACCGCGCCTCCGGCTATGAGCGGATGAAGCGGCGGCTCGCACACGGGTGTGACTTCACCGCGGTGTTCTGCGCCGACGACACTGTCGCGGCCGGGGCGATGCGAGCGCTGACCGAGGCCGGACTGCGGGTGCCGCAGGACGTCTCGGTGGTGGGCTACAACGACTGCAACCCGGCCCCCGACCTGACCCCGAGCCTCACCACCGTGCACATCCCGGCCCACGAACTGGGCCGGGCGGCGGTACGGCTGGCGCTGGCCGACAACCCCGTCGAGCGTCAGGTCACGCTCGGCACCCACATCGTGATCAGGAACTCGGTCGCGGCGCCACCGTGAGCGGCAGGGCCTTGCGGGTGGCGGGGTGCACCGCCAGCTGGCCGATCCGTTCGCGTTCGGCGCACAGTTCGGCGAGCTTGGCGTAGGCGCCCTTGCCGATCAGCTCGATCAGTTCCGCCTCGTAGCTGCGGTACACCGGCTGGGCGCCGACGTGGGCGCTGGGCGCCGAGGCGCACCACCAGTCGAAGTCGTGCCCGCCCGCTCCCCAGGCGCGGCGGTCGAACTCGCCGATCCAGGTGATCTCGGCGACCGAGCCGTCCGCCCGCTCTACTGTGGAATAGTCGCGCTTGACCGGCACCTGCCAGCACACCTCGGGCTTGTACTTCAGCGGGTGGACGCCGTCGCGCAGCGCCTGCGCGTGCAGGGCGCAGCCCATCCCGCCGGAGAAGCCGGGCCGGTTGTGGAAGACGCAGGCGCCGTCGACGGTCGCGGTCTTGCGCGCCGGTTGCTCCACCCCGTCGTCATCGGCGAGCGTGTCGTCGACGACGACGTCGGCGTAGTCGGCGCGATAGTTCTGCCAGGTCTCGGGCGTCAGCTTCGCCGCCGCCTTGCGGACCCGTTCCTCGTCGTCGGCCTCGGTGAAGAAGGCGCCGTGCACACAGCAGCCGTCGTCCGGGTTCTCGGCGTCGATGCCCGGGCAACCCTGCCCGAAGATGCACGTCCACCGCGACAGCAGCCAGGTCAGATCCGCGCGCACGATCGTGTCGGAGTCGTCGGGGTCTGGAAACTCGATCCACTCCCGGGGAAAGTCCAGCCCCGTCTCCTCGGTGTCCCTCACGTCGACCAGCCTATTACCGCGGTTACCCTGAGACGATGGCCGGTGCGTCCCCACCAGTATTGCTCTCGACATCCTCCGTATATCCGGAACCGACCGCGGTGGCGTTCGAGCTCGCGGCCAAGCTCGGCTACGACGGGGTCGAGGTGATGGTGTGGACCGACAGCGTCAGTCAGGACTTCCGGACGCTGGCCACACTGTCCGATCACTATGGAGTGAAGGTGGGCTCGGTGCACGCGCCCTGCCTGCTCATGACCCAACGGGTGTGGAGCAAGGACCCGTGGGAGCGGCTGCGCCGCGCCGCCGTCATGGCCGAACACCTGGAGGCGTCCACCGTCGTCATCCACCCGCCGTTCGCCTGGCAGCGCGGCTACGGCCGGGTGTTCCCCGCCGGGCTGGAGCGGATGGCGCAGCGGTTCCCGCAGCTGCGGTTCGCGGTCGAGAACATGTACCCGATCAAGATGGCGCGCAAGGGTTTCGTGCCCTACGCGCCGCACTGGGACCCGACCAACCCCGGCTACGACAACTACACCCTCGACCTGTCGCACTGCGCGGCGTCGAACTCCGACGCGCTGGAGATGGCCGAGCGGATGGGGTCCAACCTGACCCACGTCCACCTGGGTGACGGCGCCGGTCCCGGGCGCGACGAGCACGCGGTACCGGGGCGCGGCAACCAGCCGTGCGCCGAACTGCTGCGCAAGCTGGCCACCTCGGGCAACGACTTCACCGTCGCGGTGGAGGTGTCGACCCGCAAGTCCGGGCACCGCGCGGTCCGTGAGGCCGATCTGGCCGAATCACTGAATTTCGCGCGCCGCCATTTGGAGGGTTAGGCGGCGGCCGCCGCGGCCGCCTCACGTTTGCGGGCCCGGTGGGCCGCGACGTGCGAGCGGGTGGCGCAGCGTTCCGAACAGAACCGGCGGCAGTTGTTGGAGGACGTGTCCAGGTACACGTTTCCGCAGCGTGCGTCGGCACACACCCCGAACCGGGCCCCCTTGTAGCGGCACAGCCAGGACGAGAGCCCCCACACCGCCCCGGCGACGAACTCCGAGGCGACGGCCGAACCACGGCTGGTCACGTGCATGTGCCAGTCCTGGTCGCTGTGCCCCGAGATGCGCGGTTGCACCGGGAACTGTTGCAGCAGGGTGTTGAGTATCTCGACGGCTCCGGCGTCGTCACCGGAGGAACCCTTGACGAAGACCTCGCGCAGTTTGCGTTTGGCACGCCGGAGGGTGGACAGGTCGCGTTCGGTGGCCCGTTCGGTCCACCAGACACGCCCCCCAAAGAAGTCGTGCAGACTCGCCATATCTGTCAACTCGGCGTTGACCAGGTCGGCGGCGGTTTGAGCGTAGGCATCGAAGTCCACATCCCATACGGTAGACAATTCTGGCGCGAGTAACCAGTAACGAACGAGGCAAGCCCTTACCCGCTTAACGTCTGTTCAGTTTCGGTCGGACCCGCGGCCCCGGCTCCGCACTGTGGAGATACGCTCGCTGTCATGCTGCGATCCATCATTCTCGCCGCGGCACGCTCATCGCGTCTCGAACGTCTCACGGCCACCGCACCGGTGAGCCGGAACGTTGTCAAGCGGTACGTGGCGGGCACCGACACCAACGACGCGCTGCGAACCAGCCGCGAACTGGTCGACTCCGGCCTGAAGGTCAGTCTCGACTACCTGGGTGAGGACACGCTCACCACCGACCAGGCCGAGTCCACCCGGGACGAGTACCTCAAGCTGCTGTCCGCGCTCAAGACCGAGGGCCTCACCCCGGCCACCGAGGTCAGCATCAAGCTGTCGGCGCTGGGACAGCGCTTCGACGAGGAGCTGTCGCTGAGCCTGGCCGAGGAGATCTGCACGGCCGCGGCCGACGCCGACACCACGGTGACGGTCGACATGGAGGACCACACCACCACGGACATCACCCTCGACGCCGTCGGCAAACTGCGGCAGCGGTTCAGCGGCACCGGGGCGGTACTGCAGTCCTACCTGCGCCGCACCGAGGCCGACTGCCGCGAGTTCGCGGTCAAGAACTCCCGGGTCCGGCTGTGCAAGGGCGCCTACGCCGAACCGGAGTCGGTGGCCTACCAGAACCGGCTCGAGGTGGACCGCTCCTACGTGCGCTGCGTCAACACCCTGATGAGCGGCGAGGGCTACCCGATGCTGGCCACCCACGACCCCCGGCTGGTGGAGATCGCCATCGACCGGGCCAAGTGGTACGACCGCGGCCCGCACTCCTTCGAGTTCCAGATGCTGTACGGCATCCGGCCCGACGAGCAGCGGCGGCTGGCCGAGGCCGGTTACCAGGTGCGGGTCTACGTCCCCTTCGGGGACCAGTGGTACGGCTACCTGATGCGGCGGCTGGCCGAGCGACCGGCGAACCTGCGGTTCTTCATGCAGTCGCTCAAGAGCAGGAAATAACCCGAACACGCGACGAGGCCGCCCACGCCATTGTGGACGGCCTCGAACCTTCCCCGGTTAAGAGCCGAAAGTTCCGCTCTTGATCTGCTCGGTGAAGCCCTCCCACCCGGCGGCGTCGGCCAGCAGGACCGGGCAGTCCCGCCGGGCGCTCAGCTTCGAATCGCGCAGCCCAACCGTGCGGGCGCTCAGCTGCGCGACCTCCACGCACTCGTTGTTCGCGAAGCTGCGAGCGGCCTTGCGCCACACGGGGTGCCGAAACTCTGTTCTGTACACGATGTACTTCTCTTTCCGCTGTAGTTCTAGCTGTATTCCCCGATCACCCGTTCAAGGAACCGCGACGTCCGCTCCGGACTGAGGGCCGTGTCGGCGAGGCGATCGAAACGGAGGGAAAACGATCGCAGATCCTCAGGATCATCCAAGATGACTTCGCCCGCGAAACCCTCGCTGTATACAACGTCCGGATCGGGAGGTAGGAAACGCATCAAAGCGAACGAACCCGGCATCCCTTCGTGCGCACCGTTTTCGAAGGGAAGCAGCTGAACACGAAGGTGTGACGACTCCGCCGCCGAGCGCAGCCGACGCAGCTGCGCGGCCATCACCGCCGGGCCGCCGACCTGACGGCGCACCACCGCCTCGTCCAGGATCACCCAGTTGTTCGGCGGGTTGGGCTCGGCGAGCCGGCGCTGCCGCTCGGCGCGCATCAGCAGCCGCCGCTCAATGTCCTCCCTAGTGGACTCCGGGGCGGTGGCGGCGATGACGGACTTGGCGTACTCGGGCGTCTGCAGGATGCCGGGGATCGCGGTGACCGACACCCGCCGGATCGAGGTGGCCACGGTCTCCAGCTCCATGAACCGCCGGAAGCTCCCGGCGACCTCGTTGTTGTACTTGACCCACCAGCCGCCGCGCCTGCCGCCCTGGGCGGCCAGCTCCCGCAGCTCGTCCCGCACCGTGGCGTCGGTGACCCCGTACAGGTCGAGCAGCGCGAACAGATCGCGCCGGTTGACCCGGACGTCACCATTCTCTATACGTGAAATCTTCGATTCCGAGCAGTCGAGTTGCTGACCTGCCAGTTCTCGCGAAACCATTGCCTCCTCCCGCAACTGGCGCATGGTGGAGCCCAGGCGACGCCGCCGCAATGACGGGCTTTGACGCGCCTGCGGTTCCTGAGATGACATGTCCGAACCTCCACGCTCAACCGGTTTGGGAGTACTCCTGTGTGGCACAACGATCCAGCAGCCGATTTGGTAACGCCAGCACCGGAAAGCACATTCGGACTTAGTGGACAATTCCTGTACCCGCGATCGTTACCGAATCGCAATCCCGAGGGTTGTGGTCAGTTGCGAGTGCCTCATACTGTGATGCAGTGACCTATGGTGCGCCACCCCCCGGCCAACCCCAGCAGCCACCCGTCCCGGGTCCCAGTGACAACCCCTGGGCGCCCCCGACGCAGCGCTCGGGGCCACCCGACGCTGTCCCGAACCAGCAGCCACAACAGCCGCGGCAACCGGCTCCCCAGCAGCCCGCGGCGGCCCCGCACATCCCGGCACCCCGGCCGCCGCAGACCCCGACGCAGCCCACGCCCCCCGGCACGACGTACGGCGCCCCGGCCAGCCCGGCCCAGTACGGACAACCCGGGCAATACGGTCAGCCGGGACAGTACGGTCAGCCCGGCCAGTTCGGGCAACCCGCCCGGTTCGGCATGCCGCAGGCACCTACCCCCGGCTTCCCGCCGCCCGGACTGCCCGGCCAGTACCCGCCCGGCTTCCCGCCGCCGCGCGCCACGACGTCCAAACGCTCGATCGGCCTGGTCGCGCTGATCCTGGCGGCGGTGCTGCTGTCGGGTGTGTCGATGATCCTGGGCTTCACACTGGGCGGCCAGGGCGGCAAGCTCGCCGAGGGCGCCATCCCGGCACCGGCCGAGGGCGAGGCCCCGTCCGAGGCGTTTATCAAGGAGAAATCCGAGGTCCTGCTCGACGAATCCGCCGAGGGCCTGCTGGACGGCGACGAGGACACCTGGCTGTCGGCCTACGACAGCAGCATCCACGACCAGATGAAGAAGCAGTACACCTCGCTGAAGGCGCTGCAGGTCTCGAACTTCGACTACCAGATCATCGGCGACCCCAACGGCCGCGACTCGGAGTGGACCGTCAAGGTCGGCCTCAACTACTGCTTCGGCGCCAAGAAGGGCGGCAAGTGCGCCCCCACCGGGATGATCTTCGACACCCAGTGGCGCTGGCAGGACCAGGAACTGCTGGCCACCCAGGTCAGCGAGTCGTCCACCAAACCCGACGAGAGCTCGCAGTTCTCGATCGGCGCCCGTCCCTGGGAGGTCGAGGAGCTCAAGGCCGAGGCCGGTGACCGCGCCGTCGTGGCCGCCACCGACAACGCCTCCGACGACTACGACGTCAAGGAGACCCTCGAGATCGCCGAGGCGGCGGCCGAGAACGCCGACAAGTACGCCGTCTACGGCAAGGTCGACAAGTACGTGATCTTCCTGGGCGACGACGCCGACATCGCCAAGTGGTACGGGCTGGGTTCGGGTCTGCCGCAGCAGGCCATCGGCTTCGCGCTGCCGTTGCCGCAGATCGACAAGGAGGGCAAGCCGGTGCCGGGCGGCTCGGAGGTCGTCCTGTTCGCCGAGCGGCTCAAGCAGATCGAGAAGGACTTCGGCAAGGAAGGCAAGGAGGAGTTCGAGGCCACGGTGCGGCACGAACTGGGTCACGTGGCGACGCTGCACCACAGCCCGCCGCACACCCCCAAGGACCAGAACGCCGACTGGTGGCTGTCGGAGGGCATCGCCGAGCTGATCGATCATGATCCCAAGGAGAAGATCGACGACTACCCGCGCGAGAAGCAGGCCAAGGAATTCCTCAAGAGCAGCTCCTGGGACGGCGAGCTGATCGCGCCCGAGGGCAACGACCCGTACGGCTCCGCGAAGTACGGCGTCGCCTTCTACTGGACGTATTACCTGTACGACGAGTACGGCAAGGACAAGTTCATGGACTTCTTCGAGCGGGTGGCCCGCAAGGGCGACGACCCGGAGGAAGCCGCGAAGGAGTCCTTCGACAAGTCGTACGAGGACATCCTCAAAGAGTGCAAGAAATACGTGAAAAAAGAGGTGCTTTAGGCGCGTCCGTAACTCGTCTAACACCCGGAACCATAGCCACCGGACGCCATACCACATTACTGTTGGTAATCGACGCACCAAAAGGGGTGTGTCGTGGGCGCCGGGTGACCCCGGCTGTCCGCGAATGGGATTGGTGGGATGTGCGATGAGTACACACAGTCTGCTCGAAGAGGTCAAATTCCTGACCGTCGCCGAGGTGGCCGAACTCATGCGGGTGTCGAAGATGACCGTCTACCGCCTGGTTCACGCCGGCAGCCTCGCCGCGGTCCGGGTCGGCCGGTCGTTCCGGGTGCCGGAGCACGCCGTGCAGGAGTACCTGGCGACGACGTTCCGTGACGACAAACGCGGCGTCTAGGGCTGGCTGCTAGCGTGGTGGCCCCCGCCGGGGTTGATCTCGCCCGGCGTGCGTTGACATGCGTCACCACGCTAGCCTTAGCGGGTTGCTGTCACAGCGCGTCCGCTGGTTCGGTCGCACGACAGCGCGTTCCCGTGTCACTCAATAACAACTGCGAGGAAAATCTATGGGCTCGGTCGTCAAGAAGCGGCGTAAGCGCATGGCCAAGAAGAAGCACCGCAAGCTGCTGCGGCGAACCCGCGTGCAGCGTCGCCGCCAAGGCAAGTAGCCCTCAACGCCTATGACCCCCACGACCGTCCTGGTCACCGGTGCCGACCGGTATCTCGCCGGTCGATTGGTGGCGCGCCTGACGGCCGACGAACGGGTGAAACGGGTCTTCGGCATCGACACCGACTCCCTGGACGGCAACGGTGACCTCAGCCGGATCCTGACCGAAGAACGTGTCGACACCGTGGTGCACGCCGCCGTCGCCGCCTCGGCGGTGCGGGCCGGTGGTCGCACCGCTCAGAAGGAATCCAACGTCCTGGGCACGATGCACCTGCTGGCCGCGTGCCAGCGGGCCGAATCGGTGCGCCGGGTGGTCGTCAAGTCCTCGGTCGCCGCCTACGGCGCGTCGGCCCGCGACCCGGCGGTATTCACGGAGGACACCGAACTGCGGGCCGCGCCCCGGGGCGAGTTCGCCTCCGACGTCGCCGAGGTCGAGGCGTACGCGCGTGGTTTCGCGCGCCGCCGCGAGAACGCCTCGGTGACGGTGCTGCGGCTGGCGCCGCTGCTGGGGCCCACCTCCGACACCTCACTGACCCGGTACTTCTCGTTGCCGGTGGTGCCGACGGTGCTGGGCTACGACCCCCGGGTGCAGTTCCTGCACATCGAGGACGCGCTGGACGTGCTGCACAAGGTGACCCTGGACGACCACCGCGCCCCCCGCGGCCGTCCCGACGTCTACAACGTGGCCGGTCCCGGCGCGCTGCTGCTGTCGCAGTCGATCCGGCGGGCCGGGCGGGTCGCCGCGCCGACCCCGGAACTGCTGCTGCGCGGCTTCGCCGCCGTGGCGAAGGGCCGTGGCCTGGTGGACTTCTCGCTGGACCAGCTGGACTTCCTGAAGTTCGGCCGCGTCGTCGACTGCGGTCACCTGACCCAGACGTACCGGATCACCCCCCGGCCCACCAGCGAGGCCTTCGACGACTTCGTCACCGGGCACGCCCTGATGTCGGTGCTGGGCGGCGAGAGCATCACCGGTGCGTCCGCCCGCGACAAGAGGAGCGACAGTGGACGCTGACCGTGTGGCCGAGGCGCTGGAGGAACTGGCCAACCTGTTCACCAAGCGCATGACCGGCGACTACGAGGTCGACGAGTTCGGCTTCGACGCCGAGCTGACCGAGCAGGTCGCGTTCCGGGCGCTGCGGCCGCTGTACCGCAAGTGGTTCCGCGTCGAGACCTCCGGCCTGGACAACGTGCCCGACAAGGGCGCGGCACTGCTGGTGGGCAACCACTCCGGCACCATCGCCATGGACGCGATGATGGTGCAGCTGGCGCTGTTCGACGAACACCCCGCGCAGCGGCACCTGCGGCTGCTGGCCGCCGATTTCGTGTTCAAGTCGCCGGTGCTGGGCGAGTACGCCCGCAAACTGGGCGCGACGCTGGCCTCCAACACCGACGCCGAGCGGCTTTTGGGCGCAGGGGAGGTCGTCGGGGTGTTCCCCGAGGGCACCAAGGGCATCGGCAAGCCGTACTGGGATCGCTACAAGCTGCAACGCTTCGGGCGCGGCGGTTTCGTGTCGACGGCGCTGCGCACCGGCACCCCGATCATCCCGGTGTCGATCGTGGGCGCCGAGGAGATCTACCCGATCATCGGCGACGTGCCGGTGCTGGCGCGGCTGCTGAAGCTGCCGTACTTCCCCATCACCCCGACCTTCCCGCTGCTGGGCCCGCTGGGCGCGGTGCCGCTGCCCAGCAAGTGGATGATCGACTTCGGCGAGCCGATCCCCACCGAGGGGATGGCGCACCTGGCCGACGACCCGCTGGAGGTCTTCAACCTCGCCGACCGGGTCAAGGAGACCATCGCCGGGACCCTGCGTGAGCTGCTGAAGCGGCGCGGCCCCGCGTTCCAGTGATCGCCGTTTAGGCTTGGTGCATGGAGATCAACGGTTTCCCCGCGGTGCTCGTCATCGAAGGCTGGACGGAGTTCGGCATCTCGGCCGTCGCGGCGCTGCTGTCGCTGGCCGCCCTGCTGCACTGTGCGCTGCAGAAACCCTCGGCCTTCCCCGCTGTCGGGCCGCTCACCAAGGGCCTGTGGCTGGGCATCCTCGCCGGATGCATCCTGCTGTCGATGCTGGGCATCGGCGGGGGCGGCGTCGGGGCCGGGCTGGGTCTGATCGGCATCATCGGCCTGATCGCCTCACTGGTCTACCTGCTGGACATCCGCCCCGCGATCCGGGACCTCGGCTCGAACCCGTGGTGACCACCCTGGTGCGCGGCTCGGGCGAGCCGGTGACGGTGTTCGCCCACGGGCTGGGCGCCGACATCGCCGACACCCGGCCGCTGGGCAGCGGCGTGGACGGCACCAAGGTCTTCTACACCGCGCGCGCCCACGACGGCGTCGCCGTCGAACGCTTCGACTACGCCGTCCTGGCCGCCGACCTGCGGGCCGTGGCCGACGAGCACGACGCCACCCGGGCGCTGGGGGTGAGCATGGGCGCGGGCGCGCTGTGCCACCTGATCGCCGAGACCCCCGACCGCTTCGCCCGGCTGGTGTTCTTCCTGCCCGCCGTCGTCGACGAACCCCGCGCCGATGTGGCCCGGCTGCGGCTGACGGCCCTGGACGAGGCGGTCGCGCACGGCGACGGCGACGCGGCGGCCGCGCTCATCGCCGCCGAACTGCCCGCCTCGGTGCGCGACACCCCGGCCGGGCGCGCCTACGCCGCCGCGCGGGCCAAGATCCTGTGCCAGCCCAGCATGCGCGGCATCCCGGCCCGGCTGGCCGGACAGGTCGCGGTCGCCGATCCGGCCGCGCTGTCGCGGGTGACGGCCGAGGCACTGGTGCTGGGTTGCGAGGGCGACGCGGCGCATCCGGCGGCGGTCGCCCGGCGGCTCGCGGAACTGCTCCCGTCGTCACGGTTGCACATATTCGAGGACCCGAATGTGATGTGGACCCACAGAACTGAACTGCGCGAACGCATTGGACACTTTCTCAACTCGTGACCTGGCCACGCTAGGGTCTTGCCATGCGTGATCTGGCTGCCGGTGTGCGATACCTGGCCCGAGGCTTCGGTATGTGGGGCCGCCGTCCGAAACTGATGCTGTTCGGCGCGATCCCGGCACTGCTGGCGGCGCTGCTGTTGCTGGGCGCCCTGATCGGGCTGGGCTTCGGCATCACCGACCTGACCGACTGGATGACCGGCTTCGCCGAGAGCTGGCCGCAGTGGCTGGAGACCACGATCCAGGTGTTCGCCGGTGTCGTCATCTTCGCGCTGGCGATCTGGCTGTCCATTCTGGTGTTCACGACCCTGACGCTGCTGATCGGCGACCCGTTCTACGAGAAGATCGCCGAGGCCGTCGACGACGAGCTGGGCGGAGCGCCGGTCGTCGAACGCGGCATCTGGAAGGCGATCTCGATCTCGCTGCGCGACAACCTGCGCATGCTCGGCAAGTCGATCGTGATCGGCGTACTGCTGTTCGCGCTGGGCTTCGTCCCGGTCGTGGGCACCGTGCTGGCGATCATCATCGGGGCGCTGGTCGGGGGCTGGTTCCTCAGCGTCGAGCTGTCGGGCTACGCGTTCCAGCGGCGCGGTCACCGCTACCCGCAGTACCGCCGGATGCTGGGCCGCCGCCGGGGACTGGCGATCGGCCTGGGCACCTGCGTGTTCCTGCTGTTCCTGATCCCGCTGGGCGCGGTGCTGGTCATGCCCGCCGCCGTTGCCGGATCGACGCTGCTGGCCCGCGATGTGCTGGGCGAGAACGTACAGCGGCCCGCACAGCAGCCGACCCACGTGCCGCCGCCGTCGAACTTCTACCCTCCGCAGCGGTAGCGAAGCGCGGACGGACGCGTCCGCGCTTTTTGACGTTTTTCTGACGACTTCACCACGGGAATCCGACGCGGCAATTGTTACCGTTGCCGTACCTCACTGTGAATTGTGAACTTTCGCAGCCGGAATCCCTTGTGCCCGAATACATCTGGAGAATTGCCGACGGTGTTAACGTTTACTCGGAAACCCTCCAGCCCCGTGGCCTTGAAGTGAAGGACCCCCACCATGGGCGAGATAACCGACCGGGTCGACAGGATGGTCGTCCGCGCCACCTCCCCCGACAACAACATCATGGCCGCGTTCACGGGCGGCCGGACGCTGGAAATCCAGTTCCGTCCCGGGACCTACCGCGCGTACTCCCGGCACGCGCTCCAACATCAACTGTCGCAATTGGGACCGTTGGTCTTCACCGGTTATCGGCGTGGCCTCAACCAGGTCATCCAGTCGGTCACCGGCTCCACCGAACCGGCCTCGGAGGACTGGGACGCCAACCGGCGCCGGTACCGCCAGGCCCAGGAGAAACTCGTCGCCCGCGCCTTCTCGCCGAACCGACGGCTGCGCGCGCAGGCCGAGGGACTGCTGCACTGGACCGTCGAGATCAAGGACGGCACGCTGGCCGAGCTCTCCGAGGCCGACTTCTGCCGCGAGGCGTCGAAGCTCGTCGACCGGATCCTCAACGACCACAACATCAAGATCGGCGAGCTGCAGAAACGGCATCTGGGCCTGCGCGCGCCGCGCTGAAAGAGGAAATACATTGGGCGACAAAGAGAACAACCTCGGCCTGGAGCTGGGACAGCTGTGGCTGTGCTCCCGCGTGCTCCTGCCGGAGGCCGCGAACGTCTACGTCGGAATGGCGAACAAGGCCACCGAGACCGGAAACCACACCGACGCCTTCAACGACACGCTGTACAACGGCACCGCCTACGCGTCCAGCCCGATCTCCGCGGCGTGGACCGAACTGCTGGGCCAGTTCCAGGACGTCATGTCGATCTCGGCGCAGAACCTCTACGACGTGTGCGACGTGCTCGACCGGACCCGGGAGTCCTTCGCCAAGAACGACGGCATGAACGCCGAGCAGATCGGCTCGGCCATGAACGAGACCGTCCAGGGATACCAGAACGGCGACTACCGGGACAAGGACGTCGTCGAACCCGGTGAACGCCCGAAGCCGAAGGACGACGGTCCGGGCGGACTGCGCGACAACCCCAACTACGACCGGGGCGAATAGGAGTATTCGTGGGAGTGAAGTACGGTCCGTCGAAGGACCAGATCAAGCAGATGGCCGAGGAAGTAAGGGAAGCGGCCATCCGGGTCAAGGGCGAGAAGGAACTGCGGATGTGCCCCAAGACGGGGCACGGCAGCGAGTGGGCGGGCCAGCTCGCCGTCGACGCCAACGGCGCCATGAACACGTACCAGCCCGAGGGGAAGTACGGCGACTACGGCATCGGCGAGGACAACCGGTACCTCGGCACGGCCAAGGACTGGGCGACGCTCGAATCGGGGTACCAGTGGATTCCCGGCGAGTTCGAGAGATACCTGATGCCGGAACCGCACGACTTCGACGCCCTTGTGGACTCCGCGCAGAAGCTCACCAAGGACTTCGTCAACGTCGGCCAGGCCAAGGATCCGGCCAACGTCCCGGCGGGCACCCCCACGTCGGTGGCGCCGGGCACCTCGGCGGTCGACCAGCCGATCCGGTTGAGCATGGGCTTCACCAGCGACTGGAGCGGGCACTTCGCGGACGGCTTCCAGCGGTATCTGTCGGAGATACCCGACGTGACCCGCAGGCAGGCCGTCGTCGCCGAGACCCTGTACGAGGCGGCGGTGGCCGCGCGCGACATCTACGGCGCCGGGCGCGAGGAACTGGGCAACATCGCCAAGAACGCCAAACTGGCGATCGAGGGGGTCGAGGCGGGCAAGAGCACCGGCGGTTGCGCCGGTTCCAGCATGGCCACCGGCTTCGCCCTGATCGCGGCCGCCGCGACCGTGGCGGCCGGTGTGTCGACGCTTCCGATCTCGGGCCCCGCGGTGATCAGCGGGGCGATGGCGGCGGGCAACTGGACGATCGTGGTGGGCATCAGCTCGGCGATCGCCGCCGGTTCGCCGTTGATCCCGGCGCCGGAGAAGATCGAGCTGCTGGCCTCCGACGTCGACGGCGTCATCGAGAAGATGAAGGAGGCGTTGACCAAACGCGAGAAGACGGTCACCGACTCCGAGGAGGCGTTCGCCAAGAAGCTGGGGGCCAACTCGGAGATGGTCGAGAAGAACAAGGTCACCGGCAAGGACGGCGGGAAGTCGCAGGACAACGCCTTCTTCCCGAGGCGTCCGGCGATGCTCGACATGAGCACCGACCTCAAAGACCTCAAGGACCCCGCGACCGGCTTCACCCACCCGGTCGCCGCGTCCTGACCGGGGTGCGGCCTCCACGCGCCAGCGCCGCGACCTCCCGGTTAGCCTCGACGACATGTGGTTCGAGGAGATGTGGCGGGAGCTGGCGCCGATCGGCCGGTTCGACGGGACCGGCGGCTACCGGCGGTTCACGTACACCCCGGCGGAGCTGGAGTGCCGGGCGTGGTTCACCGCGCAGGCCACCAGCCGGGGGTTGAGCGTCGAGACCGATCGCAACGGCAACCTGTGGGCCTGGTGGGGTGACGCGGACGCCGGTGGGGCCATCGCGACCGGCAGCCATCTCGACTCGGTGCCCGACGGCGGGGCTTTCGACGGTCCGCTGGGGATCGTGAGCGCGTTCGCCGCCATCGATCTGTTGCGCCAGGCGGGTTTCACGCCGGGCAAGCCGATCGCGGTGGCGGCCTTCGCCGAGGAGGAGGGCGCCCGGTTCGGCGTCGCGTGCCTGGGCTCGCGGCTGCTGTCGGGGGCGATCACGCCGGAGGCGGCGCGGGCGCTGACCGACGACAACGGGGTGACGCTGGCCGACGCGATGGCCACGATCGGCGCCGACCCGGATGCGATCGGCCGCGACGAGCGGCTGCTGTCGCGCATCGACGCGTACGTGGAGCTGCACATCGAGCAGGGCCGGGCCCAGGTGGACATGGACGCGCCGGTCGCGGTGGCCGAGGCGATCTGGCCGCACGGGCGCTGGCGGATGGACTTCACCGGCCGCGCCGACCACGCCGGGACCACGAGGCTTGAGGACCGGGCCGACCCGATGCTGACCTACGCCAACACGGTGCTGGCCGCCCGTAAGAAGGCCCGGCTGGCCGGGGCGGTGGCCACTGTGGGCAGGATCGTGTGCGAACCCAACGGCACCAACGCGATCCCGTCGCGGGTGCGCGCCTGGCTGGACGCGCGCGCCCCCGAGCTGGCCGCGCTGGAGCAGGTCGTCACCGAACTGGAGCAGGCGACGGTGGAGCGGGCGGGCCGGGACGGCACCTCGGTGACGGTCAGCCGCGAGTCCTACAGCCCGCACGTGGCCTTCGACGTGCCGCTGCGCGACCGGCTGGCGGGCGTCCTGGGTGGCGCCCCGTTGCTGGCCACCGGCGCCGGGCACGACGCCGGGGTGCTGGCGGCGTCGATCCCCACGGCGATGCTGTTCGTGCGCAACCCGACCGGGGTGTCGCACTCCCCCGCCGAGAACGCCGAGATGCCGGACTGCCTGGCGGGGGCTGACGCCCTCGCCACCGTCCTGAGGGAGCTGGCCGCGTGAAGGGGGCCGCCATCCTCCTCCCCACTTCTGATCGTAGAACGGGCCACGCGCGGCCTGTCGAGCCCGGCGGCCGAGCGCTGTGGACAACATTCGGCCTGTGGAGGAAGGCTTCGCCATCATGACCGGGTATCTGCCGCAGCGGTCGTACTTCGCCGAACGGGCCTGGCTGTCCAGTACCGACGGTCTCGTCGAGAACGTCAGGATCGACGTCGTCGCCGGGATGATCGAGTCGGTCGTCGTCGGTGAGGCGGCGCCCGCCGACGCGGTGCGGCTGCCGGGTTTCGTCATGCCGGGCCTGGTCAACGCGCATTCGCACGCGTTCCACCGGGCGCTGCGGGGCCGCACCCACGGTGGTGGCGGCGACTTCTGGACCTGGCGCGAGCAGATGTACACCGTGGCCCGGCGCCTGGATCCCGACAGTTATCGCGCGCTGGCGCGGGCGGTCTACGCCGAGATGGCGCTGGCCGGGATCACGACGGTGTGCGAGTTCCACTATGTCCACCACGGTCCCGACGGGGTGCCCTACGAGGACCCGGCCGCGATGCCCCAGGCGCTGGCGCAGGCGGCGCGCGAGACCGGGATGTTCCTGGTGTACCTGGACACCTGCTACCTCCAGTCCGATGTGTCCGGTACGCCGCTGTCGGGGCCGCAGCGGCGGTTCGGGGACGCCGGGATCGAGGCGTGGCTGGAGCGGGTCGAGGCCGTCAAGCTGGCCCGTCCGGGGCCGGACGCCCTCGGCGTCGCGATCCATTCGGTGCGGGGCTGCCCGCCCGAGGCGATGCGCGCGGTGGCCCGGTGGGCGCGGGAACACGACGCGCCGCTCCACATTCATCTGTCCGAACAGGTCAAGGAGAACGAGGACTGCGTGGCCGTCCACGGCCTCACCCCCGCCGGACTGTGCGCCGAGACCGGGGTGCTGGGCCCGGAGACCACCGCCGTGCATGCCACCCACCTGACCGAGGCCGACATCCGGCTCTTGGGCGATTCGGGGACCATCGCGGGTTTCTGTCCCACGACCGAACGCGACCTGGCCGACGGCATCGGACCGGCCGCCGCGCTGCGTGCCGCCGGGTCACCGCTGTCGCTGGGTTCGGATTCGCACGCCGTCATCGACCTGTTCGAGGAGGCCCGCGCGGTGGAGCTGAACGAGCGGCTGGCCACCCAGCGGCGCGGCATCCACGGCGCCCCGGCGCTGTTGGCCGCCGCCACCGAGGGCGGCGCCGCCAGCGCGGGCCTGTCGCGGCGCGCCGGGCGCATCGCCGAGGGCCACTACGCCGACTTCGTCGCCGTGGACACGTCCTCGGTGCGGCTGGCTGGTGCCGACGACCCCGTCGCGGCGGTGGTGTTCGCGGCCTCGGCCTGCGACGTCACGCACGTCGTGTCGGGCGGCGAGGTGATCGTCGAGGATGGACGGCACACGATGGTCGACGACGTCGCCGGTGAGCTGGCGTCCGTCGTCTCGGCGCTGTTCGCGGACTGACGTTCGCGCGTGTCCGCACCCGAACGGAGGGTTGCGCCGGTTTGCGCGTCCGCTCCACACTTGACGCATGAACGAGCTGTTCTCCTTCAGTAGCTTGATAACCCTCCAGGGGTCGGCCGCGGCGGCGGTGCTGGTTCCCAACGTCATCGGTTATTTCGCTGGCCCGAAGTTCGACAAGTACCGCAAGTGGATCTCGCTGGCCATCGCGATGGCCCTGGCCTACACGGCCGCGTTCGTGGCCGGGGACGGGGCGTTGACCTGGGTGGTGGCGTTCCTCAACGGCCTGCTGATCTTCGCCTCGGCGGTGGGCCTGAACCAGTTGCCCCGGCGCAACCGCAGCAAACCCGAGAAGAAGTCGGACGAGGAGGAGGCGACACTGCCCAGGCTGCCGAAGTTCTTCACGTCCTGGACCTAGGACGCGGCAACGGGAACCGCCTCGACCGTCACGGGCCGGGAGCGCTGCGCCCACCGGGCGACCGGCGGCACGGCGAGCCCGACGAGGGCGAACACGGCTCCCAACAGGACCCAGCCCGGCAGCCCCCAGCCGATGAGCATCGTGGTCAGCACGGCGGGGGCGATGATGTCGGCGATCTGGAATCCGGTGTTGTACAACCCCTGGTACTGGCCCTGCGCGTGGGCTGGGGCCAGATCGAAGGACAGGCCCCAGCTTCCCGACGCCTGCAACAGCTCCCCCATCACGTGGACCAGGACGCCCAGGCCCAGGATCACGACCGCGAACCACATCGACCGTCCTGCCGCCAGCGCGTACAGGACGCAGCCGCCCAGCAGCAGGATCCCGGCGGTGCGCTGCGCCTTGGCGGCGCCGGTGACGGTGCCGCTGCTTCGGCTGGCGCGCACCTGAAGCGCGATCACCATGACCGTGTTGATGACGCCCAGCGCGCCCATGATCCAGGCGGGGGCCTCAGTGCGCTGCACGATCCACAGTGGCAGCGCCACGTTGAACACGGCGTAGTGGACGGTGAGGATCGCGTTGAGGGCGGTCAGCATCAGGTACGGGCGGTCCTTCAGCGCCGTGACGATCGACTCCGAGGCGGCGGCGGGCAGCGGCGGCAGTGACGGTACCCGCAGGATGAGCAGGGCGCCGCCGCCGATCAGGGCCGAGGCCACGGCGATGAGTCCCAGGTAGACCGGCCGGGTGTCGTAGTACAGCGCGACGCCCGCCAGCGGCGCGCCGATCGTCCAGCCCACATTGGTCACCGCGCGCAGGTAGGCGCGGGTGCGCACCCGCTGTTCGGGCGGGACGCTTCCGGCGATGAGCGCGCCGCGCGAGGCCTGTTGCGAGGCTTGCAGGAACGCCACCAGGCTCGCGACCAGGACGAAGCCGAGCCACGAGGTGACGAGGAAGTAGCCCAGCAGGCTCGCGGCGGCCAGCAGTCCGAAGGTGACGGAGATGTTGCGCGGCCCGATCTTGTCGGCCAGCCACCCCATGGGCACCCCGGCGAACAGCCCGACGACCGCGGCGATCGTCAACCCCAGGCCGACCTGTGTGGCCGTCAGCCCGACGGACTTGTGGAAGAACACGACCGAGGCGGTCATGAACAGTCCGCGCCCGGTGGAGAACACGAGGGTCGCGTAGGTGAGGGCGCGGGCGGGTCCGGGGTCGGGAAGCAGCTTCTTGAGGCGGGAGGTCGAGGCTGGGGGCATGAGCTCACGCTAGCAGTACGGACGTACTGTTTTCCAGTTCGTTCTCGGTGAGCCTGGTCACCGGCCCGTCAGATGTCCACAGTGCTTAGGTGTCGGGGTCAGCCCTCGCCCAGGCCGCCCGCCAGCGGCAGGTTCCGCCAGTGCTCCATCGCTTCCTTGAGGCCGTCCAGCATCGGCGGCATCTGCGGCACCATCGCCAGGCACGCCACCACCTGAAGCATCCGCGTCGAGGTCAGCACTGCCAACAGCCGCTCGTCCAGGGTCCGCATCCCCAGGGCCTGGGCCGCCTCGTTGTAGGCGGCCTCGCCGTCGGGGCCCACCAGGGTCAGGTCCCACTCCACCGGGCCCAGCGTCGGATCCTCGAAGTCGGAGTACAGCAGGCCGTCGGCGGTCGGGATCATGTTGAACGGCGGCGAGTCGCCGTGGATCGGCCGCACCTCCGCGTCGGGGAACGCGCGCGCGAATCCCTCGGGCGAACCGAGGACGGGCTCCAGCAGTTCCCACTCCGCGCGGGCCCGGTCGAGATCGGCCGCGTCGATGAGCTCCGGCATCGCGCCGAGCTCGTCCAGACAGGACGGAATCATGTCCAGGACGGACATGAACGACAGTTGCCCGGGATAGTCGCGCAGGTTATGGTGCAGCTTCGCCGCCGCCGCGGCGTTGGCGACGTAGTCCGGCTCGGCGGACTGGTCGTGCTCGACGAACTGCCAGAACGTCATTGAGAACCCGTTCCGCCGCACCGGTTCGGCGGGCACCAGCGGGCTGGGCGTCACGACCGGCAGCCCCTGCCGCGCCAGCCAACCGGCCACGTCCAGTTCGAGGCGCTGCCGCTGCGACTGGGTGTCCAGGTCGGTCAGGAACGTCGGCAGCACGGTCGGCATCCGCACCACGACCGGCGAGGGCTTGAGGTGGACGACGACCGAGAACGAGTCGTACAGGACCGTCGGTTCGGTGACCTCCAGGCCGAGGTCCCGGCCCGCTTCGGCGGCGGCGGTGAGCGCTCGTTCGGTGCGATCGGCCAACTGCTCCGGCGACATGAATTCGGACATCGGCACATCCTGCCACGTCGATGGCCGCGCCGGTCAGGCCGTCGATGCCCCGGCCGTGTCGGTGGTGCGGCCGGGTTGCCGCATCCGGGCCAGGACGCCTACGGCGACACCGGTTCCGGCTCCCAGCGCCGCGACCGTCAACACCCGGGTGAGATCGCCGCCCCACGGGGTCGGGGTGATCGCCGCCGACAGACAGGACACATGCGACAGTCCCGACAGCAGTGCCAGCGCGGCGGCCGCGATGCCCAGCGCCAGGTCGGCGGCCGAGCCGCGGCGCAGCGCGTAGACCGCCGCGCCCACCCCGGCCACGCCCGCCAGCAGTTGCCAGGACTGGTTGACCACCAGTGCCGCCAGCCAGCCGGTCTCCAGTTCGGCCGAGGTGACGGCGCGGCCGACGGCGTCGGCGATCGCGGCCAGGCCCAGCACTCCGACCAGGCCCGCCACCGGACGCAGGTCGGCGGGTTTGAAGGTGGCCACGAACAGCCCGCCCGCCAGCAGCAGCGCCGCGGCCCACCAGGTGGCGGCGGCGGGTGGCGGCACCCACTCCACCGTGCCCGACACCGTGTACAGCTGGGTGCCCGAGCGCAGCGGGATGTCCCAGTCGAGCACCTTGTGGGGCCGGGACGGGTCGGCGGTCACCACCGGCGGCGGCTGCGCGTTCATCCAGCCCGCCCGGTGGTCGTGCCAGCGGATCACCGGCTCGTCGGAGACCTTGTCCCACTCCGGCGCCAGCGCCGGGGACGCGGCGGCTGGCACCCGCGCGTCCGGGTCGGTGGTCTCGTTGAGATACGACGCCGGGGAGTTGACGTTGACGAAGACGCCCTCGGGCCGGATCTCCGCGTACGGTTCCCGTTCGTAGCCGAGGATCTCCACGCTGCGGTCGCCGGTGTTGCGTAGTTCCAGCCGGGCCCCGGCCTCCACCTCGCGCACCTCGACGCCGGGCAGTCGCGGCTGTTCGGTCACCGTGACCCGGTAGTCGGTGTCGTTGAGGCCCTCCTCCCCGTGCGCGGCGGCGGTTCCCGGCCACAGCAGGGCGAAGAGAACCCCGGCGAGCGCGATGAATCGCCAGCTCGCCGGGGTTCGCGTCATGACGCTACGTTAGTCTTTTTTCTTCTCATCGTCCTTCTCGGAGTCCGGGTAGGCCTCCTTGAGAACCTTCGCGAACTCGGTGGTGAAGTTCTTGGTCTCGACCTTCTTGCCGTCGATGAGAGCCGTCGGGGTGCTGTCGATGCCGTCGTCGGAGGCGGCGGTGGTCACCTGGTTGACCCAGCCGTAGTACTTCTGGTCCTTGACGCACTTGGAGAACTTGCCGCTGAGTCCGACGTCCTCACCGAAACCGATGAGTTCCTTGTCGGACAGGCCTTCCCCGCCCTCGGGCGGCTGGTTGGCGAACAGCTGCTTCTCGTAGTCGAAGAACTTGCCCTCGTCGGCGGCGCAGGTGGCGGCCGAGGCCGAGCGCAGTGAGTAGTTGGTGGACGAGGCGCCCGCCAGGAAGTTCAGCGGGTGGAACGTCAGCTCGACCTGTCCGGCTTCGACGGCCTGCTGGATCGCGTCGCCGTTGTCGGTCTGGAACTTGCCGCAGGCCGGGCAGATGAAGTCCTCGTACAGCTCCAGCTTGACCTTGGGTTTCTTGTCCTTCTCGGCCAGGACCAGTGCCGTCTTCGTGGAATCCGCCTTCGGCTGGCGCACCGGGTAGTCACGGGAGATGATCATGACGGTCGCGACCAGCGCTCCCACCAGTACCACTGCCAAACCGACGCCGATTCCCCATTTGAGCTGCTTGCGCCGCTGTTCACGGGCGCGCTGCTCACGCATGCGTTTGGCGGCTTCCTGTTTCTTGTCGTGCCGTTTAGCCATTGATCTGGGTTCTCATTTCGTTGTGAAAGGCAGGGCCATGCGCGATTGCGGGGCCGTAACACCGTCGCTGCCTGGCGCCACGCCTCCAGCAGTTCCTCGCGGGCCCGGGCCACTCGGGAGCGGATCGTGCCCACCGGGACATTGTCCACGACCGCCGCGTCGGCATAGCTGAGCCCCAGTACCTGCGTCAACACGAAGGCGGAGCGGCGTTCGGACGACAGCCGCGCCAGCAGGTCGGTCAGTGCCAGGCTCACCGCCGGGTCGCCCTCGACGGTGCGGGGCGCGTTGTCGAGCAGTCGCGCGTCGAGGCGGCGGCGGCGCACCAGCCGCCGGACGTGGTCGGCGCACACCCGTCGGGCGATGCCCAACAGCCAGGTGCGCACGCTGGAGCGTCCCTCGAAGGACGCCAGCGCCTTCAGCGCCCGCAGGTAGGTCTCCTGCGCCAGATCGTCTGCGGTGTGCACATCGGACAGTGCCGCGCACAGTCGCCACACCTCGGTCTGGGTGGCGCGCACGAAGGCCGCGACCGCTACCGGGTCGCCGCCGCGCGCGGCCAGCGCCAGCCGGGTGGTCTCGCAATGTGGCGGGGGGTTCACGAAACCAAACATTAATCGGGAACTATTCGTGCCGCCGCGGCGACTACCCGGCATGGACTGTACGAATGCGCGCGCCGCGCTGTCGGCACAGCTGGACGGCGAGCCGATCGCCGAGGCCGAACCGTTGCGACTGCACCTGGCCGGTTGCGTCGAGTGCCGGGGCTGGAAGCAGCGGGCCGAGGCCCTGACCCGGACCGCGAGCACCGCGTTCGCGTCGACCCCGGACCTGACGGTCGGGGTGCTGGAGGCGGTCAGCGCCGCCGACAACGCGGCGAACGCTCGCGCTCGGGCCCGGGCGCGGGTGCTGCGCTGGGCGGTGGGCATCGCCGCGGTGGCGCAGTTGGTGCTGGCGATTCCGGCGTTGATGGCGGCCACGGGATTCAGTGATTTCTCCGCGGTGCACGCCAGCCGCGAGATGGCGTCCTTCGACATCGCGGTCGCGGTGGGTTTCCTGCTGGCCGCGATCCGGCCGGAACGGGCCCGCGCCTTCGTCCCGGTCGCGTGCGTGCTGGCGTTGTGCCTGGCGGTGACCAGCGGGATCGACATGGCCTCGGGTGCCACGGCGCTGGCCGACGAGACCGGCCACATCGTGGCGGCGGTGCAGGCGGTGCTGTTGTGGGCGCTGGGCCGGGTCCATCCCCGCGACGGCTCGGCCGCCGCCCGCACGGTCACGGCCTGAACCGATGCGCTCCCCGGTCGCATCCCTGTCGCGTCGTGCCACGGCGGCGCTGCTCGGCCTGATCACGGTCGCGGCGGTGCTGGTGCTGTCGGCGGTCCCGGCCTCGGCGCACGCCACGCTGGTGTCGTCGACGCCGCAGGCGAACAAGACGGTTCCCGAGGCGCCCGACGAGGTGGTCATCAAGTTCAGCGAGCCGGTCTCGGTGGTGGCGTCCGGTACCGGGGTCACGGCTCCGGACGGGTCCAAGGCGCACGCGGCCACCCCGAAGTCGGAGGGCGAGCAGGTTCGGTACCAGCTGCGCGGCGGTTTGCCGGACGGCACCTACGTCGTCAGCTACCGGGTGATCTCGGCGGACGGGCATCCGGTTCCCGGCGGTTTCACCTTCTCGATCGGTAAGGAATCGAAGGTGCCCGAGGCCGCCGATCCGGGCAACACCGCCGATCCGCTGGTGACCTGGCTGGTCTACGGCAACCGGTTCCTCGGTTACGTGGGGCTGCTGCTGGTGCTGGGGCCGTCGCTGCTGTTGCTGGCGGGCAACGCGGGTTCCCGGCGCGGGGCGGTGCGGTTCACCGTCGTGGGGCTGAGCCTGGTGGCGGCGACGGCGGTTGTCGGCCTGTATTTGCAGGCGCCTTATACCGCGGGGACATCGTTGTTCGGTGTTACCGGCGCCGATATCGGCTCGGTCCTGGGCAGCCGGTTCGGCGGCGCCAGTATGGCTCGGCTGCTGCTGGTGCTGATCGCGCTGCCGCTGTTGCGGCACGCGATGACCAGCAGGCGACGGCCGGTCGCCGCGAGCAGCACCCGAACCGTCGCGGCCGAGAGCTCTGGTCAGAGTGATCTCGTGCACGCCGACGTCCGACGGGCCGAAGCCGAAGCCGACGGTGACTCGACCGACAGTGCCGAGCCGAGCGACAGCCCGGTTACGACGAAGGCGAGCGCCAGCGAAGCCGAAAGCGGCGAGCCGGGCGACGACCCGGTCGCGGCGGCGAGCGCCAGCGAAGCCGAGAACATCGAGCCGGACGGCTCGCGAGCCGACGGCGGCGAGACCGACGCCAGCGACGCGGCTTCCGAGGCTCCCGCCGATGGCGGCGCCATGGCCGAGCCCCGCACCGCCCCGGCTCTGACCGTCGTGGACGGTCGGCCGCGCGCCGTGGCTCCCGCGCTGTCGTCCGGGACGCGCTGGTTGCTGCTGGCCGTCGCGACCGCGCTGGCCGCGACCTGGCCGGTCTCCGGGCACGCCACCACGTCGGCGGCACCCGCGCTGACCGTGCTGTCCGACACCGTCCACATCGGTGCCGCGACGGTGTGGCTGGGCGGACTGCTCACCCTGGCGTTCTTCCTCGTGAAACGGTCGCGCACCGTCGAGGCCGAGGCCTTCCTGCCGACCTGGTCCCGTTGGGCCACCTGGATCGTGGCCAGCCTGGCGATCGCGGGGCTGGCACAGGCGCTCATCCACGTCGGCACCGTCAAGGGCCTCGTGTCCACGACCTACGGCTGGAAGGCGAGCGCCAGCGAAGCCGAAAGCGGCGAGCCGGGCGACGACCCGGTCGCGGCGGCGAGCGCCAGCGAAGCCGAGAACATCGAGCCGGACGGCTCGCGAGCCGACGGCGGCGAGACCGACGCCAGCGACGCGGCTTCCGAGGCTCCCGCCGATGGCGGCGCCATGGCCGAGCCCCGCACCGCCCCGGCTCTGACCGTCGTGGACGGTCGGCCGCGCGCCGTGGCTCCCGCGCTGTCGTCCGGGACGCGCTGGTTGCTGCTGGCCGTCGCGACCGCGCTGGCCGCGACCTGGCCGGTCTCCGGGCACGCCACCACGTCGGCGGCACCCGCGCTGACCGTGCTGTCCGACACCGTCCACATCGGTGCCGCGACGGTGTGGCTGGGCGGACTGCTCACCCTGGCGTTCTTCCTCGTGAAACGGTCGCGCACCGTCGAGGCCGAGGCCTTCCTGCCGACCTGGTCCCGTTGGGCCACCTGGATCGTGGCCAGCCTGGCGATCGCGGGGCTGGCACAGGCGCTCATCCACGTCGGCACCGTCAAGGGCCTCGTGTCCACGACCTACGGCTGGCTCGTGATCGCCAAGATCGCGCTGTTCGCCGTCGTCCTTGGCACCGCCGCGCTGGCGCGCAAGGCCGTGCGACACATCGGTGACAAGCCCGCCGTGCCGCTGGTGCGGCGGCTGATCCTCACCGAACTGCTGATCGGCGCCCTCGTGCTGGGACTGTCGTCGGTGCTGGTGCAGGCGGTGCCCGCCCAGAGCGCGGTCGGCGGCGGCGCCGAGCAGGGCCCGCGGACGTTCTCCAAGACCTTCAAGACCGACCTGTACACGCTCCAGTTCGAGCTGGAACCGGTGGCCGTCGGCAAGAACGAGGCCCACCTGTACCTGTTCGAGCCGGACGGCGTCACCGAGCTGGAGGCCACCGAGTGGGAGGCGTCCTTCGGCCGCCCGAAGGACGGCATCGAACTGGTGCCCTTCGACCTGGCGCTGTTGTCCCCCAACCACACCAACGGCGATGTCGACATACCCCAAAAAGGCAAGTGGACCTTCGAATTCACGATCCGAATATCGAAATTGGACAGAGAGACCGTGTCAACGGTCGTGTCCGTAAAATGATGAAAGGTATATCCATGAATCCCATGGTTCGCCGGGCGGCGACCATCCTCGCGGCCTCGGCGCTGGGGGTGCTGGCTTTCGCCGCACCCGCCTCGGCCCACGTCACCATCGCCCCCGTCGAGGCCGAGGCCGGAAGCTACGCCCGCCTCGACTTCCGGGTACCCAACGAGTCCGACGAGGCCAGCACCATCGAGGTCGAGGTCAACCTGCCGAAGGAGACCCCGCTGGCCTCGGTGCGGACCAAGAAGATCGACGGCTGGAAGGTCGAGACCAAGACCCGCAAGCTCGACAAGCCCATCGACCTGCACGGCCGCAAGGTGAAGGAGGCCATCGGCACCATCATCTGGACCGCCGACAGCGACAAGACCGGCATCCAGCCCGGCGAGTTCGGGGAGTTCCCGATCACCGCGGGCCCGCTGCCCGACAAGGGGACGCTGGTCTTCAAGACCATCCAGACGTACTCCGACAAGTCGAAGTCGGAGTGGATCGACGAGCCCAACGAGGACGGCTCCGAGCCCGAGGAACCGGCCCCGACCCTCAAGATCACCCCCGCCAAGGGCGGCGGTCACCACGGCGGCACCACCACCGGGGATGACGACGACGCGGACGACGCCGACGACCACGCCGACGACGAGGACGAGGCGGCCGGTTCGGGGACCACGATCCTGGCGGCGGTCGGCACCGGCCTGGCCGCGATCGCGCTGGTCGTGGCGGTGCTGGCCTTCCTGGCCCGGCAGCGCGGCTCGGCGGCCAAGCCCTAGGACGCACGTAAGCGGCCTCCCCTGTTCCGCCCGGGATTCTCATCAGCGTCGGCCAGGTGACGTGAGACGTATCCGCGAGGAAACCTGGAAGGGGAGGCCGCCCTGTGGCCGGTTCGACGGTGCACACTGCCCCACTGCCGTCGTCCGGCCGGATGGTGGTCTAACCGGCTACCAGAAGCAGCTCCCGCACCAGTGGCCCCAACCAAGCACTGTGGCGCCTATCGAAATCAACATGCGTTTCTCCTTATTGAGGGGTCCCCGTGTGGGACGCAATGAGAAATCCGGCTCCCTGCACGTCCAATATTCAGACGCGGAATCACCGTATGGCCAGGACACGGCGGCGTCAGTCAAAAATCCGACAAAACTAGACATATGAATATATATGCTATTTTGCGACCTTCGGATCACTCTCATTCGGCTCAGCTTCGACGCGTACAATTGATCGCTCGCGTTTTTTCTGCCCAAGGAGCCTCGTGACCCGCAATTCGACCCGGCAGGCCAGCGTCCGGGACGCTGAGATCGCCGTCGAACAACAACACGTCGACGTCGTCTACGACCGTTTGGAAGAACTGCGGGCCTTCGCCGAGAACCGGGAGAAGGCGGGCTACGAACACCGCTCGGCCACGGTGCCCGGCGCCCAGTTCGAGCGCGACGTCTTCGTCTACAACGCCGCCAAACGCGTCGCCGACATCGACGCCCAGCACGAGGGCCTGGTGTTCGGGCGGCTGGACTCCGACGACGACAAGACCCGGCACATCGGACGGCTCGGGTTGCGCGACGCGTCCTACAAGCCGCTGCTGCTGGACTGGCGGGCCCCGGCCGCCGCGCCGTTCTACCAGGCCACGCCCACCGACCGCAAGGGTGTCATCCGGCGCCGGGTGATCCGCTGCTCCGGGCAGCAGGTCATCGACGTCACCGACGACCTGCTCGACAACGACGCCACCGACGTGGCCGTGGTCGGCGACGGCGCGCTGATGGCGGCCCTGACCCGCAAGCGCACCGGCCAGATGCGCGACATCGTCGCCACCATCCAGGCCGAGCAGGACGCCGCGATCCGGGCGCCGGGCCGTGGCGCCACCGTCATCACCGGCGGGCCCGGCACCGGCAAGACCGTCGTGGCGCTGCACCGCGCCGCCTACCTGCTGTACTCCGACCGGCGCCGCTACGAGGGCGCCGGGATCCTCATCGTCGGCCCCTCGGCGGTGTTCATGCGCTACATCGAACGGGTGCTGCCGTCGCTGGGTGAGGACGCCGCCGCCCTGTTCTCGCTGGGCGAGCTGTTCCCCGGCGTGGAGACCACGGCCCGCGACACCGCCGCCGTCGCGGCGGTCAAGGGTTCGGGACGGATGCGCAAGCTGCTGGCCCGCGCGGCCCGGCTGCGCCCCGTCGACGCGCCCCGGCAGCTGTCCATCGTCTACAAGGGCGAGGTGCTGCGGCTGGAGGCCGAGGAGCTGGACGGGCTGCGCCGCCAGGTCCACGCCAAGGGCCTCAAACCCAACGCGGCCAAGACCGAGGCCGGTCGCGCGCTGCTGGTGGCGCTGTGGCGGCAGGCCAAGCCGCTCATCGACAACCTGGTGCCCGCCGAGTTCTCCCGGGAACTGGGTGGCCGCAACGAGTTCCTGGCCTTCCTCGACAGATGGTGGCCGCTGCTCAAACCCACCGACATCCTGCCGACGCTCGCCGACCGGCGCCGGCTCGCCACCGCGGCCTCGGGTGTGCTGTCCCGTTCCGAGACCAACCTTTTGGCCACGTCCTTCGGCACCGGCGAGTTCACCATCTCCGACGTGCCGCTGCTGGACGAACTGGACCAGATCCTGGGCCGTCCGCCCAAGTCCCCCCACTCGAACCGCGAGTCCGGGGTCGCCGAACTGTCGACGATCCAGGACCGCATGTTCACCCGCGCGGCCCGCGCCCACCGGGGCCCCGACTACGACGGCTACGCCCACATCATCGTCGACGAGGCGCAGGACCTGTCGCCGATGCAGTGGCGGATGCTCGGCCGCCGGGGCCAACTGGCGGGCTGGACCATCGTCGGCGACGCGGCACAGAGCAGCTGGCCCGACCCGTCGGAGTCGCGGGCGGCCGAACGCGCGGCCCTGGGTCGCGGCCCCCGCCACCGGTTCCACCTGAGCACCAACTACCGCAACTCGGCCGAGATCTTCGACTACGCGGCCGAGATCGTGCGCCGCGAGGTCCCCAATGCCGACATCCCGCAGGCGGTCCGCTCCACCGGCATCGAACCCAAGGAGGTCTCCGTCGCGGCGCCCGACCTGCTGGCCGAGGTGTCGCGGCAGGTCACCGAGGCGCTGTCCCAGGTGGAGGGAACCGTCGGCGTGGTCGCCACCCCGCAACGGCAGACCGAACTGGCCGCCGCCTTCGCCGAGGAGGAGCGCGTCCTGCTGGTCGGTCCACTGGAGTCCAAGGGCCTGGAGTACGACGCGGTGGTCGTGGTCGACTTCGACGCGATCGTGCGCGACTACACCATCCGCGTCGGCTACGTCGTGCTGACCCGTGCGACCCAGCTCATGATCCGCATCGACCCGACATGACCGGAATCCGGCGGTAGTCTCGGGTCTTATGTGTGCGGCACGGCGCAGTCCACTTCGGCATGTCATCGACGACTGGCGCGGGGCACCGGCGTTCGTCGGGGGCCTGGCCACGGTCGTGGCGACCACGGCTCTGGTCGTGTTCGGTGGGTCGCACGCGCAGGGTCAGGTGCTGGCCGACGACGCTCCCGGGGCGATCAAGGACCGGTACATCGTGAAGTCCGACGCCGATCCGAGCGCGCTGGCCGAGGAGTACCACGGCAAGGTCCGCAGGACCTTCGCCGCCTACGGCGGGTTCAGCGTGACCATGGACGAGGCCGACGCCCGGGAAATGGCCGCCGATCCTGAGGTCGAGTACGTCAACCAGGTGACCACCACGACCGGCCTGGGCGACTCGGTGCAGTCGCGGCCGCCGTCGTGGAGCCTGGACCGGATCGACCAGCGCACTCCCGCCCGCGACGGGTCGTTCCGCTATCCCGACTCGGCGGGCCGGGGCGTGACCGCGTACGTCATCGACAGTGGACTCAAGTTGGACCTGCGTGAGTTCTCCGGGCGGGCGACCACGGGTATCGATGTCATCGACGGCGGCAAGGCCTTGGACCGCAACGGTCACGGCACCTCGGTCGCGGTGACGCTGGGCGGACAGAACTTCGGGGTGGCCAAGAACGTGAAGCTCGTCGCGGTGCGGGTGCTGGACGAGGACTGGCGCGGCACCAACGAGGGCATCGTGGAGGGGCTGAACTGGATCGCCGAGCACGCGAAGGGCCCGTCGGTGGCGAACATGAGCCACAGTCGCGCCTATGACCGCGCCATCAACGACGCCGTCGGCGCGGTCGTGGACGCTGGCGTGACGACGGCGGTCTCGGCGGGCAACAACTCCTACAACGCCTGCCGCAAGTCGCCGCCGTCCGAGCCGTCGGTCATCGTCGCGGGGGCCACCCGCCGCGACGACAGGAAGGCCAGTTTCTCCAACTTCGGGTCGTGTGTGGACATATTCGCTCCGGGCGTGGCCGTCGGCACCAAGAACCGGCTCGGTCAGTCGATCAAGAGCTCGGGCACCTCGTTCGCGGCTCCGCACGTCGCCGGGGCGGCGGCGCTCTACCTCGCCGAACATCCCCGGGCGACGCCGAAGCAGGTTCGGGCGGCGCTCATGGACCACGCGCTGTCCAAGGTCGTCACCGACCGGGGAAAGTACAGTCCCGACCGGATGCTCAACATCGACTTCCTAACCCGGTGACCGGCGCGGGGCCGTGCGCAGCATGACGAGGCCGAAACCGAGGAAGACCGCGAACGACACCAGCAGCGACCAGTCGTAGGCGCCGGTGTTGAGGACCTTTCCGGTGAGGTTGTGGCCCGCGTGGAAGCCCACCGCCAGCCATATCGTCCCGCCACGAAGGCGGCAGCTGGCGGCGGCGAAGCCCAGGCCGCAGGCCATCACGGCGTACAGCAGCCGCCAGCCGAGCGACGCGTCGGTGCCGGGGTTCGAGATCACGTGCATGGCACCGAATCCCAGCGCGGTGGCGCCGACGGCCGCCCAGCGTCGCCAGTCCGCCGACAGCGAGGTCAGCAGGTAGCCGCGCCACAGCAGTTCCTCGGGGAAGGCCTGGCCCAGCAGGATCATCAGGTATCCCAGCAGCAGGCCCGGTATCAGCGGCAGGCCGTCTTCGAAGGTGGGGCGCCAGTCGCTCAGTCCCAGGGCGATGGCGCCGAGGTGCGCGGTGAGCACGACCAGCGCCGCCAGTGCCCCGCCCAAGAGCAGCGGCAGCACGTCGGCGGGGCGCCAGGTCAGTCCGAGGTCGCGCCACGGCCGCCGGTCCACGAAGCGGCGCAGGCAGTACACGACGCCGATCGCGGCGGCGGCCATCGCGGTCAGGGTCGCGATCCGCACCGCGGGCCCGGGAACCGGCAGCAGCGACAGCAACGCGGAGGTCGCGATTCCGGCGCCGACGAAGGCGAACATGCCCACGACGGTCAGCGGTATCCGCCAGCCCGGTCGCAGTCGGGGCTGATTCTCTACAGCGGCAATGGTTTCCATAACCTCACGCTACGAAGCCCGCGCGGCTTCGCCGATCCCTCGAACCGTTTCGGCCGGTCACGTCCGCACCGGGCGCGGTCATGGCCGCACCATGACCACGGTCATGTCTTGGCACGGTCGCACCCGCCGCTACCAGGCGCTCCGCCCGTCACGGCCGTGCCCCGCACCGGAATCGTTGCTAGCTTGGGGTCATGAACACCGATCGTGACGGGGTCGGCGGCCGACGCTGGGTCCGTGTCAACAATGGACGGGCGCCGTTGTTCCTGAGCGGCCTGTTCTACTTCGCGGTGGCGCTGCTGCTGACGTCCAGCGCCCTGGACCTGGGGTTCCTGCGCCTGGACATCCCGGCTTCGGGCGGTTCGGAACCGTTGAACGCCTGGGGTTTCCTGGCGGCGACGGTGGTGGCCGCCGTGGTGTGGCCGCTGCTGCGCTGGTCGCGGGACGGCGGCCGGTTCACGAAGCTGGCCAGCGTCGTGTTCGTCGCGGCCGTGACGCTGCTGCTGTCGGTGGGCGGCTGGGCGGCGATCGTGCTGGAGGCGATGGTGACCGTCCACATCGTGTTCGCGTTCGGGCTGCGGTTCGCGTTGGGCTACGTCGTCGCGCTGGCGGTGACGTCGTTCGGGATCTCGTGGTGGTACCGCGGCAGCGTCGCGATCGCGGTCATCGAGACGGCGATCTCGGTGGTGTTCGCGCTGTGGGCCATCGCGATGGCGAAGGTGCTGCAATCCGAACAGCGGCAGGCGGAACAGACGCGGCGGCTGCTGGCGGAGCGGACCGAGGCCCACGAGGAACTGCGGCGCTACGCGGCCCGGGTCAAGGAGCTGACGGTCAGCGAGGAGCGGGCCCGGATGTCGCGCGAGATGCACGATTCGGTGGGGCACTATCTGACGGTCATCAGCCTGGGGCTGCGCAACGCGCAGCGGTACCGGGAGGCTGGCGTCGGCGACGCCTGGGCCGAGGTCGCGCAGGCGCGGCAACTGACCACCGAGGCGCTGGAGGAGACCCGCCGCTGGGTGAAGGCGTTGCGGCCCTTGGCCTTGGAGGACCGGGCCGGACCGGCGGCGATGGCGGCGCTGGCGGAGTCGTTCTCGGGTTTCGAGGTGGACTTCCAGGCCGGGGACGGGCTGCCGGAGCTCGACGAGAACGTGGAACTGCTGCTGTACCGGTCGCTACAGGAGGGGCTGGCCAATGTGGCCCGGCACTCGGGTGCCACCCGGGTGACGGTGCGGCTGTCCGGCGACGAGCGAAGCGTCCGGCTGTCGATCACCGACGACGGCCGGGGCGCCGATCCCGACCGGGCCGACGGTTTCGGGTTGGCTGGGCTGCGGCAGCGCGCCGAGGCCGCCGGTGGCACCGTGGCCACCTCCCGCCCCGACACCGGCGGGTTCACCCTGACCATCGAGGCGCCCACGGCACCCCGTCCGGCGATGGCGAGCTGAGCCCGTGGACGACACACCGGTGCGGGTACTGATCGTGGACGACCAGACCCTGATGCGGCAGGGCCTGCGCAAACTGCTGGAGATCGAACCGGGCGTCACGGTGTCCGGTGCCGCCGCCAGCGGCCAGGAAGCCTTGGCGCTGTTGGCGACCACGACCGTGGACGTCGCGCTCGTCGACGCGAAGATGCCCGGCATGGACGGCGTCGCGCTGATCCGCCGGCTCGCGGCCGAGCACCCGTCGGTCGCCTGCGTCATACTGACCACTTTCGACGATGACGAGTACATCTTCGGCGGTCTGGCCGCCGGGGCCAGGGGTTTCCTGCTCAAGGACACGCCACCGGACGAGCTGGTCACCACGCTGCGCCGGGCCGCGGCCGGCGAGACCGTCCTGGGTTCGCCCGCCGCCGAACGGGTGGTGGCCCGGCTGCGGACCGACCCGCACGGCACCGGCCTGGAGGCATTGTCGGCCCGGGAGCGCGAGGTCGGCGACCTGATCGCGCAGGGCGCGCACAACCGGGAGATCGCCCGGCGGCTGTTCATCACCGAGGGGACGGTCAAGAACCACGTCACCGCGTTGCTGCGCAAACTCGGCATGCGCGACCGCACCCAGCTGGCGCTGTTCCTGGCCAAGCACCGCGATCAGCGGTGAAGGTTTCGTGGATCGTCACAGGCCCAGCAGCGGGCCCACCTCGCGCATCCCGGCGACCACCTCGTCGGCCCCGGCCTCCCGCAGCCGGTGCGGCGGCAGCAGCGCGGCATGGCCGATCACCCGGATCCCGGCGGCCTTGGCGCCGGTGATCCCGGCCGGGGAGTCCTCGATGACCACGCAGTCGGACGGGTCGACGCCCATCCGGGCGGCGGCGTGCAGGAACAGGTCCGGGGCCGGTTTGCCGTTCGGCACCTGGGTTCCGGAGTAGATGTTGCCGTCGAAGCGGGCGTCCAGGCCGGTGGTGGCGAGCCGCAGCGCGATCTCGTCGGGGGTGCCGGAGGAGGCGATGCAGTACGGGGTCGCGTTCCCGTCCAGGCGGTCCAGCAGTTCCTCAACGCCGTCGACGGTGGTCAGTTCACGGCTGAGCAGATCGTTGCAGCGGCTCTCGTAGACCGCGACGAAGTCGGCGGGCAGTTCCCGGCCCAGCCGCCGCTCGATCTCGGCGGCGCAGTCGGTGGTGCGTTTGCCCATGTAGTACTCCACCGACTCCTCGTAACTGGTGGGCAGCCCGTTCTCGGTGATCCACTCGGCGAAGACCATGTTGGACAGCCGCTCGGAGTCGACCAGGACCCCGTCGTTGTCGAAGATGACCAGTTTCGGGGTGGGGACCACGGTGTGCTCGCTTCCGGTGTCGAGGATCGGGACGCGTCCATCGTCCCCGAACCGGCCGCCCCGTGTCCGCCGTAACCGGCGTGAGGTCACCCACGCGCCCGCCGCAGCAGGGTCCCGATCACGACCGGCGCGACCAGCACCACGATCAGGCCCAGCAGCCCGAAGCCGTACCAGGGGTGCCAGGTGTCGGACGCGTAGGACACCGCCAGTGTCGCCGCCACCGAGGCCAGCAGTGCCACGGCATTGGCGGAGCCGAACACCCGGCCCGCGCGGCGTTCGTCGATGGCCGACAGCAGCAGCGTCCGCGAGGCGATCCGCGACAGCCCGAACACCAGCCCGCCGGGCAGGAACAGCAGCATCCCGGCCGGTCCGATGCTGGGTTGCAGGACGACGACCACCACGAGGCCGAGGAAGCCCGCCAGCGCGATGCGCAGGTCCTCGTGCCGTCGCCTTACTCGCTTGTAGACGAAACCGGCCAGGAGCATGCCGCAGCCCGCCAGCCCGTCCACCAGCCCGAGAGTGCCGGGCCCGTGGTGGAACATCTGGACCACCATCACCACGATGAGCACATTGGACACCGTGATGATCACGTTGGTCAGCGCGTACAGCGTGGCCAGCCGCTTGAGCGGCGGCTTCACGGGTGCGACGGTGGCCGTGGTCGCCGGTTCCGGCGTCGTCTCGGGCGCGGCGGTCCGGTTGCCCAGCGCCAGCCAGCACACCGCCGAGGCCCAGAAGCTGAGGCCGTTGAACACGAACAGCGGCTCCGGCCCGAACAGCTGCACCGCGACGCCACCGGCGGCGGTGGACAGCAGGCTCCCCGCCGAGGTGGCCATGTCGAAGTTCGCGCTGAACCGGCCCAGCCGTACTTCGGCGACCCGCTCCTTGACCAGCGCGTTGCTCGCCGCCAGGAACAACGTCGACAGCACCGCCAGCCCGAAGGTCACCGTGTACACCGCCGTCGGCCCCGGCACCCCCGCCGCCAGCGCGATCGGCAGCGCCACCGCCAGCACTCCGCTGAGCACGTCGCAGGCCAGGCACAGCCGCCGCCGGTCCAGCCGGTCGGCCAGCCGCCCGAACGGCACCGACAGCAGCGCCTGCGGGACGGCGGTGGCGATGAACACCCACGCGATCGCCATGGCCGAACGCTCGGTCGCCAGCACCAGCAGCGCCCCGGCGGTGAGCTGGATGTTGTTGCCCAGACAGGTGATGAGCGCGGCGGGCAGGATCAGCCGCTCGGCGCGGACGTCGGTCGTGGCGGTGTCGGGCGGGTGGGCGGTGAGGGTCATGGCGGGCCTTCGCGGAGGTGGGCGAGCGGGTCGTCCGCAAGATTGGCCGGTATTCCTGCCATCTGTTGTCAGGGAGACCGGATAGTTTTTCCGGCATGCGAGCCTCCCGACTGGTGTCGGTCCTGCTGCTGTTGCAGAACCGGGGCCGACTCACCGCCGCGCAGCTGGCCGCCGAACTGGAGGTCTCCGAGCGCACCGTCTACCGCGACATCGGCGCCCTGCTGGTGTCCGGGGTGCCGATCCGCGCCATCACCGGCCCCGAGGGCGGGTACCAACTACTGGACGGCTACCGCACCCGGCTGACCGGCCTGACCGCCGCCGAGGCCGAGTCACTGTTCGTGGCGGGGATCCCGTACGCCGCCGCCGGACTCGGTCTGGTCGGCACGCTGTCGGGCGCCCAGCTGAAACTGCTGGCCGCGCTGCCGCAGCAGGCCCGCGACCGGGCCACCGGATTCTCCGAGCGGTTCTACTTCGACGCGCCCAACTGGTACGCAGAACCCGACCAGACCCGGTTCCTCGGCGCCGTCACCGACGCCACCTGGAGCCAGCACCGGCTGCGCATCCGGTATCGCCGCTGGGAGGCGCCCCAGGAGGTCGAGCGGGTCATCGAACCGTTCGGCGTGGTGCTCAAGGCCGGTCGCTGGTACGTCGTGGCCCGCGTTGAGGGTTCGCTGCGCACCTTCCGGATCTCCCGGATCCTCGAACTGGACACTATGGACGAGGAGTTCACCCGTCCCGCCGACTTCGACCTCACCGCGCATTGGACGCGATACCTCGCCGAACTGTCGGTGCGGTTGCGCGCCCAGGAAGCGGTGGTGCGACTGTCGCCCGCCGCCGTGGCACTGCTGCCGGACCTGTGGCCACCCGACGCGGTCCGCGCCGTGGCCGACACCGGCGGCGCCCCCGACGCCGAGGGCTGGGTGACGGCGCGCATCCCGATCGAGAACCCCGAACACGCCGTGCGAGAACTGCTGCCGCTGGGCGCCGAGTTCGAGGTGCTGGAACCCGCGGCGCTGCGGCAGCGCGTCGCGGCGGCCACCGCGGCGCTGGCCGCCCGCCACGCCGACGCGACTACGGCCGGGTGCCCGCCGCCAGGAAAATCGGCACCGCGATGAAGGTGCGGCCCTCGGCGGCGCGCCGGTGCTGTTCGGCGAGCCAGTCCTTGCCGCCGGGGATGTCCTCGGCGGTCTCGGCGATGGTCCCCAAGAACGCCTCGGCGGGTGGCCGGAAGGAGTACATCTCCATGGTGACGTCGGTGAAACCGTTGTCCCGCAGCAGATTCCCGTAGCCCCGGGCGATGTTCGGCGACGGCATCCCGGCGGCGCGGGTGCGCACGATGCGCCGGGTCAGGTCGTGGTCGTCGGCGTCGACGACGAAGTGGTCCCAGTCCTGGCCGACCAGCACCGCCCGGCCCCCGGGCTTCAGCACCCGCAGCGCCTCGGCGATCGCGGCGCCCGGATCCTCGAGGGCGTGCAGCACCTTGTCGGCCCGGAAGCCGTCGACCTCGCCGTCGCCGAACGGCAGCCGCTCCGCCGGGGCGAGGTGGAAGTCCAGCTCGGACCAGCGTTGCCGGGCCGCGTCGATCATCACCTCGCTGGGGTCGACGCCGTGGGCGCGCACCCCGCGTCGCGCCAGTTCGGACACCGCCCGGCCACTGCCGCAGCCGACGTCCACGATCACCTGGCCGTCGGCGGGCCGCAGCAGGTCATAGCCGCGTTCGCGCAGCGCCACCGCGTCGGGAAGGTCGTCGAGGGCGTCGAGGCGTTTCAGCAGAACCGTCATGTCAGTCATGCCGACACGTTATGAGTTAATGTCGGCATGAAGTCAACCGAGCTGAATGTGACGCTCACCATAGGCGAGGCCGCCGCGCGGTTCGGCCTGGCGACGCACGTGCTGCGGCACTGGGAGTCCATGGGGTTGTTGTCGCCCAGGCGAAACGGAGACCGGCGCCGCTACGGCGAGGAGGATCTGTACCGGATCGCGCTGGTGGTGCGGGGCAAGCAGGCGGGCCTCAGCCTGGAGGACATCGCCGAACTGCACCAGGCGCGCGGCGGCGCGGCCCGCAAACAGATCCTGCGGCAGCAGCGGACCGCGCTGCTCAAACGCATCGCCGAGGCGCAGGCCGCACTGGAGCTCATCGACCACGGACTGGGCTGCCCGCACGAGGACCTGTTGGAGTGCACCAAGTTCCGTCACAGTGTCGCCGAGCTCGTCGATCTCACCGTGCCGGGGTCCTAGAGTGGCCAGCATGAAGCTGCGCCTCCCGACCCTGGACGACCTGCCCGGCCTGCTCGCCCTCAACAACGCCCACGCCGTCGAGCTCGCCCCCGAGACCGACGAGAGTTTCGGCGAGCTGGTGTCGGTGGCGTGGCGGGTGCGCGCCGTCGACGAGGCGGCGGGCATGTGCATCGCCTTCGACCAGGACACCGACCGCGACTCGGAGAACCTGAACTGGTTCCGGGCCCGGTACGAGCGCTTCGCCTACGTCGACCGGATCGTGGTGGACCCCAAGTCGCGCGGCCTTGGCCTGGCGCGACGGTTCTATGAGGACGTCATCGAGGCGGCCCGGGCCGAGGGCCACACGCTGCTGTGCGCCGAGGTCAACCTCGACCCGCCCAACCCCGCCTCGGACGCCTTCCACGCGGCCATGGGTTTCGAGGCCGTCGGGCAGGCCAAGCTGGGCACCCGCGACAAGTCCGTCCGGTACTTCACGCTGCGGATGTGATCCGTGACGGGATAACCCTTGCCCCCCAGGGCTGGGAGCGCTTCCATTCGACTGTGGATATAGAGTCTCACTCGTCCGCGTGAGCCCCGATCCCGTCGCGCGGACCGCCCCCTTGATGACATAGGAGATCCCCCTTGAAGCGATTCACCCGTGCCCTGACCACCGCGGCCGCCATCGTCGTGCTCGCCTTCTCCGGCGTGGCCGCCACCAGCACCGCCGCGGCCGCCGGCGAGGTCGGCGCGCTCGGCTGCACCGCCACCGGAGCCGACAAGGACTCCACCGCCTACAACAAGGCGTTCACCACCACCGTCAACATCCGCAGCGGCCGCAGCACCAACTGCGTCGCGCTGGGCGTCGGCTACACCAGCCACACCGTCGACATCCACTGCTCCTCGTACTACGGCGGCACGTACTGGACCTACCTGCGCAACGTCTCCACCGGCGTGAAGGGCTGGGTCAAGACCGACCTGCTGGACTGGCCGAACCACCGTCTGGTGATCTGCTGATCCCGGTTGAGCGAACCCGGCCCGGCCACCGCTTGTCGCGGTGGCCGGGCCGTTTCCGTTCAGGCCAGTTCGCGCAGGTCGGCCGAGGTCAGTCGCAGCGCGCCCGCGGCGACGTTCTCCTCCAGGTGCGTCGGGGAACCGGTTCCGGGTATGAGCAGTATGGACGGTGACCGGGCCAGCAGCCAGGCCAGCGCCACCTGCGGGACGGTGGCGCCGACACGGTCGGCCACGGCCTTGGCCCGCGCGGTGGTGTCCTCGTCGAAGCCGCTGACCGGGAAGAACGGAACGAACGCGATACCGGCGGCCTCGCAGGCGTCGACGAGTTCGTCGTGTTTGCGGAAGCCGAGGCTGTAGCGGTTCTGGACGCACACAAGCTCGGTGACCTTGCGGGCGAGCTCGTACTGGGCCAGGCTCACGTTGGAGATGCCCAGGTGCCGGATCAGTCCCTCGTCGCGAAGGGCCGTAAGGGTTTCCAGCGACTCCTCGAGGGTCCCCTCCTCCGGGGTCACCGCGCCGTCCCAGCGCAGGTTCACCAGGTCCAGCCGGTCGACGCCCAGTTCGGACAGGTTGGTCTCCACGGCGCGGCGCAGGTTCTCGGGGGTGATGCCGCGCCGCTTCCCCGGCGGCAGGTCCTCCCCGGCGGCGAAGATCGGCCCCACCTTGGTGGCGATGGCCAGTCCCTGCGGGTAGGGGTGCAGCGCGGAGCGGATCAGTTCGTTGGCGGCCACGCCGTCGCGCGAGTAGTAGTGACAGGTGTCGATGTGGTTGACGCCGAGTGCGACGGCGCGGCGCAGCACCGCCAGCGCGGTGTCGCGCTCGGGCCGTCGGTCCGCCGAGGGCCAGCCGGTCAGCGGCATCGCCCCGAAGCCGACCCGGTGCACCTCGATGTCCCCGCCCAGTTTCCATCCCCCGGCGGTCGCGGCCGGGACGCGTTGGTTTGTCATGGGACACACCCAATCAGACGGCCGGGTCGCGATCGGGTGCCCCGGCCGGGTTCGGCGAAAACCCGGCCGGGTTAATCTGAGAAAAGGGGATACGAATGTCTACCGGTCTCAAGCCGCCAGTTCGCGGCGGAGGAAGTCGCCGGTGTGGGAGCCGCGGGTGTCCAGCAGTTGCCGCGGGGTGCCCTCGAACATGACCCGGCCGCCGGAGCTGCCGCCGTCGGGGCCCAGGTCGATGATCCAGTCGGCGTGCTTGATGACGTCCATGTTGTGCTCGATGATGATGACGGTGTTCCCGCTGTCCACCAGGTGATCGAACAGGCCCAGCAGTTTCTCGATGTCGGACATGTGCAGCCCCGTGGTGGGCTCGTCCATCACGTACAGGCGATTGAGGCGAGCGGAGAACGAGCTTGCTCGGGCTCCCGAGCCGATTGAGCCTGTCGGAGCAGGCGAAGCCTGCGAATACATGCTGCTCAGTTCGGTGGCGAGCTTGATGCGCTGGCACTCGCCGCCCGACAGCGTGTTGAGCGGCTGCCCGAGGGTCAGGTAGTCGAGGCCGACGTCGTTGAGGGCCCGCAGCACGGTGCGCAGTTTCTTCTCGGTGAAGAACTCGGCCGCCTCCTCGGCGGTCAGGTTCAGCACGTCGCTGATGTTCTTGCCCCGCACGGTGTGCGCCAGCACCTCGCTCTTGAAGCGTTTGCCCTCGCAGGTCTCGCACGGGGTCTTGACACCGTCCATGAAGGCCAGATCGGTGTAGATGACGCCGTGGCCCTGGCAGTCGGGGCAGGCGCCGTCGGAGTTGAAGCTGAACAGCGAGGGCTTGACACCGTTGACGTTGGCGAACAGCTTGCGGATGCCGTCGGCCAGGCCGGTGTAGGTGGCGGTGTTGCTGCGGCGGTTGGCCGCCACCGCGGTCTGGTCGATGACGATCGCGTCGGGGTGCTGGGTCAACAGGCCCTCGGTCACCAGGGTGCTCTTGCCGGAACCGGCTACCCCGGTCACGACGGTCAGGACCCCGGCCGGGAAGTCGACGCTGACGCCGGAGACGTTGTGGGAGTTGACGTCGGCGACCGGGTACTTGCCGTTGGCGGCCCGGGTCTCGTCCTTGAGCCCCGAGCGGCGGCGCAGTTGGGCGCCGGTGGGGGTGTCGGCCTCCTTCAGCCCGGCCACCGGTCCTTCGTAGACGATGGTGCCGCCGTGGGTGCCCGCGCCGGGACCGACGTCGATGACGTGGTCGGCCACCGCGATGACGTCCGGGTCGTGTTCGACGACCAGGACCGTGTTCCCCTTGTCCCGCAACTTGACCAGCAGTTCGTTCATCCGGTGCACGTCCCGGGCGTGCAGGCCGATGGAGGGCTCGTCGAAGATGTACATCATCTCGGTGAGACTGGAGTTGAGGTTGCGGACGGTCTTGATGCGCTGCGACTCCCCGCCCGACAGCGAACCGGTCGCGCGGTGCAGGCTCAGGTAACCCAGGCCGATGGTGATCAGGTGGTCGAGCCGTTCCAGGAGGCTGTCCAGGACCCGCTGCGAACTACCGCCGTCCACTCCGGACAGCACCCGCACCAGGTCGGTGATCTCCATGCTGGCCATCTCGGCGATGTGGAGACCGGCGAGCTTGCAGGAGCGGACCTTCTCGTTGAGCCGCAGGCCCTCGCACGCGTCGCACACCCCGGTGGTGGTGAAGCGCTCGAAGATCGCCCGGTTGCGGTCCGACATCTCCTCGGCGCTCTTGCTCATGATCAGCCGGGTGAACTTCTCGACGGCGCCCTCGTACTTGGAGTTGATCGTGCCGCCCTCCCACGCGAACGGGATCTTCGCGTCGGTGCCGTGGAACAGGATGTCCAGCTCCTCCTTGCCGTATTCGGCGAGTGGCTTGTCCATGTCGAAGAAGCCGGAGGCGGAGTACATGTTCCAGAACCACTTGCCCACCTTGAAGTCCGGATGCAGCAGCGCGCCCTCGTTCAGCGACTTCGACATGTCGACGAACTCGTCCATGTCGACGGTGACGACCCGGCCGAGGCCCTGGCACCGCTCGCACATGCCCGCCGGGTCGTTGAACGAGAAGACGTAGGCGCCGCCGATGTTCGGGCTGCCGACACGGGAGTACAGCAGCCGCAGCAGGGTGTAGATGTCGGTGATGGTGCCGACCGTCGAGCGCGAGTTGCCGCCCAGCCGCTGCTGGTCGATGATGATCGCCGCCGACAGGTTCTCGATCGCGTCGGCGTCGGGCTGTCCGTACTTGGGCAGGAAGCCGCGGACGAAGGCGGAGTGGGTCTCGTTGATCTGGCGCTGGGCCTCGGCGGCGACGGTGTCGAAGACGATGGAGGACTTCCCGGAGCCGGAGACGCCGGTGAAGACGGTGATGCGGTGCTTGGGGATCGTGATGTCGATGTTCTTGAGGTTGTTCTCGCGCGCGCCGGTGATGTCGATGCTCGTACTGCCCGAGTGCACTGTATGTACCCCTATACTCAAGTTTTAGGTCTTCTTCCGGAGCTGCCTATCTTGCCACGCACCCCCGACATCGGCCAGTCGAATTTCGGTGGCCGC